>CAZSOR010000037.1:0-22066 GCA_964608395.1 uncultured Pirellulales bacterium
GACAAAAACCGGGAACCTCTTGAATTTATGACAGTATACTACGCGAGCACCCATCCGTTGTGGAATTACAACTACTATGTATACTTAGATATGGAACAGGCGACGCCGGATCAGCTTGAAATGTAAAATTGATTATGCGGTTCAGAAACCAGTCAAGTGAACTTCATGAATCATGAAATCCGTTTTAGAACACTTGGCATGTGGGCGTCTATCATGCCTGTGCTCTTCGCAGGAGATAACGACACAGCCGCCCAGCCGGAAGATTGATAAAATCAAAATGATGATTAATATTGCCCTTCTCATTGTTCGTTCTCCAATCGTTATCAAAAGCCTTCGCCCATCGCCGGTAAATCGGATTTTGGCGGTTTGCAGCTTTTTTCGCTAATTGAGTCAACAATGCCTGCATGACAAATTTGTCATAATCTCGATTTTGCTTTCCCATTTGTGTGAATCAATCCCGTTCGATAGGCTCGCTTCAAGGTTCCACAGACTGAGCAGCCATTTTCGGATGTATCGTAAAGCTTTCATTTTATAGCCTCCTGCATTCCTGGGTTCTTAACTTTTCCGGCTTCAATCACGCTGAAACAACCATGTCGGAGAGCTCTGTCTACTTAATGAAGGCCGCAATTCGACGATTGGTAACAGAAATAATGAAAGTTATTCCGGTACCAATTACAATCAACCAGCTCCATCCGAGGTGGAGTGTGCCTATCCAGATCAGGATTGGCAGGACAGTGCAGACCGCCTGATCAGCATGACTGGGATGTTCGTCAGATTGGCCTGTATTCGTCTCAGCAGTCCCAAGACCAAGACGCCCAGAATGGGACTGTCCCTACCTTGTCTTTACCGTCGGGCAGGACGGCAATTCCCGACGAGATAGCCGAGGCAGAACGTCATGGCTGTCGCCAGGGGGAAGTGCCAGGGCCAGGCCAGCGTGATGTGTATGGGCCTTCCGTCAGGCGTGGTGCCGACCACTGCCAGGCTGAGGATCAGGACCAGCAGCACAGCCAGGGCGATGTAGAGGATCTTTTCGGGCTGTTGCCGGAGCCGGCGAAAGGCCTGGATCAGCAGAATTGCCGCGGCCACCACGACAATCCACTGCGGGACCGCCTGATGCCAGCTCAGGGCGAAGACCATCAGCATGGACAGAGGGACGCCCCACAGCAAACCCAGGTCGTCGCGCCGCGTCGGCAGGAAGGCCAGCAGGAACACACCCAGCAGGCCGCCGTAGGTGTAGGCCGCCATGGCCAGCGCGAACTGAATCAGATCGACGTACGAGCGGGCGATGACGTCGCAGTAAATGGCAAAGGCGGTTAGCAGAATGCCCCAGATCAAGACGATTACGCGAGAAGCCCTGACGTAATGGCGTTCGGAAGCCCGGGGCTTGAGGAATGGCTGATAAAGGATGGAAATGGTTGACTGGGACAGGGCCGCCAGGAGCGAGTCGAGCGTGGAGATGGCGGCGGCGAAGATGGCGGCCATAAGCAGGCCGGACAACAGCGGCGGCATTACGTCGACGATGTAAACGGCGAAGACCTTCATGGAGTCGGCATCAACCACGACCCGCTCAGGCGCCGTCAGCGGGACATGACGGTAGTAAACGAAAATTGAGGCCCCGACAAAGAGTAGTAACAAGGTCAAAACCTGCGACAGGCTGGACCAGACGATGGCCTTGCGCGCGTGCTCTGGACCCTTGCAGGTGAACAGACGCTGTACAAGCAATTGGTCGGTGCCGTGAGAGGACAGGGTCAAGAAGCTGAAGCCGATCAGGCCGCACCAGAGTGTGTACGCTTCATAGGTGTTGAGATCAAGGTTGAGAACCCGGAACTTGCCGGCGTGATGGGCCTCGGAGACGATCGCCGCCAGACCACCATCAACGCTGGTCGCTGCGAACGCCACGGCGGCAACGGCCCCGATGACGAAGAGCAGGAACTGAATCGCGTCAGTCCACACAACGGTCGTGATCCCGCCCATGATGGTCCAGCCGATGGAGACAGTGCCGATGATGACAATGGACGTGGTGACATCCGTGCCGGTGACGACCTGAAGGGCTTTGGCCGCGATATAAACCCGGGCGCCCTGGGCGAGGATGCCGCCGATCATAAAGAGGCCGGTGGTGATGTTCTTCACGCGCGGGCCCAACTGCCGACCCATGTAATCGTACGGCGAGTAGATCTCGCGCTCGTAATAGGCGGGGATGAAGAAGTAGCCGATGAGGAAACGGGCCAGGATGGTCCCGAGGGCAAGTTGGATGTAGGTCATGTCGCCGCCGGCGGAGAAGACCAGGGCCGGGGCGACGAGAAAGGTCGCGGCCGACAGCTCCGTGGCGATGATGGAGCCGCAAACGGCCGGCCAGGGCAGTTTGCGGCCGCCGAGGAAAAAGTCTTTCATCGACGCCTGCTTGCCGGCCAGCAGTCCGCCCAGCACGGTCGTCAGGATGAGGTACGCGACAATCACGAGCCAGTCCCCCGTGGTGAAATGGCGAGAGACGGCATCGAGGGCGGCCCCGACGCGATGGGACTGAATCTCCTGTTCCAGGGCGGCAATGCGCACCTCGTCTTGCTGGAGCAGAACCTGATTCTCACGTATAACGCTCAGGGCGCGGAGATACACAGGCCCCATGTCGTCGCGGTCCTTTATGCGTTCGGCAAACGATGTCCAGCGGGCCGTGGCCTGCACGAGTTCATCTTGCTCGGCGCGGGCGGCGCTCCACTGAGCCCGCAATTCTTTCAACTGCGCCAGCACGGCGTCCTTCTTCGCGCCGCCGACAGCGGCGAGCAGATCGTCGTCGGAGATATCTCCTCCGGAGATTTCGGTCGTTGCGGAATCATCGGTCGCCTCGGGAGATGGCGGCGCCTCCCAGACCGCACGGGCACGGGCCTGTACGGCAGCAGGAAATGAGCTGATGAAATCGTCAAAACGGACAGAATCTTGCGCCGGCGCCGCGCGGGTCGCCGACAAAACCATCAGTGTGACGATCACCAGCAACGGCATACGGGTGCACGGTCGTATATTCGTTGCCATCATGCTGTCTCCCCGGTATCCACAATCGCCCGCCTCAGAATCTGGTCGCTGGCCGCCAGGATCGTCATCGCCCGGTCCAGATCCACGCGTCGGAAGTGCATTACGATAGCGGCCTTGAGTTGCCCATCGGCCCGTCTGAGCAGGGTCTGGGCCTGCCGGCGCGACAGGCCCGTCAATTCCATTAGGATCCGCACCGAGCGGTCGCGCAGCTTTTCATTTGTGGCCTTCAGGTCCACCATCAGGTTGCCGTAGACCTTGCCCAAACGTATCATCGCGCCGGTCGTGAGCATGTTGAGGACGAGCTTGGTCGCGGTGCCTGCTTTCATCCGCGTAGAACCGGTTACGACCTCCGGGCCGACAACCGGATTTATTATAATCTCGGCGGGGATATGCGCGACCGCCTCCGGCGCACATGTAACGAAAATGGTCGCCGCCCCGATTCGCCGGGCCTGCCTGAGCGCGCCATGTACGAACGGAGTCATGCCGCACGCGGCCAGTCCCACCACGACGTCCCTTGCGCGCACGCTTTTCTTTTCTATCGCCGCAGCACCATCTTCAGGGCAATCCTCGGCCCCTTCGGCAGAGCGGACCAAGGCGCGCCGGCCGCCCGCAATTATGCCCTGCACCAGCGAAGGCGGCACGCCAAACGTGGGAGGACACTCCGAAGCATCTAAGACACCCAGCCTGCCGCTTGTGCCGGCTCCGACGTAAAACAAGCGTCCTCCCTCTTTAAATCGCGCTACAATTAAATCAATCGCAGCAGCAATCTGCTTACCCTGCCGGGCCACCGCCGCTGGAACGATCGCATCTTCGGCATTGATCAGATCGACGATCTGCTGTGTCGAAAGTCGGTCGATATTTTTGCTGGCGCGGTTGCGCAGTTCGGTCGTCGGCAGAATTTTACGTCTTTTCGTCATGCCGGAACTATCTTCCCTAAAATAACCGGCCGCTCTGCGCCGGTGGCTGTCGGTACGTTGCTGGCCATCCCCTTTATCGTCGCCCAGGCCAGAATCGCAAACGAAACCGCCTCTTTGGCATCGACACTGATGCCGAAATCATCGGTCGAGAGCATCTTAACGTCCGGCAGCTCTTCATGCAACATCTCAACCAGCGTGCGATTGTGAGAACCGCCCCCGCACAAGATTAACTCGTCCGGCATGGCGGCGCCGAACCGGAGATACGCCTGGGCGATGCTCCTGGCGGTTAAGGCTGTCACTGTCGCGACGATATCGGCATCGGTCAGGCCCTTCTTGCCGGCCCGGTGGTAAATCTGCTCGGCGAAATCAGCACCGAACTCTTCCCGGCCTGTCGATTTCGGCGGGCGCCGCCGGAAGAAAGGGTGCCGGAGCATCTCGCCCAGCAGCCGTTTGTCGACTGTGCCCCGCGCCGCCATTTTGCCGCCCGCATCGTAGCGTTTCCTGCCAGCGGTGATAAGACGGATGATACCGTCGATGACCATGTTCCCGGGGCCCGTGTCGAATGCGATAATACCATCCTGTGTGCAGCCGCCCGGCAGGAAAGTGACATTGGCGACGCCGCCGATATTCTGAACGGCGCGCGTCAGCCGCTTGTTTTTGAACAAAACATAATCCGCATACGGCACCAGCGGGGCGCCTTCACCCCCCGCGGCCATGTCGCGAGGCCTGAAATCCGCAACAGTTTTAATGCCGGTGCGTTGAGCGATAACAGACGGCTCGCCGATCTGCAGTGTGGAGCGTATCGTCTTGCGGCCGTAACGCTTGCCGGATGGCTGATGATAAATCGTCTGGCCGTGCGAGCCGATCAGGTCAATCGAGTCTAAAGATATGCCGCTCTTTGAACAAAGCTTGATAACCGCATCGGCGAAAACTTCGCCCAGGACAAAATTGTAATGGCAGATATCATCCAACCGGGCCGACTTGGGCCGGCACAAACCAAGAATTCGCCGCCGCAATGCAGCCGGGTATGCAAACATATCAAATGCCAGCAGCCGAACCTTCCGGCTGCTTATCTCGACGACGGCAACATCCACACCATCAGCGGACGTCCCCGACATCAATCCCACCACCCGCATTATCCCCTTACCCGCAATTTCCCGAATCCGGCGACTCACTGCTATCTCAGACCTCCATTTACCAAAGAATAATCTTCCACGTATTTGCAGTCACCAGAGGATTATATACCTGCTTCGCTTAATCTTCAACATACTTGGTGATGAAAAGTATATTTACATCTTCAACCTAAAATGATACGAATATCGCATTCGAATATTTGACTACAGGGTAATAGTGATGTCGGATGCAGTTAACAAAGCTGAAGAATTTTTGTTGCGGGAGGGGGCGTTTCGGTTGGGGGCGTTGTTGACGGAGGCGTTTCATCCGAAGACCAGGACACTCTCACAGACAGCAGCGGTGGATTTGCCGGCGGCGATCCGGATGCTACAGTCGGTGGACGACGAGATTCCGTCTGCGATGGAGAAGGTGCTGCGGCAGGATTCGTTCGGCCAGCTCGTGGAGGCGTTCGATGAGGCTTTGAGGGCTGGTAAGAATATTTTTTTTACCGGCTGCGGCTCGACGGGCCGGCTAAGTATCCTGCTGGAAGCGGCGTGGCGGCGATGCTGGCGCGAAATAAAGAAAGTCTCGCCGGAAATGGGCAAGATGGAGGATCGAGTCTTCAGCGTGATGGCCGGGGGGGATTTTGCCCTGATCAAAGCAGTCGAAGGCTACGAAGATTTTCCCGACTTCGGGCGATACCAGTTGCGCCGAATGGGCGTTGGGCCGGGAGACGTCGTTGTCGCCATTACCGAGGGCGGAGAGACGCCTTTTGTGATCGGCACGGCGTGGGAAGGGCTCGACGCCGGGGCGAAAGTCTTTTTTGTCTATAACAACCCGACAGAATTATTGTGCCGTCACGTCGAGAGATCGAGAGAGATAATCGAAGAGCCTCGTATCACCAAGCTCGATCTGACTACGGGCCCTATGGCTATCGCCGGCTCGACACGGATGCAGGCTACTACGGCGGAACTCTTCATTGTCGGCAGCGCGCTCGAAATCGCGATGGTGCGTTTTCTGCGAAAGAATATGTCACCATCGGACGCTGAAAGACTCCGGCTCCGTGAATATCGGCCGGATGAGTATCACAGACGACTGTGCGAATTGCTGGAGCAGCTTTCGAGCGATGAGGCGGTCGATATGCTGGCTGCCGCTACGGCATTCGAAGAAGGCATCTATCGCAGGCAGGGTCTTGTGACCTACGCGGCTGACGCGTTTATGTTGGATGTTCTGACGGATACGACGGAGCGCTCGCCTACGTTCATGCTGCCGGCCTTTCGAAAACAGGGAGACAATTTTTCGCCGCTGTCGTGGGCCTTTGTAAAAGATCCGCTGCGTTCCACAAAGGACACTTGGCACGAGCTGCTTCAGCGCGAGCCCCGCGGCTTGGAGTGGGGACGCGATGTTTACGAAAAAATGAATGCACCGGCAAACTTGAAGGCCAAGCCACCCAGACTGGACAATGCAGAAATACACAAGTTCATGATCGGCTGCGAGCCCGATCCTTTGCGGACGGATGTGGCAGATTCGACGCTGGTGGTCGTTGGGGTTGGAAACGAGGATCAACTCATCCATGCTGCTTTAGAGAAGTTTGGCTCGCAATACAAGAAAACCGCTGCAATTATCGTCGGCCCGACTGACACCGTTGTAGCTACAGATAAGATATTCTATTTTCCCTGCACTCTGGCCGATTCGCCGCTGCAACTGTGGCATCATCTTGCCGTCAAGCTCGTTCTCAATACGCTCTCCACCACAACAATGGTCCGCATGGACAGGGTAATCGGCAACGCAATGGTCTGGCTATCGCCGAGCAATAAGAAGCTGATCGACCGGGGCTCGCGCCTGATCGCCCAGCAGACGGGTTGCAGTTACGAGCAGGCCTGTATCGCCCTGCATGAAGCGCTAGAAGAGGTCGAATCAGGGCAACGGCAAGGCAAAGAGGTTCCCTCACCGGTCGCTCTGGCTATCGAGCGGATCCAGAACGTAGGGTGGGGCTTGCCCCACCTTGAGTAATCGCAAAGACTAAACCGCGTGGGCAAAAACAGAATTTGCCCACCCTACGAGTTTTAATCGGGATAGATGAGGTATCCGGCCCTGATTTTTAGGAAAGACTCCAGTTCTTTCCGCCATCTGTTCTGCAGAACATCCAGAGACGAATTACTTGTGATTGCATTCCGGATTTTCGAGGTCCCGCAAAGACAGTCGAAATGGCCTGCTCTCCATTCGAACTGATCCGGATACATCCGGCAGATTTCATTTACGATTCTGATGCCGCTGGAGTATGGCGTGAGCCGGTCGCGATCTGTGACGAGAACATGGACACCGTGACATTCCCGGCCCTGGTACTTCGAACTCGTGGGTGTGAAAAGTACCGGCTCGAAGCGCATGGCCGGTAGGTTCAGCGAGTTGAGCCGCCCGGCCAGGATTTTCGAATCGATCCAGGGCGCGCCGAACTGCCTGAACGGCATCGTTGTCCCCCTGGCTTCGGAGACATTTGTTCCTTCCAGCAGGCACAGGCCCGGATAGACGGCGGCGGTTTCGAGGTCGGGCATGTTCGGCGAGGGCTTGATGAAACGCAGACCCGTTCGGTCGTACCACATCCGGCGGCGCCAGCCTTCCATCGGAATAACAACGAGTTCGGCCTTGACCCGGCCGGCCAGCCAGCCTTGTCCATTGAACATTTTCGCCAGCTCGCCCGCGGTCATACCGTGCCGAACCGGAATCGGATAGAGTCCCACGAAGCTGGCCAGCGCCGGTTCAAGAATGTTGCCCTGAACACTGATGCCGTTGATGGGATTCGGGCGGTCCAGCACGACGAAGGTTTTGCCGTTCTGAGCCGCGGCTTCCATTGCCAGCGACATCGTGTAGATATAGGTATAGAAACGGGCGCCAATGTCCTGGATATCGAAGACCAGAACATCGATATTTCGTAGCATGTCGCTTGTGGGTTTTTGTGTTTTCCCATAAAGGCTATAAACCGGCAGGTTATAAACAGGGTGGGTTTGGTTGTCGATTTTCTCGGCATCCGGGGCAGTGCCCCAAAGACCATGCTCGGGGCTGAAAAGCGCCGTGACCTTCACATCAGCTATGTTCCTGAAGACATCGACGATGAATCTGCCGTCCCTGTCGTAAGCCGTGTGGTTGGTGATAATCCCAAGTCGCCTGCCTTCAAATACTTCCTTGTACAAAACCACACGATCCAGTCCGGTCATAACAGCACCTCGACAGCATGAAAGCATCACAAAAAGAGTTAAAATCAAAGTTATCTTCATCGGTTTCATTTATCGTTACTTTAAACGACTTTTAAAACTAAAACAAGCGGCAGGACAAGAAATCGATGACAATGCCGACAGTCCATGGTATGATCCATCTCGGTAATTATGAAACGAATCCGAATAATGACAACGCTGCTGACGCTGCTGCTTTGCCTTGCAGCCGGATGTCGGCCGGAACCAAAAGAAGAATATCGGCCGTGTTTTACCGGGATTGACCGGGTCATCGAAGAAGAAATGGCAAAAGGTAACTTCCCCGGGGCCGTGGTACTCGTCGGACAACAAGATGATATCGTGTACTGGCAGGCCTTTGGAAATGAAATAACCGATCCATGTGAGGAACCGGTCAACAAACATACGATTTTCGATCTGGCATCCATGACTAAGCCGATTGCCACAGCTACTTCGATTATGATTCTAAAAGATCGCAGAGAGATACAACTTGGTAATTATGTGAGTAAATATCTGCCGGCTTTTGCCTGCAACGGTAAAGAGGAAGCCCGGATCGAACATCTCCTGACACACACGTCGGGACTACCGGCATACACGAACGCCGCCAAGCTGAAGGAGCAATTCGGCAGCCCTTGTCCGGACAAGGTGATTGAGAAAATATGTGAATTGGAAGCCGTCAGCAAGCCGGGCGAGGAATTTCGCTATAGCTGCCTTGGTTATATCACGCTGGCAAAGATCGTCAAGACGGTCAGCGGCAAGAACATTGGCAAGTTCAGCAGTCAGAATATCTTCACTCCACTCGGCATGAAACATACATCCTACAATCCGCCGGAGGCCTGGGAGCAAGACATTGCCGCGACCGAAGTTATAGACGGCCGGCCGCTTCGAGGCATCGTCCACGATCCTCTGGCCAGGTTGATGTCAGGGCTGTCGGGCAATGCGGGGCTTTTTTCCAACGCCTATGATTTATCAATTTACTGCCGGATGCTGCTCAACGGCGGCAAATGGCAGGGCAAAAGAATTCTCAGTCCCGAGGCGGTGACTCTGCTGACCGCCGAACGGACGAACGGCCGGGCCTGCGGTTTTGATGTGAACTCAACCTACGCATGGATCAAAGGCTCCTATGCCCCGGAACAAGCTTACTGCCATACCGGCTATACGGGCACCTCAATCGTATGCGACCCGGCGAGTAAAACCTTTATAATTATTCTGGCCAATAGAGTCCATCCCAAGGATGACGGAACTACGAAACCTGTACGAATTAAAATTTCAGATATTGTCTTTAATCGAAATGGAGGCGAAAAGTGAAACGACGCGATTTTTTGAAAGCAGCCGGTTTCGGCGTCACGGCCCTGGCCTTATCCTGCCGCACAGACGTAATTCAAACAACAGAGCGCAAGAAAAAACCCAACATCGTTTATATCATGGCAGACGACCTGGGTTATGCGGAACTCGGCTGCTACGGCCAAAAGAAGATTAAGACGCCCAACATCGACAAACTTGCCACCGAAGGCATGATGTTTACGCAGCATTACTCAGGCAATCCGGTATGCGCTCCATCACGATGCGCTTTAATGACGGGCCTGCACACAGGCCACACACAGGTTCGCGGCAACAAGCAGGTGGGAGGCAAGGAGGGATGGGTGCTGGGCTCGACAATCGGCGGTCAATGGCCGCTCGAAGCCGGCACTGCAACGGTCGCTGGGATACTCAAAGATGCCGGTTACACCACCGGGGCGTTCGGAAAATGGGGTCTCGGACTTGTCGGCACGACCGGGGATCCGAACAAGCAGGGCTTCGACCACTTCTACGGCTACATATGCCAGCGTCAGGCTCATACGTATTATCCCAACCACCTCTGGCGTGACGGCGAGATTGAATGGATCGAGGCCAACAAGGATGGAAAAGACCAGGTTTACTCCCACGATTTGATAGCACAGGAGGCCCTGAAGTTTATCAGGTCCAACAAGGACAGCCCTTTCTTTCTGTACGTTCCCTTCACCATACCGCACGTGGCGCTCCAGGTGCCGGAAGACTCGCTGGCGGAATATCGCGGCAAATGGCCCGACCCGCCTTACAATGGTGACAAAGGATATTTCCCACATCCGAACCCGCGAGCCTGCTACGCGGGGATGGTAACAAGAATGGACAAGGACGTAGGCCGGATTATGTCTCTGCTGAAAGACCTGGCACTTGACGATAATACGCTTGTCATATTTACCAGCGATAACGGACCGACCTTCAACGGCGGATCAGACTCGGCATTTTTCGAAAGCGCCAAACCTTTGCGAGGCCTTAAAGCTTCCGTTTACGAGGGCGGGATACGTGTGCCTTATATCACCCGCTGGCCAGGCAGGATAAAAACCGGCAGTACGAACAATCATATCTCGGCCTTCTGGGACTTTTTGCCGACCTGCTGCGAACTCATAGGCAAAGATCCGCCGCGGGATATTGACGGCATTTCCATGCTGCCTACTCTATTAGGACGAGATCAGGAGCAGAAAAAGCACGAATATATGTACTGGGAACTGCGCGGTCAGCAGGCAATCCGCATGGATAAATGGAAGGCCCTTCGTCTCAAGCCCGGCAGGAAGATAGAGCTTTACGACCTTGATAGCGATATCGCAGAATCGACGGATCTGGCTGATGAGCACCCTGAAATAGTCGCAAAGATGGCCAAGATATTCAGGACCGGCCGGACCGAATCGGAAGTGTTCCCTTTGCCTAAAGCTAAATCCTAATCCGCGCGAGCATCGGCCTGGACAGGATTATAAAAAAACAGCTCCTGTCAAGGAGGGAGACGCGACAAGAGCTGTCTGCAAGGAAAATAACTTTAATGCTCTTATCGGCAACATCTACAAGTAAGTTAACTATTCTCAAGAAATTTTACGCCCTGACTACAAACAAACATCATATTGAAGGAAGGGAAAAATAGTATATCATTGTTATAAACACGGTATATGCGTTACTATATGTGGAATATAGGACGTCCATAGATTTATTACCTAAAAAGAGAAAGGTTGAGAAATGATCAAGCACAAATTATTAGTATTGTTATTCATGATATCGATATCGTTCGGCGTAGAATCATTCGGCAGAGAATATGAGGTTACATCCCCTGATAAAAACCTCCGGCTGAAGGTCGATGTCGAGCAGAAGATATTTTACTCGCTCGGCTATAAATCGAAGCAACTGATCAAGCCGTCCCCTATATCGCTGAGACTGAGCGGCAATCGGATTCTCGGCGCAAACCCGGAAGTTGTTGAAGTCAAACGCAGAAGCATGGATGAGCAAATCATTCCGCCCGTCCGGATCAAGAGCAAAGTTATTGCCGACAAGTTCAATGAGATGTCCATCGAATTCAAGGGTGGATTTGGACTTATCTGCAGAGCGTACGATGATGGCGCGGCGTACCGATTTGTGACGGATATCGACGGTTCAATCGAGGTGGTCACCGAAGAAGCCACCTTTAATTTCACCGGCAACCACGCGATATATTTCCCCGAGGAAGATAGTTTCCAGACACATTCGGAACGTGACTACAAATACCTCAAGCTCAGCACGATTTCAGATCAGATGATGTGTTGTCTGCCGGCTTTAGTAGAAATTCAGAGCGGCCCTAAGGTTCTGATTACCGAGGCCGACCTGGAAGATTATCCAGGTTTATACCTTCGCGGAAGCGGCAACGATAGTCTCTACGGAAAATTTCCCGCTTTCGCGCTGGCCGATAGGGCCCGGAACGACCGTGATGTGCCGGTTACCAAACGCGCCGATTTCATAGCGAAGACCAGCGGCCGTCGAAGCTATCCCTGGCGGGTCCTGATAGTCGCCGAGAAAGACGGTGACCTGATTGAAAACCAGATGGTTTACAAGCTGGCCAAGCCCCTGCAGCTCGATGATACTTCCTGGATCAAACCGGGGAAAGTGGCCTGGGACTGGTGGAACTACAACAATATCTACGGCGTAGATTTCAGGGCGGGAGTCAATACCGAAACCTACAAATACTATATCGACTTCGCAGCTAAATACGGCATAGAATACATCATTCTCGATGAAGGTTGGTACGTACTCGGCGATTTAACGAAAATCGTCGAAGGCATGGATATGGAGGAATTATTTCAGTACGCCAAAAGCAAGAACGTGGGGATCATTCCGTGGGTCATCTGGAAAACTCTGGACGACCAGTTGGAAGTAGCGATGGATCAATTCGAGAAGTGGGGCGCCAAGGGGCTCAAAGTCGATTTCATGCAGAGGGACGATCAGCAAATGGTCAACTTCTACCACAAAATCACAAAGGAGACGGCCAGGCGTCACATGCTCGTCGATTTCCACGGCTCTTACAAACCGACAGGACTCCGACGGGCGTATCCGAATCTTATCACCCGCGAAGGTGTTCGAGGGCTCGAAAACAGCAAATGGGGCGAAGCCGCGAATCCGGAATATAACTTAACGATACCTTTTATTCGGATGGCGGCCGGGCCGATGGATTACACGCCGGGCGCGATGATCAACGCCCAACAGAGCGATTTCCAACCCATCTTCAACCGGCCGATGAGCATGGGCACCCGCTGCCACCAGTTGGCAATGTACGTGGTTTACGAAAACCCGCTCCAGATGCTGGCCGACAGCCCTTCAAATTACCTCAGGGAACCCGAGTGCATGGAGTTTCTGTCCAAGGTGCCGACCGTTTGGGACGAAACGAAGGTGCTGGATGCGAAAGTAGCCGATTACGTGCTGGTAGCTCGAAAGAACGGTGCCGAGTGGTACATCGGAGCAATGACCGACTGGACGGGTCGAGAGCTGACTGTCGATTTTTCATTCCTCGATCCCGGCCAACACACCATCAACATTTATAAAGATGGAATCAATGCCGACCGGATCGGAATCGATTACAAGAAAGAGACTAAGAAAGTCTCCGCCCGTGATAAAATGAAAATTAAGCTGGCCCCCGGAGGCGGCTGGGCTGCGATAATCAAATAGCAACAGGTTATACAGGACAAATAATGATTCGAAAATATCTCTATACAAGCCTAATGATCCTGGTTTTCTCTTGCCCGCTGTTCGGCAATACCGACTATTTCGTCTCGACCAGTGGAAGCGATACAAATCCCGGAACGCAGGCACAACCTTTCGCAACACTGCATCGCGCCGGCAGCGCCGTTCGTGAGCTGAAAAAACGCTCGAATTTACCGGAAGCAGGAATAACCGTATGGATCGAGGCCGGTACGTATTATGTGAACGAACCTTTGACGCTGTCAAACGAAGACTCGGGCAGCAAGAATGCCCCAATCGTCTACCGGGGACAATCCGGGCAGGAGGTCCGCATAGTCGGTGGGCAGCAAGTGAAAGGCTTTCAGCCGGTAACGGATCCGGAGATACTCAAACGGCTCGATGTCTCCGTCCGGGAAAAGGTTGTCTGTGCCAACCTTAAAACCGCGGGAATCTCCGACTTCGGGCAGGTGGCCGCCCAATCAAATCGACTGGAATTATTCTTCCGTGACGAGCCGATGCAGCTTGCCCGCTGGCCCAACGAGGGTTTCCTGCAAATTGTCGATGTCGTCGGAGAAACACCAAACACCATCCACGGCATTAAGGGCTCGCGCGAGGGGAAATTCACATACTCGGACGACCGTCCCAAACGCTGGGCCGGTGAACAGGAAATATGGCTTCACGGATACTGGTTTTGGGACTGGTCAGACTCTTTTGAGAAAGTTTCGTCGATCGATACCGTCAAACGCGTGATTTCAACTGTCCCCCCCTACCACAATTACGGCTATCGCAAGGGACAGCGATACTACGCGCTCAATATACTTGCCGAGCTGGACCGGCCCGGCGAGTGGTATCTTGACCGGCAGAAAGGAATCCTCTATTTCCTGCCTCCGGCTCCCATAGACCAGGGCAAAGCAGTTCTCTCGACGCTCCGGCATTTGTTTGTGCTGAAGGACTGCTCATGGGTGACTATCCGCGATCTCGTCCTGGAAGCGACTCGATCTACCGCGGTAACCATATCCGGCGGTACGGGAAATACGGTCGCCGGCTGCACTATCAGAAACACCGGAAGCTGGGCGGTAAGCATTTCGGGCGGCAGCAATAACTCGGTACTCGGCTGTGACATCTATCGCACCGCCGAAGGCGGCGTGTCTTTAAGCGGGGGCGAGCGCAAAAGCCTCACGCCCGCGGGACATCGCGCGGCGAACAATCACATACATCACTTCGGGCGCATTTACAGAACCTATCGGCCCGCTGTCTCTGTCAGCGGCGTCGGCAATCAGGTCGCGCACAATGTGATTCACGACGGCCCCCACAATGCAATCCAGCTCGGCGGAAACGACCACACGATCGAGTTTAACGAAATACATAACGTGTGCTTCGAGACCGGCGACGTCGGGGCTTTTTATATGGGCCGCGACTGGACGGCGAGAGGAACAATTATACGCCATAATTATTTTCACGACATCAAAGGTCCGGGCCTTTACGGTGCCATGGCTGTGTATCTGGACGATGCGGCAAGCGGAATATCCATCATCGGCAACATTTTCAACCGCGCGGGCCGGGCGGCGTTCATCGGCGGCGGCCGGGATAATCTCGTAGAAAATAATATTTTCGTGGATTGCCAGGCCTCGGTTCACGTCGACGCTCGCGGAATCGGCTGGATGGCATATCACGTCGAAGCGGACGGCACGCTGCCGCAGCGACTCAAGGCGATGCCATACAAGCAGCCACCATGGAGCGAAAGATATCCAAGCCTCGTCAATATCCTCAACGATTCTCCGGGCCGGCCAAGCGGCAATATTGTCCGGCGGAATATCTCCTTCGGCGGAAAATGGCTCGACGTCGAAAACAAAGCCATGCCGCTGATTAAATTCGAGGACAATCTCGTGGATAAAGATCCACATTTTGTGGACGCCGAGCATCAGGACTTTCGGCTGCGACCCGATTCGCCCGCCTTCGCCTTGGGCTTTCAGCAAATCCCCGCAGATAAAATTGGTCTGTACCATGACGAGTATCGCACAAAAGGAATCGGCCAGAACAAATCTAATGAACTTCGGCCCGAAGCCAATGTCACCGGGACATTCTCTATAGTCGCCGTCGACCCTGAAACAGGCGTATGCGGAGCGGCCGTGGCAAGCAAGTACCCCGCCGTGGGCAAAGTCGTGCCGTACGCGCGCCCCGGCGTCGGAGCGTTCTGCACGCAGCATTGGCACAACCCGGACTGGGGCCAGCCTGCACTTGATATGCTCGCTAAAGGCGACCTGCCCGAGCAGGTCCTGGCCGAGCTGCTGCGCGATGATGACCAGCGTGACAAGCGTCAATTGGCCATAATCGATATGTCGGGCCGAGCGGCAAATCGAAATCCCGCGAATGCCGATCCGTCGGGCACATGGTGGGGAGCCGCATCGGGTAAATACTACGCATGCCAGGGCAACACGCTTGTCGGCCAGGAGGTGGTCTTCGCCATGGCCAGGGCATACGAACAGACCAAAGGCAGCCTGGCGGACCGTTTGATGGCGGCCTTGATAGCGGGCGATTGTGCCGGCGGTGACCATCGGGGACGTCTGGCGGCCAGCATCCGCATAGCAAAGCAAGGCGTCGACGGCTACTGGCTCGAACTTTACGTCGACAAGAGCGCCGACGCCGTAATCGATCTTGCCAAAAAATACGCCGCCCTGAACCACCAGGCCAAAGGCACCTGGCGAGGCGGTAAGCTGCCCTTCGAAAATCCCCGCGCCGGCAGGACCAAACCACCAAGTAAAGCCGAACAGTAAATGAGAATCAGCTTTTAGCAGGCGGCCAAAATGAAAATAGCCAGCTTTAATGTAAATTCTTTGCGTGTACGTTTGCCCATAGTCCTTAAATGGCTCACCGACTACCAGGTCGATGTCCTCTGCGTGCAGGAAACCAAAGTTCAGGACGTCGATTTCCCCGCCGGGGCGTTCGACGATATCGGCTATCATTACGTTTTCAAAGGTCAGAAAAGCTACAACGGCGTCGCCATACTCAGCAGGCACAAGATAGAGCAGACAGAATACGGCCTGCCCGATGAGCCTAAAGACGAGCCGCGCCTTATCAAAGCGAACATCAACGGCATCTCCATAGTCAACACCTATGTCCCGCAGGGCTACCTGCCCGAATCCGTAAAGTTCCAGTACAAACTCGACTGGTTCGGCCGCCTGCTCAGTTATTTCCAGCATAATTTTACACCGGAAGACGCCGTGCTTTGGGTCGGTGACCTGAACATCGCACCGAAGCCCATCGATGTATACGACCCGAAAACGCTGCTGGGACACGTATGCTTTCATCCCGACGTGCACAAGGCCCTGAGCGAAGTTATGGCCTGGGGCTTCGTCGATGTATTCCGAAAGCACTGCAGCAAGTCCGGCGAATATTCGTTCTGGGATTATCGAATGAGAAACACATTCGACCGCAATCTCGGCTGGCGCCTCGATCACATCATGGCCACCGTCCCCCTGGCGGAAAAAAGCACCGCCTGCTACATAGACAAAAAACCCCGCGCCGCCGAACGGCCGAGCGACCATACGCCCGTCGTGGCCGAATTCGACTGGCCCTGATAGTTTGTCAAGCATGCATTTGTAAAGCATCTATTTGTGACCGGGTGGCAGCCTCAAGCGAAGCTTGGGGATGGCTTTTTGCATATCGACCATCCCCAAAGCCTCCGGCTTTGAGGCTGCCACACTTTAAGATTTAAATTAAAATTTAACAGACCATTAAAGTATGTCACTCAGTCGAGCTTTCGATAATTTACTCCCGCGGCATCGAGTCGCTTCAGGTGCCGGCCGAGCCGGGCAAGAAAGTTCTCGTAATTCCTCGTCGTCATCGGCGACCATCCCACCTCGGCCAGCGCCGCCGCACGCGGATAAGTCATATAATAACGATGCTCGGCGGTAGAAATATACTCGCCCCAAAGCTGGCCCTGGACGCCTAAGACATGCCCGGCCTTCTCGGCGGCGATGTCCTTCGGAACCGGCTCGAATCCGTAAACCTTTTCGAGCGGCAGGTTGCCGCCTATCGCCAAGGGCTCCTTGTCGGACGGGCCCTGGTAATAATCGAAATAAGTGTGTGACGTCGGCGCCATGACCACATCGTGCCCGGTGTTGGCCGCGGTGATACCCCCCTGCTGTCCCCGCCACGACATAACGGTCGCGCCCCGTGCAAGCCCGCCCTGCAGGATTTCGTCCCACCCGACGAGACTCCGGCCGTGACTTGTCAGGAACGAATCCATCTGCCTGATAAACCAGCTATGCAGCTCGGCCTCGTCCTTCAGGCCAAGCTCGCGCTTCAGGGCCTGCATCTCCTCACTCTTCTTCCAGTGCTCGATATTCGCTTCGTCACCCCCGATATGAATATAGTCGCTCGGAAACAACTCCAAAACCTCGGCCAGCACATTCTGCATGAATTCAACCGTCTTCGGACGCGGCGCCAGGACCCTCTCGTTGGCGTTCCATCGTTTCAGGACCGGCAGGGCGCTTAGTTTATCCGGATACAGACCTATCTCCGGGTACGAAATAATCGCCGCACCGGTGTGAGCGGGCATCTCGATTTCCGGCACGATGTTAATATAACGGTCCGCCGCATATTGGACAATTTGGCGAATATCATCCTGGCTGTAAAATCCGCCGGGACGTTTATTGGCGGCTTTCGCGGATTCATCCCCGCCACGCATCGTAGTAAAATCCATCCAGGCGCCAATTTCTGTTAATTTCGGATACCGCTTGATTTCGATGCGCCAGCCCGTGTCGTCGGTCAGGTGAATCTGCAGGCTGTTGAATTTATGCAATGCCATAACGTCGATAAATCGCATTAAGTCCTGCATCGGTATGAAATGCCGTGCCGGGTCGACAAGCAGGCCCCGCCAACAAAAACGCGGATAGTCGGTAATCCTCACACACGGCACCTTCCATTCGGCGCCTTCGACCTTTCTCTTGCTGAAAATCTTTTCCGGTAGAAGCTGCCGCAGCGTCTGTATGCCGTGGAATAGGCCTACCGTCTGCCTGGCACGAATCAAAATATGCTTCGGTGTAACTCTTAGTATATATCCTACTTCGCCAAACTGGGTCTGATCCCAATCAAGCTCCAAGATTATCGAATTAATCCTTCGTGTAGAATCTTCAGCTAAATTCAACCTGAATCCCATCGCAGGGGCCAGGGCATCGACCAATTTCGCCGCCTCGGTCGCAGCCTCATTTACCGCAACAATCTGCGTTTCCGGTCCGATTTGAAAGTAACCTTCGTCATATTCAATCGAAACCGGCTGCGGAATTATGCTTACCAATTCGCCGGAGCGTTCGGCAGCCGGGCAAACTGCCGTAATTACGGCCAGGAGTATTGCTATTTGTGCGTTTTTTCTTATCAGCATGAATTACCTCCCGAGATTATAAATGTCGCTATAAACATCTGAAAATTCCTGTCGAACGTGTAATTAATGCTTTATACCAGATTTCCATTCTACAGACCATCATATCCCGGTTGCAATCGTCGCCCAGCCCCTGTTCTACCACTTTGGGAGTAGCAAAATTGGCTTTGATTGGCTTTGTTTTTTCGGCTGCCGAACCATGATTATTTGTTGTAATCCTTTGTAATAACTGAGGATGCATTAATTTCAGCCCCTGTAAAATTGGCTTTGTTTTTTCAAATCGTCATCCGGAAAAACTCCGGATTTACTCTCATTTTCCCTTTTACCTTTTTAATTTTGCCTTTCCTTAAAATTGGCTTTGTTTGGCTTTGTTTTTCGCCAGCTAAAACCGCTCAAAATCACTAAAAAGCACATAACTCTTTACCATTACTGAACTAACGCTATTTCGCCCATTTTAACATTGGCTTTGTTTTTTCAAATTAAGCTCAATTTTTCGTCGTTTTCTACTCTTTTTCACCTGTTTTTTCCAGTATTCTGCCTTTTTTCGACCCGGCACCAGTGGTGCGGGCTAAAATTCGTATTGCGTCCTGCGCTCTCCGTAAGGAGTCCCGAGGACTGCGTGATTGGACCTATCATTTATCATTAATCAATAATCAATAATCATTTAGTTTAGTATTATACGAATCTAAACGCAAAAAGGCGGGCATTTTTTCAAAAAATCTCCATAACACGGCACTCTTTGTCCTGCCGCAGAGGACACAAAGCAATAGTCAATCGTAAATCGTAAATCGTAAATTTCAAGGTCTCCGTGAGACACAACCCTCAATCCGATTCTCGATATTGGCTAGAAATCTTGGTAAGATGTGGGATCGAAACATGTAAAATACGAAAGGAACGTGAAATGGATCTCGGAAACAGAAATAAATGGTTTTTTGATGTTTTGGTTTTTATTGTGCTGGTTTTGGTTGGTTTTAGTTCAGCGATAGCTGAGATTAAATTTCCCGGGCTTCAGCCGGGGGCCGCGCAGTGCAAGTTTGACGATGGTCGGCTGGTTTTGGGAAACGCCGTGCTATCATGCGAATGGGATCTCTCCGAAGGATGGTTAAAACTCAACCGGTTTGTCGATAAGCTGGCAGGGGCTGCGATTGATGCCGGAGAAGGCGAATGCTTCCAACTGGTTATGGATAATGGTCGGATTGTTCGGATTGTAAAGGCTTCCGAGTTAAAAATCTTAGGCAAGCCCCAGATGAAAAATATCGAGCCGGAGCCAAAGTCTTGCCGGCTGGGCGAGCGGCTGGCAGGCAAAGAAATCCTCATCACGCTCGGGTTGCCCGATGAGAATCTTGAGGTCCTATGGAGGGCGATACTGCGGGATGGCTCGAACTACGTCCGGCAGGAAATCACCTTATCGGCGAGGAATACCCCAATCGAAATAAAAGAAATCATGCTTTGGGATTTGGCTGAGAAGGCCGAGGTCAAAGGCATCGTGGACGGTTCGCCGGTGGTGGCGGGCAATATGTTCTTCGCCTTTGAGAGTCCCCTGTCGAAAAGTACGAGCGACTCGAACGGTTTTAGATGCAGCCTGCCATACCCGATTCGGCTGGAGGCTGATGAGCAATTCGTTTGTAGCTCGGTGTTCGGCGTAGTTCCAGCAGGACAGTTAAGGCGCGGCTTTTTGTATTATGTCGAACGGCAGCGGGTGCATCCCTATCGGCCTTTTTTGCATTACAACAGTTGGTACGACATCGGCTATGGGCCGGAGAAAATCCAGCCGGAGCAATTCATCGAGGTGGTCGAGCTGTTCGGCAAAGAGCTCATCAAAAAACGCGGAGTGGCGATGTCATCTTTCGTGCTGGATGACGGGTGGGACGACCCGGCTTCGCTTTGGCTGTTTCATGAAGGCTATCCCGATGGATTTACGCCGCTTCGACGAATGGTGGAAAAATATGATTCGGTTTTGGGGGCATGGCTTTCTCCATTCGGCGGCTACGGCAAGGCCAAGGAAGCGAGGCTCAAGTACGGCCGACAGCAGGGCTTCGAAACGAACAAGAGCGGTTTTTCGCTGGCCGGTAAAAAGTATTTCGGCAGGTTCCGCGATGTGTGTATCAAAATGATTAACGATTATGACCTGAATTATTTCAAGTTCGACGGCATCGGCGTGGGCGGCAGACCCGCCGGGACAACCGCTGAATTCGCAAGTGACATGCAGGCCCTGCTGCGGCTTATGAGCGAGCTGCGACGCGTCAGACCCGACGTGTTTATCAATACCACCACGGGGACATGGTCCTCGCCGTACTGGCTTTGGCACTGCGATTCGACCTGGCGCTCCGGCAACGATTGGAGTAAATACGGCGCCGGCACAGAACGCCAACAGCAGATTACCTACCGTGACAAGGAGACCTATCACAACGTCGTCAAACGTGCGCCGCTGTATCCTCTCAATTCGCTCATGACCCAGGGCGTTATGTACGCCAATCACGGCCTGCCGAAAGAAAAAGCTGGGCTTGCCGAGGATATCCGGGATTTCTTCGCCAGCGGGACCAACTGCCAGGAGCTGTATATCACACCGTCTCTGATGTCGCCGGAGCACTGGGACGCCCTGGCCGAGGCGGCGAAATGGTCGCATGAGAACGCCGATGTTTTGGTCGACACGCACTGGGTGGGCGGCGACCCGGCGGCTGGTGAAATTTACGGCTGGGCCGCGTGGTCCGAAAGAAAAGGTGTCCTGTCGCTGCGCAATCCGAGTGACAAGCCGGGCAGTATCACGATCGATATCGGCAAAGCATTCGAGCTGCCTAATGGTGCGACAGAAAAATATTCCCTGAAGAGCCCGTGGAAAGAGGACGCCAGCCACGAAGTGATTGTGCTGTCGGCAGGCGAAACGCATACGTTCGAGCTAAAGCCTTTCGAGGTGCTGGTCTTCGATGCAACGCCATTATAAAATGGATCGGTGGGGCAAGCCCCACCCTACGAGTTCGTCACGATGTAAAATTCGCGGCCAAGCGGAGCATCGTCTCGTAGTTCGCCAGCACTCTGGGCGTGATTTTCCGGCTGATAGGGGCAGAGGACGGCATCAGGACGAAGCCTTTGCCCTGGCCCGCGGCTGCGTCTTTGAGAGTCTTTTCGACGAGCTTTTCGAACTCGGCCGGCTCGGTGTTTTCTATGTCGGCAAATTCTATATTTCCAAAAAGGACCAAATCTTTGCCGTACCTCTGGCGGACATAAGATAACTCCACATCTCCCTGTGGCGGCGGCTCGATAGGGTCGATAGCGGCAGGTTTCATTCGGACAATGTAATCGAGGACGGCACGAATCCTGCCGTGACAGTGAATTCGGGCGAAGCCGCCGTGCTTTTGAATCATCTCGACCATCGGGCCGGTGTATCGCACCACGTATTCTTCGAACAGATGCGGCGG
>CAZSOR010000038.1:0-14877 GCA_964608395.1 uncultured Pirellulales bacterium
GGCTGCCAATATAGGCCGGAACAGGACAACGTATGCAAATTCTATCGAATCCGGAATCAATTCAAATTGGACTTCCTTACAAGACAAATTAGCTCGTCTTCCAGATCCACTTGACGAAAAAAGTCCAGCGAGAGACAAACTCCAGGACTTAATCTCAAAAGATAAGCCGACGCTTAAAGAGCTAACTGACAAGAACACGCTTATCCAAGATGAAATTGATAACGCTAATAAAAGTGTAGCAGAGATACTTGGTGTTGATAGTGATGACAAAGGCTTAATAGAAGGACTTGCCGAAAAATTAATCGAAGCAATTGTGTATTTGGAAAAAGAGTTTAAAGTTGTATTCCCTTCTTTCGCTGAAGTTCAATATGATGCCGAACAACACGGCGGCAAAACAATCCAAGAAATCGAAAAAGAATTTAATACGTTTTGTGTAGAAGCCCGAAGGAGAATTAGACAAAGAATTGACTGGTGGAAAAAGGAAAAAGAAGAGGGGAGTAAACTTAGTCTTAAGTTACGCGCATCTGATGATTACGATGCTGAAAGAATGGAGTGCCCTGTATGCGATCAATCCATTAAGGATTTGCCGATCAAAGCCGAACTGGAGAGACTAAAAACGTTAGATCAGGAGCTTCAGCGAGAGTTAAAAGATTTCTTTAAAGACTTATTAGAAGAATTAAAGCAAATTGTTTCCGGTGATATAAAGAACATCAGTCAGAGTTTGCCATCAGAAAGGATATTGGCAGATTGGGGTAAGATGAAAGATGTTCTGGATGATCGTTTGAATGGTATCGTTAGTAAATATGAACCCAAAGTCCAATCGCTCTGTAAGACTTTTGATGACATTTCTGTTGAGTCCGTTGTGTTTTTTGATGAAGACGATCCTGAATTGTTAGCTGCATCAGATACCTTCGTTAAAGCATGTAACGATTGCTTGAAAGCAATTGAAATCTTGAAATGGGGCGATATTAACTTTGGAAGCATTGAAGAACAGTTACAAAAACTACTTACATTACCTGAAGAAACTTCACTTTTGGCAGTACTGTCAAAGGGCAAAAGTAAGGCGTCAGACATTGGACCTCTCAATATCATAAAAGCACAATTAGGTGAAATAATTAAGTTACGAGGGATTATTGTAGCATTAGAGGCAGACCATAATTTGATTAAAAGTTTGAAGTTGCCAATAGATGAAATTAAGAAACTGTCAGCATTTGCACTTGAAAAGACAATGGAAGTTTTCAATAAAATCAAAACAGTTTCGGATAAAAACTGGAAGTTGCTCTATGATGAAAGCCCGACAGGCTTAATTCCTTCAAAGTTGGTACTTGAAAGAGGAAAAAAGATTGAACCATTTCTTTCAAAACAAAACTACGAAGTTGCTGGCAAATACTTTGCTAACTCAGGTCTTCAGCGATCACTAGCATTATCTTTTCTTTGCGCATTGATAAAGGAACACGACGGAGGTATGTCGTTTGTGTTGTTTGATGACCCGATACTATCTCTTGATGAAGATCATCGGGAAAAGTGGGCGGATCGGATACTAGCACCAATTATGGAAGATGGAGCACAAATTATATTGGCTACTCATCAGAGTCAATTCCAAAAACACTGTAGTCACGATTTTAAATCTGGCAAAATTATCGAATTAAATCCACGAGACAGGAAGCAAGCTCTATCATGGCAACCAGGCAGTTCTTTGGATAGAATTAAAGATTCATTAGATAGTAATTGGAAAGCAGTTCCTAACTTATTAAGAAAATATTGTGAACAGGTACTGATAACCTTGCAGTCGTATTCAGATGAAGACTTCTTTTCCCCACATAATTTATCAAACTCGCTGAGGAAATACAAAAATCTAAGACACCCAAATCCACTTGTTAGCGGCCAAAGGGATCAGATTATTAAATGGGTTGAGGACGAAAGAGTAGACCGCGTACTCAATCCGGGCTCACATGCCTTAACGGAAGATGATTTAACAAAGCCAATAGTGAAGACATGTCTTGATTTAATTAAAAGCCATGTTAAAAACAATTTTGAAAGCGAAATGAGTAGACTGAAAGCATTAAGAAAGAGAAAGATGGGAGGCAGAATTATAACAATCACGTTGTCAAATACAACAACATTCACTTTTAACGAATCATTGCAAATTAAACACATTGGACGAGCTGCAGCAAGGCCTGAATCATGGGTCGTTGATGAGGCCGAACAAGAAACTAATGTCATTATACAGAAGTGTGCTTGTGTGCGTGTGACCGGCCATACCTTTGACCCAATCGCGAGATGCGGGCAGTGTATTTTATTGTCAGAATCAGATGATATACCAGCCGATGGTGATTTGGTTGTTGGGGAATCGAGTGAGCAGGGAAAGTACCTTAGGCGGATTTCATTTGATGATGAAAGTGCTTTTCTTTATTCGATCAATCCCCTTAAGATAACGGCTCCTTTGCAAGTTGACAGAAAAACACTTTCACTGCATCGGGTCATCGGTGTTCTTTATGAGCCATGTAGGCACTGTAATGGGGAAGGTGTAAATGGGAATGAGTGGCATCCATGCAACAATATTGATCCCTCTTATTTTGAAAATAAGAAAATGATTGCTGTTGAAGGAGACAGCATGGAACCCATTGCCCGTAAAGGTCAAAAGGTTCTTGTAGAGGAAGGGATGAGTCCCCAAGACTGTACGATTGAATCGGGGGGATTAGCGGTAATTGAGACTGATGATGAATCTGTTGGCAACGAAATAAAAAGGGTCTATCCTAAGGAAAATAACTGGATACTTGTTAGTGCAAACCCACTTGAGCCATATACTCCGGACATTATTCCAATCAAAAATATTAAAAAGGTTTGGCCTCTAAAAGGTGTAATATTCGAAATTACTGAAAACCAATTCCAATTACCTCAATGAGAAAACTAAGGACAGTGGGGCTGTTGAAAAAGTCCCCCGTTTATCAATTTATGAGGTTGAAGGCGAAAAGTGATGGCAAAGACGTGTAGAAACAGAAGAACAAGAACTTCAATACCTATCGCAGCCTCTGGCCGCAACTAAAATCAAATATTAAAATGCCGGATCGGGCGCAGAGTGGATTCCCGCCTTCGCGGGAATGACAAATGTGGAATCCCGGTAAGCCGGGATAATTGTTTATTCCCGCTCCTGCCACTGTTCGTTCTTGATCGTCGCCGAAGTGATTGGCACATATACGGCCTTATCAATCTTTCCGCGAGCAACTTTCCCAAGCGTCTCCTTCGTCGTCTGAACAGGCTCAATAACGAGTTCCGGCACACTGAACGTCCGCAAACACCTTTCGTAATAACCGGGATCCTTCTGCGGCAGCACAAACGGCTTACTCGCAATTCCATTGACATCAATATAACTGAAATACGTGCGCGTAAACACGCCGTGCATCCTCTTACTGCTGAACGCGATCCACCTGCTATTACTCGACCAACTGTGCCACGACTCACTCGCATCACTGTTCACATCAATCTTCCTGTAAACGAATTTCCTATCCGCCCGCTTGCTTTCAAAATCAATCATATAAAGATCGCTGCCTGGTTGATATACCGGGAAACAACTGTAATCACACATACAGAATAACAGCCACCGCCCATCAGGACTCACCCGCGGCTCCAGCGAACTTTTACCGCTTTGCTGAGCAGAAACAACCACTTCCGGCTCTCCCCACTTATCCTGCTTCACATCATAACTTATTCGCATCAGGTCATACTTTACTCTCTCGATCATCTCCTTCGTTATCTCTTCCATCTTACTCGTTACCCACTTTTTAGGCGCGCTGCAGTAATATAAATACTTCCCATCACTCGACCACGACGGGTATGTCTCGAGTCTGTCCTTCTTCGACAAGTGCTCACATCGCTTCACCTTCGCACTCTCAACATCATAATACACCAGCGCAGAATCAATATCGATCACATCACGGTACTCATCCTTCCTCGCATGATGGAACAGTTGGTAAACCTTATTCATCGAATAAACCACAATCTTCCCGCTCGGGTGCCACGACGAATATCCGAACTTCGTCCCGATTTTATTCACCCGGCCGTCATTTACGATCAACTCGCTGCTGCCATATTTGGCGCTACGCAATCCGATCAACATCTTATCCGTCCTGTTATTACAAAACGCGTGACAGTTCAAACACCCACCCTCGAAATAACTATTATCCAGCACAACAGATTCCGCATAACTGCCAAGCCGGCGCTGATAGATCCCAACGTCACGCCATTTCCTGTACCCCGGATGAATCTTTCGATATACCAGGTATCCATCTATTTCCTCGTTCGCGATCGTATTATGAATCGTATCATACCGCAGCCATTTCCCGTCTTTACCCCTGCAAAATATATCAATCTCAAGCTTGCCGCCTTTATTCTGTTTAAGTAAACTGCTCCATTGCGCTTCGCCGATCACAATATTACCCGTCTTGCTGAATACCTCGATCCGGCTATCCTTACCACTGCTGATTCTCACGCAATAAAGCTCACCATCCTCACGCACGGCAAAATTCATCGGCGAAATATTCGCCGGTATCACAATCGAACTGTAATCCGGGTATATCCGCGCCTCGCGATCAACCTGCATAAAATCAACGATTTCCTCGCTGATATCACGTTCGAAGAACATACAGACACCCGCCCCGAACGCCATAACGATTATCAACGGTATCGCATATATATAATTTTTGCTCATCATTGTTCCGGAATGCCATAAAAGTAATAATACATGTACGTGTTCCTGAATTTACGTGCCAGTTCGCTCTGTGCCGCATTTTCAGTTCTATATCGTGTCGTCACGGCCATAAACTCATCGAACCGCCGCTCCGTTTCAGCTCTTATCTTTAACTTCTCAAACGAGATTTCTTTCTTATTATGTTTATTATTCAGCAATATCGCTTCTTCGAACGCTACGGGTATCTTCTGATAATTATATTCTTCCATCCTGCCGGCGACTTCCACAATATTCCACATCTCTCCACGCAGCATATATAAAGCCAAAAGGTACTCGAACGCCATCTTGTTCTTCCTGCCATTCTCGATCTGCGCCCTCAACTGCATTTCCGGGGCCGCCAGAAATCGTCCATTTTGTTCCTTCGGTATCAACGACCGCAGCCTCTGTATTTCATTATCAGAACTCAGTTCCGGATCCCTCTCAAGCTTCGCTAAGTATTCCCGGGCCCACCTGGCAAAGAACAAACGCTTCTGCAACGCCCCCAGGTACACCCTCGCGGTCTGATTCTTGCCGGAAATCAAATTCACCAGCGCGAGCTTCTTCAGAATAAAAGGATTGTCCCCGAACGAGACCATACTCTCGGTCAATTCCTCGTCCGCCTGCCCGACCAATCCAAGATCAATATAAAGGTCATACTTATGCCAGTAGGACCTGGTAAACACAGCGTGCGAAAGCATCAATCCATCCGGATGCTGAAGGTAATTAAACATCTCATCGGCAAACCTGCCCAGGTGATACAAAGCCTGGTTCCTCGCCTGAATCGACAGTAACTGCCCCGGCTGCTTATCCGCTAATTCCAGCACTTTCTTCCAGTCATTCCCCCCCCGGTAATATTCGATCTGATACATTGTTTTCAATTGGTCATTCGCAAAATAATATGCCCCACCACCTGCAACGCCCAGCAAAACTGCCGTACACGCGACCCACTTTATCACACCGCCACTTTTATCACTTCCAGGACGCCACATCTTTCGCCCGGACTTCTTCTTGTCGTTCCTACTTTTCCTCTTACTGCTTTTCGTTTCACGTTCACTTTCTTTCAAAAATCCCATCAACAACAAGCATGCCGGCATACATCCATACATCCCGTATAACCATGGGATCATCCTGTTCAAAAGATCGTATTTTGTTGTCCGCCACGACCACGGCATCAACTCGCTGTATGCCTCGATGTGACTCACTCCAAATCCATAAACTCCGATCAGCAGGGGAACCGCCGCCCCGAACAACAAGCATCCAACTCCAGCAATTCCCTGCTTCTTAACTGCAAGCTCGTATATCCCGCACATCACCACAAACAGTAAACTGCCCGCCGCCGCAAAGTAATACGCGATGACCATTAACACGACAAACCATACCAGTGATGTCTGCCATTTCTCACTACTGACCGTTATATACAGATTAAATAATCCGAGCACAACCAGCATCGCCATCGTCGTCTCAAAATGATACACATAGCTCGTATAGAAGAACAGGATCACTGTTCCCGGCACATACCTCACCCATCCAAACCACTTACCATTGCATTTCTCGACTATCCTGTCGATAAATAAAGCTATTGCCCATGCCTGCAATACAACAATTACAGGCCCGATCCACCGGAACATGAAAGACTGCGTCAGGAACACCGATACATATCTGACCAAACCACCCGGCAGCGATAATGACTCAAATAAATACGACCATTCACACGGAAAACCCGATATGCCCACCGTTGCCCCCGTTACATAATACAACAGTCGCAGATCAACATACACGCTCAGGAAAAGGTAAAACAGCAGAAAAAATATCATACTACGCAACTTGCTGCCATTCTGCCAGAATACCCTTCCAAAATTCATGCTTCTTTTTCCCCTGTCCTACTAAACAACTCGTAGCACTTTATTTACAAGTGCTTACAAGCAATTACCAGTCCTTGTGAAATAACTGTAAATGATACCATATTTGTAAGATTTCGCGAAGAGTGCTCCCAATATTACTCAAGATATCAGCTTAGACCAATTTATGGATTATAATATCCTGATCTTTTAATCCGGCACGTTGTAGTGTAAGATATTTCCCAGGTTCTATCTGTAAGTATTTGGGAAATGTCCAAAATAATTTTATATATGGGAGATTGACATGTCTAAGCGGGTAAATGAAAAGCCGGGGATTCTCCTTTACAGCATATTCTTGGTGTTGGTTGGTTCGACTGTTTACACTGCAACTGTACAAGCTCAACCAACCTTCAAGCCAATTGAACTGCATCCGGATAATCCGCATTATTTTCTGTGGCGCGGCCAGGCTACGGTTTTGATAACGTCCGGCGAGCATTATGGGGCCGTGCTTAATCGAGATTTCGATTACAAAAAATACCTAAAGACTCTCGAATCGCTCGGCTTTAACCTTACTCGTACTTTTAGCGGCGCATATTGCGAGCCTGTCGGGGCGTTCAAGATCACAAACAATACCCTGGCTCCGGCAAAGAATCGGTTGATATGCCCCTAAAACTAGGGACAGTCACCTATTAATGGCAAAGGGCAGTATACAAAAATAGGTGACTGTCCCTAATAAAACCCAACCTATACATAACCAGTTTGTTGAATTGCCCTAAATCAGCCAAAAAACAAAAGATTGCAATGTTTGGTCAGACCGTTGGCCGATGACCTTACGGATTAAGAAGCCAAAGCAAAGATCATGGGAACTTAGAAAGCTCTGTGACTCGATAATAAGGACATCCTGAAGAGTTGCGTCGTCATCTTACGGCTCTTTTCAAGGCATTCACAGTAGTTACAACTGGCGTCTCAATAGGAAGTACAGAAAATTCGTGTCTTCCCAATCAACTACTTCCCATCCCTTCTTTCCATACTCATTCAGAGTTTGTTCAGAGTCGGTAAAGTTTGTTGACATTCGAAGCGTCTTGTATTCCCATAACACATCCGGTTGTGGCTCGTTTCCTCGAACAACCATGCCTGTTACAATCAAGCTCAGCAAGATGGCTCCAACGACCAACAAAATCACGCTATTCCTGTTCATCATAGCTCCTTTCTTATTAGCTTTCCAAACATCTGACCAACAGTCTGGTCTGTCTCTCAATTCACAGTTCTATCAACTACTCCCACATATTGAAGGCAAGCTGAGGTCTGAGGGTAACTAAAATAATATGGAGTAGTCCTCCAACCAAGTTCAGCACAAACAGAATCCAGACTTCACGTCCCAAGATTCTCCCCTCAGAAACACCCGCCCTACCACTCTTTTGACGCCCTGACAACCGCTACAATCGCCGAACGGATAGCGTCGGAGAGTTATTATTGCTCTTATGTTTAGCTTAATTATCCTATTGAAAATCTGGCCGCTATTGTATAGGCTTTACTGAAAGAGGAAATCTGTCCATTCACAACCCTCCAGAACACTATAAAACAACAAGAGATGCGGCTCCCACGTTGAGTCCAAAAGAAAATCCATCCACAACATTTGACAATATCTCGAAGATCGATAGAATTGTTACCAAATTTGCCGATATAAAGCTGAAAGGATGGTAATGAATAAGTATTTGGTTGGATTAGGTGTGTTGGTTGTGGCAGGCATATTTTGTCTTGCCCTATTTAACAATAGTCAGGAAGATGATACTCCTGTGGAGACAGAGGACAAGGTTCATCCTTCCTTCACTACTAATGCTCATAGTGGGAGTGTCACTGTGGTGGAGGAACAACCTGAGGCAGAAGAATTTGTTGAAACTAAGGTTGAGGCTCCATCGAATGTGGAAGAGGTTGTAGTAGAGCCTATGATTGATGTGACAATGGAAGTCGAAACAGAACCTGAGGATATTGTTTCGTTAGATTCCTTTGACAGACCTTACAATCATACTATCACCGAAGAAGATTTTCTTAAGATGTCTCCCGAAGACCAAAGAGAGGTCATAGATGAAGTGGTGGCCGCTGCGGGAGAGCTTAAGATGGGTGTTATTGGGTGCTATCAGGAAACTCAAGAACTCATCAAAGCAGGAAACTATTCTGCGGCAGAGGAAAAGGTATCTGAGATTTTGGATGCTTCTATTGCCTATGATGGAGGCGAAGGAACTCTTACTCTATGTCGAGTGATAAGTCTTAACTCCCAAAATGATTTGTTGGGGATAATGAGTCAGATATACGGTGCTGCGGGTAACATGGATGAAAAGGATAGAGTAGACCAGCTTATGACAGAGATACAGGGGACTATGAAACCGCTCAGAGAAAGACAGGACAAATCTTACAATATGTACTGGAATAAATGATATGGCTAAATACCTTGTTATCGTGGAATCCCCTTAAAAACGGGGTATGTGAAGAAGTTCCTTGGCAAGGACTATATAGCATTGTTCAGATGCGTATAATTATCATACCTGGATTTTTTAATACATCGAGTCATGCGGTTTGTTATTCGTCGGGTCCAATCGGTGCGGATCCGGGATGTATCGAATACGGATTTTTAACGGAGAGATTAATATGTTCGAGCAGACAAATAAAACACCAGTGGTTGCCGCCTGCAGCGTTCTGTTGGTATTGGCCAGTACGACTGTTTACTCTACAACCGTCCAGGCTAAGCCAATTGAACTTCATCCGGATAATCCGCATTATTTTTTGTGGCGAGGCCAGGCTACGGTTTTGATAACGTCCGGCGAGCATTATGGGGCCGTGCTTAATCGAGATTTCGATTACAAAAAATACCTAAAGACTCTCGAATCGCTCGGCTTTAACCTTACTCGTACTTTTAGCGGCGCATATTGCGAGCCTGTCGGGGCGTTCAAGATCACAAACAATACCCTGGCTCCGGCAAAGAATCGGTTGATATGCCCCTGGGCACGGAGCGATGAGGCGGGCTACGCTAACGGCGGCAATAGGTTTGACCTGACCAAATGGAACCCGGCTTATTTCAAACGCCTGCGAGACTTCGTCAGCGAAGCAGGCAAATGCGGCGTTGTGGTAGAACTGGTGCTGTTCTGCCCTTTCTATGAAGATAGTATGTGGCAGCTCAGCCCGATGAACGCTGCTAATAACATTAACGGCATCGGCAAAATGGAGCGAACCGAGGTTTATACGCTCAAATATCCCAGGCTGCTGGCCGTGCAGGATGCGATGGTACGCAGGATAGTCGGGCAGCTAAAGGACTTCGATAACCTTTATTATGAAATCTGCAACGAGCCGTACTTCGGCGGAGTTACGCTCGAATGGCAGGCGCATATCGCCGAGACCATCGCTAAAGCCGAGGCCGATTTCAAAGCTAAACACTTAATAGCCCAGAATATCGCCAATAAATATCAGAAGATTGCCGATCCTAATCCGCGAGTGTCTATTTTCAACTTCCATTACGCCAAGCCGCCCAATACGGTGACCGACAATTACGGCCTGAACCGGGTCATCGGCGACGATGAGACGGGCTTTGCCGGCAGCGAGCCGAAACCTTACCGGCTCGAAGTCTGGGATTTCATTATTGCAGGCGGAGCGGTGTACGACAACCTCGACTACTCATTCAATGTCGGTCACGAGGACGGCACGGCAAAAATCAACGCCCCCGGCGGAGGCGGAGCAGTCCTGCACAAACAGTTAAAAATTCTAAGCGACTTCATCAACAGTTTCGACTTCATAAAAATGAGCCCCGACAATTCAGTCATCAAAGGCGGCATCCCTGACAAAGCAACCGCCCGAGCATTGGTACAAAGGGGGCGTGCTTACGCCGTTTATATCAACGGCGGCAGCGAGGCACAGTTACAGGTGGAGCTGCCGAAGGGCAAATATACAGCCGAATGGATAAATACAAAAACCGGCAAAACCGATAAAAATGAAGCGTTCGATCACCCCGGCGGCAATCGAATATTGAAATCGCCAGAGTACCGGGATGATATCGCTCTTCGGATACTCCGCTCGGACTAAAACCGCCCTGCTTCGAGTTTACCGCCCGATTTCCGGTGCTGGACTGTGGGATACACAGCCATACAATTGTAGTTGGCGTGTACACTAAAGGAAAACCTCAAAAACTATAAAATCATTGATATTGCCGTGCTTACAATGTATACTCTTATTGTACGGATAAAGTGAAATAATTTTGCGCGGAAGGAAGCGTTTGAAATGAATCACTGCTTTTGCAGCGATCGACGGGAAGAAACAATAATGGCGAAAAAATGGAGGTTTTCATTGTGCAGCTAAGTAAGGCGATATTTGCGATTGTGTTTGCCGGCATGATTCTGGTCAATTTGAATGCTCAGCAGGCGGGCTCTGATGATATCTCAGAATATTATGGATTCGAAGAAATAGAGATCATCAAGTTGGACTGGGGGATTAAAGACCTGCTGGCGGCCGATTTTAACGGTGACGGACGAAAGGATATTGCCCTGACCAATAACAGAAAGGCCAGAATCGAGCTGCTTTTGCAGAAAGAAGCGGTCGGGCCCGGCGAAAAGGACGTCGCGATTGATCCTGCCGACATAGACGTCAATGCAATCATCCCCCCTACCCGGTTTGAGCAGCAGAGTATCGCCGTTTCCCAGAAGCTGCACAGCCTGGTCTGCGGGGATTTGAACTCTGACGGGCGGAAGGATCTGGCTTATTACGGCGAGCCAAAGGCCTTGTATGTGCTGCTGCAAAAGGCCGATGAGGCTAAGTCAGTTAAGCCGAAATCGCTGAGCTGGCCGACACGGAAAAAGATTAATATTGATGACGGCCTACCCACTTCCAATGCCCTAGCGTGTGCTGACCTGAGTAATGACGGCGCCGATGATTTGGCTCTGGCCGGTCGTGACAGTATTTACATCATCTTGCAAACAGAGGATGGCTCATTGGCCGAGCCGGTGAAATATCCCACATCCGCGCAAACACTGGGTATTGAGATTGGTGATTTGAACGGGGATAGCGTCAACGATCTTATCCTTGTCACAAACGATATGGAAAAACCGCTGCACGTTCGATTCGGCATGAAAACCGGGCAGTTGGGTCCGCAATTGCAGTTTTCTATTGAGAGACCGTTTGCATTAGTGCTGCACAACATAGATAAGGCTGACGGGGATGAGGTTTTGGCTGTTGACAGTTTAAGTGGACGACTTATCTGCTATCAATTTGCCGCTGAAAGCCGGAAAGATGACGACTGGCCGATTTTGTTTTATCCTCTTGCAGCCGGGCAGGAGGATACAAAGCGAGACCTGGCCCTTGGTGACGTTGATGGTGATGGCCTTGCCGATGTGACGATAAGCGATCCCGGCGCGGCCGAACTTATTCTATACAAGCAGAAGGCAGGATCTGGATTGGCCGAGCCGGTAAGATTTCCCGCTTTTGCTGATATTACGAGCTTGTCCGCCGTGGATATCGACGCCGATGGGAAAACTGAATTGGGCGTTTTGAGCCTGAAGGAAAAGGTCATAGGCCTAAGTAAATTCGAAGATGACAGGTTGTCGTTTCCGAAACCCGTCGACGTGACGGGTGAACCGGTGGCGATGGAACTGGCCGATATCGACGGCGACGGCAGTATAGATTGCCTTTACGTATCCAGAAGCGATGACGACCTTAGAACTCTCAGGGCGGTTTACGATCTCGCTGCAAGCGAAAAAGCCGGCCGGAAAGAACTTGCATTAGAGCTTAAAAAACTGACATCCAATCCTGATGGTTTGAAAGTGCTTGACGTCGACCAGGATGGCTTGCTGGACATCCTGATATTTGTCAGCTACGAACCGCCCATACTGGTTCGCCAGGTAGAAAAGAACAAATTCGAAGTCGTTGACTCGCCGAAAGCACAGAGCAGCTTGATTAAAGATGCCAACCTGCGATCAATTTCCGTCGCCAACGTGGACGGCAAGGCCGGTGATGAGCTGCTGGTGGCGCAGAAGAACTTCGCAAGAAGCCTGGTATTTTCAGATGGACAGACCTGGAACGTGATTGACCAGTATAACGCCAAGAGCACGGATAACCAGATATTGGCGGTTGCCGCTTTCGATCTCGACTCCGGGAATCTGGCGGACAGGCCCTCTATTTTGCTGCTGGACGGACAAAAGGGCCGGCTTCAGATTCTCAAAGCCGGCAATGACAAGACCTACCGGGTCGAAAAGGCGTTGGATGTCGGCAACTGGAACAGTGCGGCACATCTGAAAATGCTGTTTGCCCCGCTGACGGGAAGTGATGTTGAAAGCCTGTTGCTGTTCGACAGCAAGAAATTCGCACTTATTACTCCGCTGAGCAGCACGAATTATGCTCAGCATTTGGAGCAACAGTTCGGCTACGAGACAAAAATTAAAGACGGGATATACGGCAACCTTGCAGCGGGCGATATAAACAGCGACGGCCGGACCGACATTATCATGGTCGAGTACGGACGCAGCCATATCGAGATACTCACGCTCGATGCCGGCGAAAAGCCTGTCCCGGCGATGCGCTTTAAGATATTCGAGGAAAAAAGTTATCGCGATGCTAAAGGTCGCCCCAAGGCCAGCGCCGAGCCGCGAGAGTTGACGGTCGCCGACGTGACGGGTGACGGCAAAGACGACTTAGTCACCGTTATCCACGACCGCATAATTATCTATCCGCAGGATTAGATTTGCTCTACGTGCAGCCCGTCAATATGGCACCGGATGACCCTCGTGAAGCACGTATCATGCAAAGCAAAATGATTGGAAATGGAAATAAGGTTTTTGTTGCGCTGAGCGGCGGAGTGGACAGTTCGACCGCCACGGCATTGTTGTGCCGGGATGGTTTTGAGTGCGAGGGCGTTTTCATGATTACGAACGACGATGCCCGCTACGCGCAGGCAGAAGCCGAAATTGTTGCCGGGCAATTGGGGATAAAGCTCCATGTGATGGACCTTCGCGAAGATTTCGAGCGTATTCTCGACTATTTTTGCAGCGAGTACAGGAAAGGCCGAACGCCCAATCCGTGCGTCTTCTGCAACAGGCATATGAAATTCAGCAAGTTGTGGGAATTTGCGACAAGTCATGGTGCCCGGTTTCTTGCCACCGGACACTATGCAAGGATTCTCAATCAGGATAACGACGTGGGCCTGTACGAAGCTGCCAATCCTTCTAAAGACCAGTCCTACGTGTTATCGATGATTGAGAAAGATATGCTACCCAACATCATTCTTCCAATGGGAGATTATTCCAAGGATCAGACGCGAGAAATAGCGGCGAAATTCGATTTAAGCACTGCACAAAGCAAAGAATCGCAGGAGATATGTTTTATCCCCGACGACGATTATGTCGCAGTGCTCGAACAGCGGTGCCCTGAGCTTGTTCGCAGGGGCAACATCGTCGATAGCAGCGGCAAGGTTCTCGGCGAGCATAATGGTGTGCACAGATTCACTATCGGTCAACGGCGGGGCCTGCGAGTGGCCATGGGCAGGCCTTACTATGTCACGAAAATCGATGCTGAAAGCAACACGGTTACGCTCGGCCCTAAAGAAGAGGTCATGCAGAAAAAACTTCATGCAACATCTGCGAACTGGCTTATTGATGTGCCGTCCTCGCCTTTTCGGGCTAAGGTAAAGATACGCTATAATAGTAGCGGTGCTTTAGCGACGGTTACTCCGCAGGATAATCATGTTATTGTTGAATTTGATGAGCCGGTATCGGCAATAACGCCGGGTCAATTGGCCGCTTTTTATATTCAGGAGGAAAAAAACAACAGGCTTATCGGTGGCGGATGGATTGACAAGGTGGCCGGCTAACGGTTAGTATTACTTTGACAAACATTCAGGCTTTTAGGTATGCAGACACACGATGACATTTTTGAATTAGTGCGACAAAAGAGCGCTGAGGCGGTAAAAAGAATGCAGCGAGGATTAATTTTGCAGCCCGGGGCGATTGGCGACTGTATATTGACACTGCCGTTAGCTGCGTATATGAAAGATGCGCTGCATTTGGGCGGAATTGATATTCTTGGGCATACCGAATACGTTGGCTTTTTGCCGGGCAGGTCCTGTGTCGATGGCGTCCGTTCTATAGATTCAATGGATATACATCGTTTTTTTGCTGAAACGAACACATTTGTGCTTAAAGACAGGGATCCTTTGATAAGTGCTTTTGGCGACTATGCCTGGATTGCAACGTTTTTGGGTGAGCCGAACAGCAACTTCGAACAAAACCTGATTTTCACTGCCAATTGCAGCCATAGCGCAGAAGTTATAACACTCTCTAT
>CAZSOR010000038.1:14977-21892 GCA_964608395.1 uncultured Pirellulales bacterium
AAGAAAATCAGCAGCGTTGGAAGGTGCCTGACGGATTTGTCTTTGACGCAGGTGCTGGGGCTTTTAAGTTGTGTGGATGGATTTATCGGCAACGATAGCGGGATTACGCATCTGGCTGCCGCCCTGGGCATCAGGACGTATGGTATTTTCGGTCCAACTAATCCGGCAGTGTATAAATCCATCGGACCGGCTGTAACAGTATTTGCCAGCAGTACAGCATCTTTTTCCAGGAAGCCCTCATTGAGTTTACAGCGAAAGCTCCTGGATGTTTTAACGGTGTAATGTTTGAACCGAATTGGGTTAATGTAATTTTAGACGGATTTTAAAAAAGAAAAAGCAGTTTTTGGTTAGTCTCTGGTAACGGTAAAGATGCATGCTTTGCTGTTTACCGGCTGAAAAGTTGACCTCATAAGTGTTTTTGTTATAATGACCAGAGCAAGGCTGATGCTTCGGGAAAAGGGGCGGTGCTGTACTTAATAGACTTTTTGTTGAGGTGTTCGTATGCAAGAAAGAACTTTGGGTGAATTAGCCGAATATGTAGGCGGACGGGTCTGTGGCGACCCTAATGTGATTATTAAATCTGCCTCTACGCTCGGGCGGGCCGATGAAGGTGATATTAGCTTTTTGACAAATCGTAAATATGAAAAACAGTTGCGGACGACCAAGGCAAGTGCAGTAATAGTCGGAAAAGAAACGCCCCCCACCTCAGTCCATCTGTTAATAGCAGATGATCCTTACTATGCCTTTATGCAGATAATGGTGCTCCTGCATGGGCATCGTAAACATAAAAAAGTAGGGGTTAGCTCAAAGGCTTCAATTGCCGATAGCGCGAAAATTGGTGTAGACTGCCATATTCATGATTTTGTAACAATAGCAGACGAGGCAAGAATCAAAGACGGTTGTATAATTTATTCCGGCGTGTATATTGGCAAAGGTGTCCAAATCGGTAATGATAGTATAATATATCCTAATGTTGCTATTTATGATGGTTGTAAAATCGGTAATCGCGTAATTATAAATGCAAATTCGACAATCGGTGAAGACGGTTTCAGCTATGCCACCTACAAGGGCATACATCACAAAATCCCACAAACGGGTATTGTCATTTTGGAAGATGATGTTGAAATCGGTGCTTGCTGCGGAATTGAACGAGGTACACTTAATGATACTGTTATAGGTCAGGGCAGCAAGTTAGGTGACATGGTTACAATAGGTCATGGCACCAGGGTAGGTTCACATTGTTTGCTTGTTGCTCAGGTGGGAATTGCCGGCTCTACTAACATCGGGCATTGCTGCACAATCGGTGGACAGGTTGGTATTGTCGGTCATATTAATATCGGAAACAATGTTACTATTGCAGCGCAGGCCGGCGTTATTAACAACATTCCAGACAACAAAGTAGTCTTGGGTGCACCTGCTATCGAAGCAAACTTAGGTCGGCGAGCGTACAGCATGATACAATACCTGCCTGAAATGCGGCAAAACATTCGGGACCTTCAGAATCAATTTAAGCAGATTGTCTCGTCTATTGAAACTGATTTCGAAGAACCGGCAGAGCAGGATAGTGACTTATAACTCGCGATTGACGATGTGGGCCTTCAGAAGTGGTGTGTGAGATACGAATATCGAATAATAAACATTGAAAAATGCATTTTCGACAGGCCTATCGATTTTCGAACAGGGCACTTGTTTGAACAAAATACAAGATACGAAATACGACCCGCAAGATGTGCTTGGTTTAATTGCCGGAGAGGGCCGACTACCCTTTCTTGTCGCCGCCGGCGCTAAGCAGGCGGGATTAAGAGTAATTTGCGTCGGCCTGGCGGAGACGGCAGATCGTAACCTGGCTGACGAAGTTGATGTATTTTGCAGGGCGGCCATTGCTCGACCGGGGGGATGGATACGGAGATTGAGAAAACATCGCGTAACCAGAACAATTATGGTTGGGCGGGTTAACAAAGGACGGTTTTACACGCCTTGGCGGATTGTGCGCTATCTGCCCGATTGGCGGGCATTCAGGATATATTACTGGCGGCTGCGCGGGAAAAACAGACAACCCGAATCACTTCTATGTGCTTTAGCGGATGAGTTGGCCACCGGAGGGATAATACTGGAGAATTCGATTATGTATTGTAAGGAGCATCTGGCAACAGCGGGCGTGATGACAGAAACACAACTGCGCACGTCAGTCAAAGACGACATTGAATTCGGCTGGCAAATAGTCAAAAAGCTCGGTGAGCTGGATATAGGTCAGGCGATTGCCGTGAAAGAAAAAGAAGTCATCGCTGTCGAGGCAATAGAAGGCACGGCCGCGATGATCGATAGAGCCGGCGGACTTTGCAGATCGGGTGGCTGGACGCTGATCAAGGTTTCCAAACCTCAGCAGGATATGCGGTTTGACGTCCCGTGTGTCGGACCTGATACTATCAGAAGTCTGGCTAAGAACAGAGGTAAGTGTTTGGTTGTTGAGGCGGAAAAGACGATCATTATCGACAAACCCGAGACAATAGAACTTGCCGACAAATTAGGAATTTCTGTTTTTGGGCGGTGAATTATCATAATCTCGCCCGGCGGATTATACTGAACTAAAGACCATATGGCTGAATTCCTATTTCAAAGATTCATCAAACGAGCCTCTCTGAAGAAGCAAGCAGGATCTTTAACATATCGTGAGTTTAAAAAGTATCTGCGGACAAGTGAGAGGCACATGCGAATTAAGACTGGTGAATACATAGCCGAGCTTGACAGAATTTTTTGTGCGGGAGCAGAGCCTCGTGATTTTATAGAACAAATAGATACGCTGATGGATGCCGGGCAGATTCTTAAAAAGGGAGATGCCATCTATGTATCACATATAACGTGGAATAATAAAAATATCGTTGTGAAACGATATGATCATAAGGGATTTATTCATTCACTGCGGCATACAATTAAAAAGTCTCGTGCAAGTAAAGGATGGTTATATGCGCATATCCTTGGGGCATTGAAAATAGCTACCCCGAGAGCCCTGGCTTATATTGAGCAGCGCAGGGGATTGCTGATATGGCAATCTTATTTGGTGACGGAATATATCGAAGGACAGAGACTATGGCATTTTCTGCGGGACGATAATGTCACTGAGCGGCAAAAGCTGGATGTAATGCGAGAGGTTGTGAAACTGCTCGACAAGTTGTGGAAATATCGCATCACTCACGGCGATTTGAAACATTTGAATGTTCTGATTACAAAAAACGGGCCTGTTCTGATAGATCTTGACGGGATGATAGTGCATCGGTGGGAGCTGCTTTACAGAAATAAACTAGCAAAAGACATGGAGCGTTTTCTAAGAAAAACAAGTCTCTCTCCGGCACTGAACAACTATTGCCAACTCCTGATTTCCAGTAGGAAGGACTCATCCAAAAAGCTCCCCGACGGTTATGAGAAGATGCGAATGGATAACTGGATAATCCTTATTCATAAGAACTTTCCCAAACATGATATACGAAATTTGGTTGCAGAGAATGATTCGTCCGCCGAAGATCAGGGTCAGTTTGTCAGAGTTCCATCGTCCGATTATACCCGTGTATTAAAATGCAATGTTTCTATTGACGGTGTTGCCCATCTGCATTATCTAAAGGAGTACCTTTGCCGCTCGACGCTGGATTTCGTAAAGCATCTTTTTCGTCCGAGTCGGGCCAAGCGTGCATTTAATGCTATTTTAATGCTGCAGAAGAATGGATTTGATGCTCCTGCCGTTATAGGATTATTTGAACATCGTACCGGTCCGTTTTGTACCAATAATCTTCTGCTGACCGAGGAGATTGAGAATTCAAAGTCAATGCAGCAGCTTCTCACTGATTTTTATGAAAACTCCGGCAGGGATACTTCTATTGACAAGCGTGCTTTGATCGAGGCTTTTGGCAGGACAATAGGCCAAATGCATGCCAAAGGTATTTTTCACGGCGATTTGCGTCTCGGCAATATTTTGGTTGTGAGAGAAGAGCAAAAATGGCGGTTTTACTTAATCGATAATGAGCGAACGAAAAAGTTTTACCATCTGCCCGCATGGCTGCGTTTGAAGAACCTGGTACAGATAAATATGTATGGATGCGGCATTACCAATACCGATCTTATGAGATTTTTCAAAGCTTATCTGAAGTATAACCCTGCGGTTGCAAACAATCGGCAGGCCTGGGCCGTAAAAATATTAAAGAGAACATCTTGGCGCTTGCGTGGTAAATGAAAAAGACTGCGGACAAGCAGATTTACAACCGGGCTCAAGCCCCAGCCAATGTGATTCATTACGCCCTGGCACCCACAGTCAGAGAGGCGGTCGATTACTGCAGTGATGGTATCATAAGCCATCCCACCGGCACCGGGCCGATCAGGCTTAATGTATAGCGTTATGGCAGGTATATCGAACTCATTTGTAATCTGAATTTCAGAGGCGAACTCTATCCAGGCCAAAGCGAGTCCAGCGATGCCGAGCTCGACTATCTGTAGGATGCGGGCAAAACCGTACCTTTCGCCGATAGAGTTCTCTGGCGATTTTTTACAGTTTTAACCTATCCCAAGAGCAATCTTCATTCTTCTTAGCGGCGCACGTCTGAAATGACGCTTTTGTCCCCTGGATAATTCATCCCAATGCCATTTTTTAAGATGTGCGCAAATATCTTCAAGAGGTAGCGAGCGCGTCTCAAAGTGGGGAACGGTTTGGTATCGCTCATTAACCAGTGGCAGGTATCGTTTAGGCTGAAGATAGGGCTGGTTCCAGGAAAAGTTTTCCGGCAGACATCCTTCTTTTCGCCCAATATCTTCTAGTTCCGTTCCTGGAAAAATGAGTGGCGATTGACCAATAAGCTCTCCTACCTGCCATGAATTTCCGAATAACGCCCGAATAGTTTTGAGAAATTTTACAGTCTGATCGATGGTTTCGGTTGTTTCACCCGGTAGCCCAGTGATAAGGAAAATGCCGATTTTGTCAAAATGTACCTTGCTGACGGTCTCCATTGCTTCAGCGATCTGTTCAACAGTAAGATTCTTTTTTGAGGCCTCGAGCACTTTGTTTGTGCCGGTTTCAACTCCAAAGGAAATGCGCTTGCATCCGGCTTTTCGCATAAGTTTAAGTACCTCAATGTCCAACTGTTTTGCACGCGCGTTACACCACCAACTGAATTTTGTATTCCTTTTAAGAAGTTCTTCACATAAACCCACCGCATGTTTTTTACTCGTTAGAAAGTCGTCGTCATAGATATGTAGATCATTGATGCCAAAAGAGTTATGGAGCCATTCAAGCTGGTCAACGGCTAAAGACGGATCAAGAAAACGCATTTTCCTGTTAAGACTATTGGCACAAAACACGCATTGTTGTGGACAACCTCGCGTGGTCATTACTCCTGCTGTTTCTGTGGAGTCATCGGAAACTCTTGGGAAGCTGTATTGCTCCAAAGAGAAAAGATCCCATGCTGGGCGAGGTAAGGAATTTATTTCACTCATTAGCTGCCGCGGTTTATTTCGTACTATCTGGTTGTTATCATCGCGAAAAACGAGGCCGGGAATTTCTCCGAGAGCGTCACGATTAGGTAGCTGTTCGAGAAGTTCCAAAAATGTTTGTTCACCTTCGCCTACAACAACGGCGTCGATCTCACGTACACAACGTAAGGCATCTTCTGCTGAATGGGAAAAATGAGATCCTCCCACAACAATGAACGCATTTGGTGTTGCTTGACGGATTTCACGAATAGACGCTATCCCAGCCAATCGGTCACTTGTAACAGTGCTCGTGCCCACAACGTCAGGGTTTTCCATTGCAACTTTCCGAGCAATTTTTTTTGGATTGCCAAGGAAGACTCCTTCGACAACTGTAACATTGTGGCCGGCATCACGTGCTACAGCAGCAAGAAATGCCAAACCTGAAGGTGCAAGAGCTTTATGTGTTGGCTTGCAGTTAAAACGAGGGCTGGTCACTAAACAAACATTCATACTATATATCTCCACGTAGTAACAGCTTCCATTACTTTACATCCTGTAACTCAAATGCTTTGGTTCATTTCCGATTAAAAAAACCGGTTCCGATAGCTATCATCCACCACAATAGAGATTTGCAGTTTGGATATCGACGGAAGGATTGGCCCAGTAGTTGACATGCCTTTTCTTGCAGTCCTTCTTTAATCGCACATCGCCCCGCCCTGTAACCTTCTTTGCTGAGTCTCTTCATTGCCCGTTGTCGCGGTACGACTTCTTTTGCGCCACCATTATAGTAAAAATCCTCGAGAACATTTAATTCTATCATGCGATTGGCAAATGAACGCTCAGACAGATTGCCTGAATGGCGACGTCTCTTAAATGTCGGCTTTTCCATAGGTATAAACTTGTATTTCAGAGAAAGTTTCAGCCAGAGGATATAAGGAGAGCAAACCGGCAATGACACATCAAAGCCACCAGCTTCCTGAAGCAGCTTCTTCGTACACATTGTTCCACAAGAGTGTACAAGTATGTACTCGAACAAAACAACAGTAATATTGCCCGAAGGAAATGCCTGGCGTTTTCGTTTAACCTCGGTACCCGTTTCGTCAATGTTAATATATGAGCTATATGCAATCGTATCCGGGCCGTGAGCTTCAACTATCTTTACAAGTTCCTCTACAGCATACGGGAATAGTAAATCATCTGAATCGATAAATGTTAGATAGTCCCCCTTAGCTAATTCAACCAGTTTGTTTCGTGCAGCAGATTCGCCCTGATTTTCTTGCCAGTGGTACTGCAGGTTCTTGAAACTGGCGTTCTTTATCAAATCTGCCGTACCATCGGTGGAACCATCATCAACAATGACAATTTCATAGTCTTTGTAAGATTGGGCCAGAATGCTGTCGAGGGTTTCCCTCAGGTAGTCCTTTCGGTTATATGTGGGCACACAGATACTGACTTTAGGATTCA
>CAZSOR010000039.1:0-12475 GCA_964608395.1 uncultured Pirellulales bacterium
CGCATGAACGTAAATATACCGTAGGGTGTGCACCGCACACCATTTCGCTCACGGAGGTAAACGAAATTGAAGGACCAGGTAATCAGATCAATAGTGACAATAGCAGCGGCCGCAGCGATAACAATGTGTCCCGGCTGCAGAAATGCAACGGATTCAAAAATCGCCACGACCGCAGGGCTTAGCGCAATCTCCCTGGCGGGACAGTGGTCCTTCAGGCTCGATCCGAAGGACGCCGGACAGCAGGAAAAATGGTACGCCAGCAAACTGCCCGACAGCATAAAACTGCCCGGCTCGACCGCCGAGAACGGCTACGGCGACGATCTTTCCGTCGATACGAAATGGACCGGCCAGATTGTCGATAAGTCATGGTTCACCGAGGACAAATACGAGCAGTACAGGCAGCCCGGTTCGATAAAGATTCCGTTCTGGCTGACTCCGGTGAAACATTACGTAGGGCCCACCTGGTATCAGAAGCAGGTCGATGTCCCCGAGACATGGAGCGGCAAACGAATCGTACTGCTGCTGGAACGCTGTCACTGGGAGACAAAGGTCTGGGTGGACGGGAATCCCGCCGGGATGCAGGACAGCCTGTGCACGCCGCAGCTCCACGACCTGAGCGATCAATTGACGCCCGGCAGGCATACGCTGACCGTTCGCGTGGACAACTCGGTCAAGTATGACGTCGGAGTCAACGCACACTCGGTCAGCGACCACACACAGTCAAACTGGAACGGTATAACCGGGCGAATGGAACTGCAGGCAACCGACAGAGTATGGATCGATGACATCCAGGTCTATCCTGACATTCGAAACAAATCGGCTAAGCTGTTTATAACTATCGACAACGCAACAAACAAGCAAGTCACCGGAACACTCACAATAGCGGCAGAAAGCTGGAACACAAACCAAAGCCACACCCCTGAAAAAGATAAGCTTAAAATCAAAGCATCAGAATCAGAATTCTTCATTGAAGTCAATTATGCGATGGGTGATAACGTGTTGTTGTGGGATGAATTCTCCCCAACAGTGTACAATCTTAAAGTTTCTCTTTCAGTCGAAGCAGATGGCAAAATATTCAGCAACGAAAAGACCGTCACATTCGGTATGCGCGAGTTCGGCAAAAAAGGAACGCAATTTACTATTAACAACCGTCTGACTTTCCTGCGCGGGACGCTGGAATGCTGCATTTTCCCGCTGACCGGATATCCGCCAACGGATGTCGAAGAGTGGCTGCGAATCCTGCGAGTTGCCAAAGCCCACGGCCTGAACCACATGCGCTTCCATTCATGGTGTCCGCCCGAAGCGGCATTCGAGGCCGCCGACCGCCTGGGAGTTATGTTCCACGTCGAATGTCCGGCATGGGCAACGATAGGCAACGGCAAGCCAATCGACAAATTCATTTACGCCGAGGGCAACCGTATTCTAAAAGCATACGGCAATCATCCATCGTTCTGCATGCTCGCCTACGGCAATGAACCGGGCGGCCGCAATCAAAAAAGATTTCTCGGGGATCTGGTCAATTACTGGAAAGACAAAGACTCCCGCAGGCTTTACACAAGCGCCGCCGGCTGGCCCATCATCCCCGAGAACCAGTATCACAGCACGCCGGGGCCCCGGGGCCACCAGTGGGGCGCCGGTCTGAGCAGCCGCTTTAATGCCAAGGGAGCCGAGACAGCGACGGACTACAGCAGCTTCGTTAAAGAGTACGATGTCCCCATCGTGAGCCATGAAATCGGCCAGTGGTGTGTCTATCCGAACCTGAAGGAAATCCCCAAATATAAAGGCGTGCTTCGCGCCCTGAACTTCGAGATTTTCCGCGATTCGCTCACTGCCAATAATATGCTCGACCAGGCCGAAGATTTCCTGCTCGCTTCGGGCAAATTGCAGGCATTGCTGTACAAAGAGGAAATCGAATCTGCCCTTCGGACGCCCGGCTTCGGCGGCTTTCAACTGCTCGACATTCACGACTTCCCCGGCCAGGGAACGGCCCTCGTCGGAATCCTGGATCCCTTCTGGGACTCGAAAGGCTACATAAAACCGCAGGAACACCACCGCTACTGCAGCGAGACCGTTCCTCTCGCGAGGATGAAAAAACGCACATGGACCACCGATGAGACATTTTCCGCCGAAGTTGAGGTCGCACATTTCGGACCGGTTCCAATCCAAAATACCGCTCCCGTCTGGTTTGTCACCTACGCCGACGGCCGGAAAGTCACTTCCGGACGGTTGCCTCGAACCACAATCCCGCTGGGCAACGGTACCGAACTGGGCGGGATCCAAGTGAATCTTGCAAATATTGCCGCACCGGCGAAACTTACGTTGACAGTATTAATTGAAGGAACGCCCTACTCAAACAGTTGGGATATATGGGTATATCCCGCCGGGCTCAATACTCAGCCTCCGGCCAGCGTGCTCATCGCCGAACAGTTCGATGAGCAGGCAAATGCGGCTCTCAAGAATGGCGGGAAAGTGCTGCTAATGCCGCCGCCGAATTCCATCGACAGTGACGTGCCGCCGGCATTTACGACAATCTTCTGGAATACGCAATGGACGGGCGGGCAACCGCCGCATACTTTGGGGATTCTATGCGACCCGAAGCATCCGGCACTGGCGCAATTCCCCACCGAGTTTCACAGCAACTGGCAGTGGTGGGACCTTGTCACCAAGTCCGGATTCATGATTCTCGACGAATTCCCCGCCGATCTGCGCCCCATCGTGCAGGTGATTGACGACTGGAACACCAATCGCAGGCTCGGGCTGGTTTTCGAAGCAAGAATCGGCAAGGGCAAACTGCTCGTATCCGGCATCGATCTCAAAAACAATCTCAACGAGCGCCCCGTCGCCAGGCAAATGCTTCAGAGCCTGCTGAAGTACATGGACAGCAACGCCTTTGCTCCCAGGCGCAGCATCGACGCCGGACTTTTGCAAGGCCTGCTGCGAAAGCCGTCTTTGTTGAGCAATGCCCGCGTGACAATGGCAGACAGCGAGACGCCGGGCCACGAAGCTCGCAATGTCATTGACGGCAACCCGGATACTATCTGGCACACGCCCTGGGAACAAGGCGCCCCGGCGTATCCCCACGAATTTCTAATCGAACTGCCGGAGAGCCATGAAATCAAGGGATTCACATATCTGCCCCGGCAGGATATGTCGAACGGCTGGATCGACAAATACCAGGTATATGTCAGCGCCGACGGACAAAACTTCGGCGAGCCGGCCGCAACGGGGAGTTTCGAGAGAAACCGCAATAAGAAGAAAATTCTTTTTGACAAAAGCAGAGAAGGCCGGTTTTTCCGCTTCGTAGCACTTTCAGGATTTGACGGGCAGATATTCGCCTCCGCCGCAGAGATAGATCTTATTGCAAAGTAGGCGAAGTTCATTATGACAAATCAACAAGCGAATTCATCAATCGAACAGGCAAACTACAACATGACCTTCATCTGGCTGATTTGTATAGTCGCGGCTATGGGAGGATTGCTGTTCGGCTACGACTGGGTAGTGATCGGCGGGGCCAAGCCGTTTTATGAGCCTTATTTCGGAATCACCGATGCAACACCTTTTCTGCGAGGTTTAGCTCAGAGCAGCGCCCTGTTCGGGTGTCTTATTGGCGCCGTTTTGTCGGGAATCATCAGCGACAAATCCGGCCGGAAGCGCCTGCTCATTTTATCCGGCCTGCTCTTTACCGTCTCGGCCGTCGGCACCGCTTTCGCGGGAAATTTTCTTTTCTTCAATGTGTTCCGCATTATCGGAGGCATAGGAATCGGGCTGGCCTCGAATCTCTCGCCGATGTATATCGCGGAGATTTCTCCGGCACGTATGCGGGGAAAATTTGTTTCCATAAACCAGCTTACGATTGTGATTGGGATTCTCGCCGCCCAGATTGTTAACTGGCTTATTGCTCAGCCAGTGCCGGAAGGAGCAGCTACGGAATACATCCTAAGCTCATGGAACGGGCAAAACGGCTGGCGGTGGATGTTCGGAGCCGAAACGATTCCCGCGTCCATGTTCTTTCTGCTGATGTTCTTTGTGCCGGAGAGCCCGCGCTGGCTTCTCAAGTACGGCAGGGACGAACAAGCGGCAGGAATCCTCAGCCGGCTCGGCGGCGCCAAATACGCCGGCCCTGCTATCGAGGACATTAAGCAAACCCTCGCCGGCGAAGAAATCGCACACGTCAACTTCCGGGACCTGTTCGAGCCGAAGCTTCGCAGGATTGTCATGCTGGGCGTTTTCCTGGCCGTACTGCAGCAATGGTGCGGGATCAACGTGATTTTCAATTACGCCCAGGAAGTTTTCGCAGCAGCAGGATACGGCGTCAGCAGCATCATGTTTAACATCGTCATCACGGGAATTGTGAACCTGCTGTTCACGTTCGTGGCGATATATACGGTCGACCGGTTCGGCCGGCGTATCCTCATGCTGATCGGCGCCGGAGGCCTGGCGGGCATCTATGCAATACTGGGCGCCGGTTATTACTTCCAGAGCACGTCAATACTTATGCTGATACTGGTAATTTCGGCCATCGCCTGTTACGCAATGTCACTGGCTCCGATTACATGGGTGGTTATCTCAGAAATATTCCCGAATCGCATACGCGGCGCCGCGATGTCCGTGGCCGTATCCAGTTTGTGGATCGGCTGCATGGTTCTGACTCTGACGTTTCCATATCTGAAAGCGGGCCTCGGAGCCCACGGCGCGTTCTGGCTCTACGGCGTCATCTGTGTGATCGGATTCGTTGTGATCCTTACGAAACTCCCTGAAACGAAGGGCAAATCGCTGGAAGATATCGAACGCGAGCTGGTCGACTAAAAACATTCCTTGCAATTTACCGTCCTTTTCTGATATATAGAGGTACGTACTTCAGGAAATGAATCAGGAATTTGGTTAAGGTAAGATATTATGGCAGAGATTTTCTTCAGGTCGATGAACAGAAGGAGCTTCATTCAAACCGGTTTAGCCGCTTTCGGAACACTGGTTACCCTCAATGCGGGCTGCAGCCCCGGCTTAATGAAGTCCGACGAAAAGGAAACCCGATTGGCGCTTTTGGCCGATACTCATATTCCGGAGGATATCCAGAACAATTACCGGGGATTCTATCCATACCGGAACCTGGAGAAAGTCGTGCCGGAACTCGTTTCTAATTCGCCCGATGGGGTGCTCATCGCCGGCGATTTGGCGCGGCTGACGGGCCAGCCGGGCGACTATGCCAATCTCAGGAAACTTCTCGATCCGGTTGCCGAAAATACGCCGGTTTTTATGGCGCTCGGCAACCATGACGACCGGCAGAACTTTCTGAAGGTTTTTGACGAGACTCCCGGCGACAAACCCGATCTGAAAGGCAAGCATGTAACCATAGTCAAAAAAGCATCCACCCGCGTGATTATGCTGGATTCGCTTCTCTATGTTAATAAAGTGCCGGGTTTATTGGGCAAAGCGCAGCGGCAGTGGCTGGAAGATTATCTTAAAGAGTCTGACGAGACACCCACGATTCTCTGCTTTCATCATACTTTGTCGGATGGTGACGGTGATCTACTGGATGTGCCGCGTCTGTTTAGCATGATTGCACCCATTCGGAAGGTCAAGGCGATTGTTTACGGTCATTCACACGCATACGGATTTTCCGAGTTCGAAGGGATTCACCTGATCAATCTTCCGGCGGTGGGATACAATTTCAATGACAGTGATGCTGTCGGCTGGGTGGAAGCACGGCTGACAAGCCGGGGCGGTGATTTTGTGCTGCATGCCGTCGGCGGCAATCTCGATAGCAACGGCAGTGTGACAAAGCTGGCATGGCGAAAGGGATAAGAGGACGGATTTTAGATGCTTCTTTCTGCACGGATGAAAAAAAGACAATGGGTTATCGAGCCTGCGGACGACCGCTGTGAGCGGCTTGCCAAATCGCTCAAGGTCTCACCGCTGTTGGCGCAGGTTCTGATTAATCGCGGAATCACCGACATCGAAGAAGCTTCCATTTTTCTCAGGCCCAAACTGACAGAGCTTATCGATCCGGCCCGAATGCCGGGAATCGAACCGGCGGTGCAGCGATTAAAACAGGCGATTAGGGACAGGGAAAAAATCACCGTCTACGGCGACTATGATGTGGACGGCATTACCGGCGTAGCGATTCTCTGGCAGGTATTGACGCTGCTCGGCGCCGATGTGGACTATTACATTCCCCACCGGATCGACGAAGGCTACGGCCTGAACACCGAGGCCATTGGGACGCTGGCAAAATCCGGCACCAAGCTCCTCGTGACAGTCGATTGCGGCGTCACGGCGTTACACTCGGCCGAACTGGCCACACAATTAGGCCTCGATCTGGTAATTACCGACCACCACCAGTTCGACTCAAAGCTGCCCCAGGCGGTTGCGATCGTTCATCCGGGGCTGGAAGAATCGTATCCGAACCAGGATTCCGCCGGGGCGATGGTCGCCTTTAAGTTAGCCTGGGCCATAGCCAACGAATTCAATCCGGGCCGAAGACTCGAACCGAGATTGCGGGAATTCATGCTAAGTGCCACGAGCCTGGCGGCGATGGGAACCGTTGCCGACATTGTAGACCTGCGGGGCGAGAACAGGGTCCTGACGAGTTACGGCCTCAAAGCACTGCCGGGCTGCAAGCTATCCGGCATAGAAGCTTTAATCGAGACGGCGGGACTGACAGGTCACTCGCTCGACAGCTTTCACATCGGCTTTCGGCTCGCGCCGATGCTCAACGCCGCCGGCCGAATGGGACATGCACGGCTTGCCGTGGAGCTGCTAACGTCAGACTCCCCCGTCCGCTCGACGCAGATAGCCGAATATCTCAAGGAGCAGAACACCCAGCGCCAGCAGTGCGAGCGGAAGATTTTCAAGCAGGCCTGCGAAATGATCGTCGAGCGGGATATGAACCACCCCGACCGCAAGAGCATCGTCCTGGCAAGCGAAAACTGGCACACCGGCGTAATCGGCATTGTCGCATCGAGAATCGTCGATAAATACTATCGCCCGACAATTATGATTAACGCCGCCGACGCCGAGAACGGCATCGCCCAGGGCTCCGGCCGTTCGATTCCCGGATTCTGTCTGCTCAGTGGCATCAGGGCCTGCTCGCAGCATTTAAGCAGCTTCGGGGGACATAAAATGGCCGCCGGTATCACAATCGAAACCGAGAAGATCGACCGGTTCGCAGCCGATTTCGAAGATTATGCAAAACAAAACCTGAACGAAAACGATGTTGCCGCCAAACTTCATATCGACGCGGCGGTTCCGTTGGAGATGTTTCGAAAAGAAACGGTCACCGAGCTGCAGTTACTCGGCCCCTTCGGCCAGGGCAACCCGGAACCAACGTTCGCCACGAAAGGGGTGCGTCTGGCATCGCCGCCCAGAAGAGTCGGCGCAGGCCGCGAACATCTGCAGCTTGCAATCACCGACAACACCGCGGCGATACGCTGTATCGGATTTAGATTCGGAAAACTGGAGAAAAAGCTGCTGGAAACCGAGTTTTTCAACGTCGCCTATAAGCCGCAAATCAATACATACAACGGAAACAGCAACGTCCAATTCGTTCTCACCGACATCCAGTTCGAATAAATATTTCTGCTGGACCTTATCTTTTTTCGACCGCTACCTTGTCAATTTTGAACTGCCCCAATGTAGGGGCCAGGTTCAACAAGTCCGCCGGTTCGCCGTTGCCGGCAGCTAAAGCGATATGTCCGGCATCATAGCCGCCCCGCCCGCCACCTCTGAAGGACGCGTCAAGCCCGACCCATTTGCCGCCTATATAAGCCTGGGCCCAGGCATGTCCGCCAAAGCCCCGTTGGCCGAGAAAGTCATCCACATAAGCCACCCCGGCAACCACCTGGGCCGGTATCCCGACGGCCCGACACATCGCAGCGGTAAGGACCGCAAATTCCGAGCAATCCCCCTGCCTGCTGGCTGCAACTTCCGCCGCCGATGCGTAACCGACCGACAAGCTCCTGTTCTCAATGTACCCGGCTACAAACGCCTCTATCTTCCGGGCCGCCTCGGCCGCATCTTTGGTGCCGCCTACCGCGCGACGGGCAAGGTCGATAACCTGCTCGTTGTCACTTTGGAGATATCTTGTGGGTTCCATAGCCTCCAGAATCGCCGCATCTGTGCCCTTGTAAGGAAACTTCGCTCCCGCCGGCGCGATAACGGGCTCGACCTTCAGGATCATCTTGCCGCCAGCGAGCTGTTGCGCTTTCTGGTTATCATTGGACGGTATCTTGAAATCGGATGCTCCTTGTACCGGGCTCAAATCGTATGTTATGGACTTTGCCGAGGCCAGATTATTCAACGGCTCCGGGCTCTTAAGAAACATCCTGTCGATCATTTCCAGCACATCATTCTGGCCCAGCGCGAATTCCTTCGCGCAGGCGACCATTTCAACCTGCAATCCAGCTATCGGCATGATGTTCTTTTGCATCCGAAGGTCCCGGTCAACATAACTGGTGCTGACAATTTCACCGGCCCCCGGCATAACGAGAGTTGTCGTGACTTCTCTGAGAGTAACTACGCGTCCGAGCAAATCGACTTTTTGCTCCGACCCAATTTTGATTTGAGCATTCAAAGCCTGCATGACTCCGGGACTGAAAATCTTGACCGAATATTCCGTGCCTTCTTCCAGACCCTTCTTTAATGTCAGCAGACGTAGACCTTCGGCCATCACCGCACCTTGCGGCCATTGAAGCGTGCTCTTCTGCTCAGTACCCATTGAAGTTGTTGTCACAGATACATTTCCCTGTTTGTCCACCTGCCCCGTCATCTTCATGACCATAGCACCCAATTTCTGTGTCGTCTCAAAACCCAAAGGCTCGCCGCTCGCCTTCTCGATACTGGTCTCCATCATTTCAATCGTCATCGAAATGCCGCCCCGGCTTATCGTTATACTGACTTGCTCGGTGGTGGTTACTTTGTCGCCGGACACGGCCCGAGTCTCGATGGCATAGCCGACCTTTTTTCCTTCCATGAACAAGGCAAGATATTCAGCATCATCCGAATCCGCCTTCGAGCCGGCCGAACTCGTGGAAATCAGGCAGGCAATTACAGCAAAAACCGAGCAAACGTTTAGAGCATATTTGATTTTCATCGTCCAGTTCCTTTCTGAGTTATTATTATCAACGGTTATTATAGGCCAAAATCGTAATCTTGCACCATCATATTTTCGAGCGGCGATAAATTCACTCCGCACGACTCTTTGTTTTCGTCTGAGTTTGGGTGCACCGGTTGCATTATCCGGCTTTTTAGCCTAAGATATCCCGGATTCAAATAGATTGATAAAATATGGTTACTTAACGAGCAGGCAAAGTGAAATTATGACTTTCAATGAGCTATTGGCGTTAGTCCGGCCGGAAAATGGCCTGCGTATCCGTACCGATTCGCGGCTTGTAAAGGAAGGCGATATCTTTGTCGCGGTCAAAGGCACGGCTTACGACGGCCACGACTTTATCAACCAGGCCATTGTAAACGGCGCCGGGTACATCGTCTGTCAGCGGGATGGGCGATACACGGTACGCGATGGCCGGCACGAATCGGTCATCGTCGATGACACTACGGAAGCCGCGGCGATTCTGGCGCAGGCGGCCGGCGGCAATCCGGCTTCGAAGTTAACGAATCTGGCCGTCACCGGAACAAACGGAAAGACCACTGTCGCATTCCTCGTTCAATCAATCATCCAACAGGCGAATCAAAAATGCGGCCTGATCGGCACCATCTTGTACGACACTTGTTCGGGCAGTATTCACGAAGCACCTCTGACTACGCCCGATTGTCTGAATATAGCCGCCAGGCAGCAGGAGATGGTCGAAAACGGCGCGAAATATATGGTCATCGAGGCGAGCAGCCACGCTCTTTCTCAAAACCGGCTGGCGCAGATCAGCTTCAAAGCAGCCGCTTTCACCAATCTTTCAGGCGATCATCTGGATTATCACAAAACAAAAGAAGATTATTTAGCCGCCAAGACCAGACTTTTTTCGGCTCTCGCGCCGGATGCTGTGGCGGTATTGAACAAGCAATCCCCGGAAGCCGAACTGATCGCCGCCCAAACCAGCGCCGGGCTATTATGGTACGCCATTGATGAGAAAGCCGATGTCACCGCTCATATCGAGTCGATGGATATTACCGGCACAGTCTTCGCCCTGGAATATGCCGGCCAATCCTCTATCGTGAGAACTCCGTTGCTGGGCCTTTATAATGTCAGCAATTGCCTGGCCGCAGCGGGGCTGTGTCTTGCCGCCGGTTTCGAACCGGAGACGGTCGCCGCCGGTTTATCGGCTTTGAAAACTATACCCGGCCGATTGGAAAAAATCGACGCCGGCGACTTTTCCGTGATTATCGATTACGCTCATACCGACGACGCATTGAAAAATGTCCTCACGACGCTAAAGCCGCTGTGCAAAGGCAAGTTGCGAGTCGTCTTCGGCTGCGGCGGGGACAGGGACAAAACCAAACGCCCGCGAATGGCAAAAGTTGCCGAGGAGTTGGCCGATTTTGTTATAGTAACCAGCGACAATCCGCGAACTGAAGAGCCCAATGACATTATAAATGATGTTGTAGCAGGTTTTGAAAACAGCGAAAAACAAACAATAGCAATCGAGCCGGACAGAAAAAAAGCCATCGAGCTGGCTATAAAAAGTGCCGATAAAGACGATATCGTGCTGATCGCCGGTAAAGGCCACGAGGATTATCAGATCATCGGAACCCAAAAATCCCATTTCAGCGACAAGGAAATCGCCCAAGAATGTTTGAACAAGCAAAATTGAACATATCAGGAGAGTAAGTCAAAGATTTTTTTCTATCGCAACCAGCTTTTTCGTCTTTCAATTTAACTTTCTGCTTTGCCATCTCGAAGGATTGCGGCTGGCGTGAAAGACAGCTATAATCCTGATATGATCCGGCTGTTCAATGAAGAATATACCATACGGGAATCTGCGTATCAAAGCTCATCGAATATTTTTATGAACCTTTTGGTAAATTTTAGGACTTCGTGCAATGTTTTGTATGCAGGCATCAACGCACAACAAGAACTCTCCGCCCAAACCTTCGACTTGTTTCTCATACCACAAATATGCCTGGTTTAAATCCGACTCCGCTTCGGTGGAAATAATAACAGGATTCATTTGGTTGATTCTTTTATGCGTTTTTTAACAACATCCCAGGGGCTGCCCGATTTAGGATTGCGATGATAGGCTTCCAACCTGCGATCTAATTCCTTGAGCTGGGAATCCGTAACAGGTATCGCTTCGGGGCACTGTGCAATGCTGTCCCAAATATCTTCCACAAGTAGAATCCGTTCGGGAATATCGTATTGTAAAACTTTGGATAAAATCGATTTTTTCACATCTATATTTTAACACGTTTTTGCATTTAATGCAATATAAAGTTCGTTAGATTTAATCACGGAACTATACATATTTATTAACTCAAACTGACCGATTCTCGCTGTCATCCCTGCGAAAGCAGGGATCCAGGAACGTAACGGCTTAAGTGGATTCCCGCTTTCGCGGGAATGACAGATTGTGTTATGTTATTATCAATGAATGATTTGCTGTAGCATTCGACTTGAAAACGGTCAGTTTAAGTTATTAAAATACCAGGAAATCTTGCAGTCTATTCAATTTCAGATAGGCACTTCTAAATAGGTTGAAAAGCTGTGTGGTTGTGGGACCTCTCGCCCCTCCCGCTCCATCCCCTCCAGATGGAAAGCGATGGCCTCTTTCATGTTTTTCTCTACTTCTTTCTTGCCGGAGCCGGCAACCTCACAGCCCGGCAAATCAGGAGAAAAAGCGGAATAACCGGTTCCTGTTTCCTCAATTATAACCAAATATTATATTAGCCCGCTCATTTGTCTACGCAGAGGCCAATTGTTTCACTTCTTTTTCTATGCGGGCAGACAGTCTGTCCGTCTCCACATCCAGATCATAATCCATTTGAAGACCCAGCCAGAACTGTGGTGAATTGCCGAAATGCCGCGCTAAACGAAGAGCAGTATCTGCGGTTACGCTTCTTTTTCCATGAATGATTTCATTTATTCTTCGAGCAGACACACCTAAAGACCTGCCAAGCTGATTCTGGCTTATATTCATGGGCTTTAAGAACTCTTCAAAAAGAACTTCGCCCGGATGTAGAGGGGGAATTTTTTTCTTCGGCATATTTTTAACCTCAATGATAATCTGTAATCTCTACTTCTAAAGCATTGTTATCGACCCACTTAAAGCAAATTCGCCATTGGTCGTTAATGCGAATGCTATATTGTCCCTTTCTTCGGCCTGATAACATTTCCAACCTGTTAGCCGGTGGAACTTTCAAATCAGTTAATGTTTTACTCCGATCAATCATACGCAGTTTTCTGAACGCCGCTCTTTGAATATCATGAGGCAGCTTCTTTGAATAATTGCGGCTGAAGATTTTTTCTGTTTCTTTACATTTGAAAGTTTTAATCATAAACCAATTAAATTATATAACGCATAACGTTATA
>CAZSOR010000039.1:12575-21355 GCA_964608395.1 uncultured Pirellulales bacterium
GATTTCAATATCCTTGACCATTTGTAAAATTATAGCATAATCATTGCATTACATCGATAAACGTTTTCCTTGCTGTAATAACGAAAGCAGATTGTCGAAAGATAACGGATGAAAGAATTTCCAATAGCAGATTTGGTCACAATAACAAAAGCAAAGCTTCCGGCTCCGCTTGATAAGTACGGCTTTTCTTCTTTTACAGGTGTAAGCACGGACTCGCGTAGCACGAAAGCCGGCGACTGCTTTATCGCGATCCCCGGCGAGAATTTCGACGGGCACGACTACGTGGCGGGCGCCTTCGCAAAAGGCGCCGTTTGTGCCGTTGTCAGCAAAGATATCGACGAGGAAAAATCCGCCGGCAAGTGCCTGCTTAAAGTCGAGGATACCATTAGAGCACTCGGTGAGCTGGCCAGAGAATATCGCCGGCGGGCCGGTTACAAAGTTATTGCTATAACCGGCTCGGCGGGTAAAACAACCACAAGGCAAATTATTTTCCACGCTTTGAGCCGGCGGTTTCGCGTCTATCAATCACCGAAGAGTTTTAATAATCAGATCGGCCTGCCGTTGACGCTGCTCGGTGCCGCGGCAGACGACCAGATCGTTATCGCCGAACTCGGCAGCAATCATCCCGGCGAAATACCATATCTGAATCGTATCGCTGAGCCGGATATCGCGGTGGTCACGAACGTTTACCCGGCCCACCTGGAAGGATTCGGCGACTTGCAAACAATTATTCAGGAGAAGCTGTCCATATCCGAAGGACTAAGATCCGACGGCGTTTTTATAATCAACGGTGATTTCGACCGGTTGGTGGACGCTTGCCGAGCCGGAGGCCTCAAATTTACAACATTCGGCAAATCGGACGGCTGCGACTACAGGGCCGGTAACATTCGCCTTGACGGGCCAGCCAGCCGCTTTACTATCGACGGTGCGGAAGTTTACCTGCCGTTAGCCGGCCCGGGCAATGTCGAAAATGCGCTCGCCGCATGGGCCGTCTGCAGCCAATTCGGTCTGACGATCAACGATTTTGCGCAGGCTATCGAGACCCTCTCGCCCGTTTCCATGCGCACCGAACTGCTGCAAATCGGGACGCTGACGGTATTAAGTGACTGCTACAATGCAAACCCGGCTTCGATGAAAAATGCGCTGGAAATTCTGGCCAACCTCAATCCTGCCGGGCAGCGCAGAGAGGTTTTTATCTGCGGCGATATGGCCGAACTGGGCGGGCAAACCGAGCGCCTGCATGTAGAGCTTGGCGGAAATATCGCGCAGGCCGGAGTGCAACTTTTGCTGGCCGTCGGCAAGTTCGCGAAAATCGCCGCCGAGGCCGCACAAGAAAACGCCGATAACTATTTGGAAATAAAATACTTCGAAGATACGGTTTCAGCTTATAATAATCTGAACCAATTCATAAAAGATTACGATATAATATTAGTAAAGGGTTCGCGGGTAGCCAAATTAGAAATGCTCGTCGAGAAACTAAATGAGCTTTTTTCGCGAAGTGTATCTCGTGAAGCGAGATAGGAAATGCGAGAGCCGAGATGATATATCATTTATTATGGTATTTTCGAGAGATTTTTACTCACCGGCTCGGTTTCTATGCGTACCAGAACGTGGCTTTTCGCTCGGTAGCGGCAATTCTGACCAGTCTTATGATAGCCCTCGTAATCGGGCCGAAGATTATTCGCTGGCTGATGCGCAAAAAAATCGGCGACCGCCCGGAGTTTCATCACGCCACCCTTAACGAATTGACCAAGGAAAAGGCCAATACCCCCACGATGGGAGGCCTGATTATCATTCTTGCGACAGTCACGACCACCTTATTATGGGCGAAACTCAATAATCCCTTCATTCAAAAAGCGATTGTCTTAGTCATATGGTTCGCCGCTTTAGGGGCCGCCGATGACTGGCTGAAACTCACCTCCGGCGCGCGTCAGCGCAGCAGAAACGGACTAAAGCCCTGGGAAAAGCTCATATTTCAAATCGGCGGAGCCGTACTGATCGCATCGTTTTTATACGCTGACTTTGTCAATATTGAAGATGCCAAATTATTTTGGCTGCCGTTTTACAAGCACGGCCTGCCGCTGGCCAACTGGATGTTCATATTGATAGCGATATTCTATTTGTCGGCGACCAGCAACGCGGTGAATCTTGCCGACGGTATGGACGGCCTGGCTGCCGGCTGCGTAGGAATGGTTTCCCTGGTTCTGGCGCTGCTCTGCTATGTTTCCTCGGAAACGATGGCCCGAGCAACTCCCGTGACCTGGGCAAGCTATCTTCTGCTGCCCGCGATACCCCAGGCCGGCGAACTGAGTATCTTCTTTGCGGCGATCTTAGGAGCAGTGCTCGGCTTTTTGTGGTTCAACTGTCATCCCGCTCAGACTTTTATGGGTGACGTCGGCTCGCTTCCGTTAGGTGCCGCAATGGGATACGGCGCACTGGTAACGAGAAATGAAATTCTGCTGCTGGTTATCGGCGGGGTTTTCGTTATCGAACTGATGAGTGTCGTGCTGCAGGTCGGCTATTTTAAATATACCGGCGGCAAGCGCCTTTTCAGATGCGCCCCAATCCATCACCATTTCCACCTGATCGGCTGGAGCGAGCCGCAGGTAGTAGTGCGTTTCTGGCTATTGTCCGCCGCCTTCGCCGCCCTTGCCCTGGCAACGCTGAAAATTCGATAATCCTGCTTTTGGCTTTCCCTTCCCAATAATTCCGGCAAAAAGCCGGTCATTGGAGAAAAAAAACAAAAAAAATCGGAAAAATCGTGACTTTGTATGTAACGCTTTTTCGAAAAGACCGTCTTACTTATACAAGAAGATTAAGTTGTCCGACAAAAGCGTACAGGCAAAAGGCTGAAACCAAAACACTATGGATTTTAACCCAAGGTTGTTTGCTTTGCTAATGTGTTGTCCACACAGGTGGGAGGAAGAAGAAAATGAGATACAATATCACGATATGCTCGATTGTCATATTATACAACCTGGTATCAGCAACAGCAGCCACCAGCCGTATTGATGAGCCAGGGCAGATGGACTTTTCACCTGATACCATCATTGTCAAACTCAAGGAGACAGTCCCAATTGGTATGGCGGATCAAAAAGATTCAGACCCATCCGGCCTTGATTTGCATAGTGTCTCACCTTTCAATAAGATGCATCCGAAGAATCGGGCTGTGCATGTTAAGCCGCTTTTCATGGATTTCAGAAGGAATCAAAAACGAATAGAGGCACTGTTGAACGGTGACAGGTCTGTGGTGAGCCACAAGAAGAAACATCTCCTGCGGAGGCTCAAACGAGCAACGCAAAACACCGCTGTACCCGATCTGAGCCGGATATACCGGATTAAAGTCGATTTGGAGGCCGACGAATCACTTCAGGAGATTCTCAAGGTATACCAAAGCAGCCCCTATGTCGAATATGCGGAGCCGGATTACTACGTCCAGCTATTTCAAATACCTAATGATCCAGACTACTCCCAACAATGGGCATTGAACAGAATCGAAGCACCGCAGGCATGGGATATCCATACCGGCAGCCGTGATGTTGTAGTGGCTGTGATTGATACCGGCGTGGACTATACGCATCCTGATATGCAGGGTAACATTTGGATTAATGAACCTGAACTCAATGGACACAAAGGTGTGGATGATGATGAGAACGGCTATATTGACGATATTCACGGATATGATTTTGCGTACGATGACGGCGATCCGCTGGATGACTTCTCTCACGGGACACATCTCGCCGGGATCATTGCCGCACGGGGAAACAACAATACAAATGTTTCCGGCATCTGCTGGAACGTCACGATTATGCCCGTCAAGGCAATGGATCCGGATACGCTGGGGCCGGTTTCCGGTATTTCGAAAGCGATATACTACGCGGTCAGTAACGGGGCCGATATACTCTCCAACAGTTGGGGTATGAATCCGCCCAGCAACCTGCTATATGATGCATTCCAATACGCCAACAGTCAGGGAGTTGTGGCTGTTGCCGCGACAGGGAACGACGGTTCGAATAATGTCTTTTATCCGGCCGGATATTCCAGCGTGATTTCTGTTGGCGCCACCGGTCAGAACGATCAAAGGGCCAGCTTTTCAAATTATGGCGATTGGGTCGATCTCATGGCTCCGGGCGTCGATATACTGTCACTCAATTATTATGGCGGGACGCGAACCTGGCAGGGAACATCTATGGCCTGTCCCCATGTTTCGGGTGCGTGCGCCCTGATGCTGTCGGTCAATCCCTATCTGACGCCGGGCCAGGTGCGAGAGATCGTCATGAGCAGCGGCGATCCTGTTGCCTCGGGCATTTGCCGTTCCAATAAACGTGTCAATCTCTTCAATGCTCTCAGTGCAGTTGCCTCTCCAACGGGAACGGTGCATTTCGACAGTGATACCTATGGTTGCGCCAGCACCATCTCAGTGTCCGTTGCCGATTCATATCTGAAGGCAAGTATGACCTGCGACGTTGTAATCACGACGGACAACAATGACGTGGAAACTCTAACATTGATGGAAAATACGCCGCCGATAGGGGTATTTCAGGGTTCCATCACAACAAGCGCAGATGCACCGGCACAAGAGGATGGTGTTTTACAGGTTTCCCACGGCGAAGTCGTCACCGTAGCGTACATTAACAAGATAAGAACAGGACGTAGTAAGAACAGGGAACAGACACATACAGACACGGCGGTTATCGACGGGCAGGCGCCTATAGTGTCTCATGTCGTGACGTACGCATCGTCACCGCAGCCATCCGTTACGTTTGAAACGGACAAGCCGACCATAGCAACTATACAATACTGCGTGGCTGGTTCACAGATGACCACTTTCAGCTCGCCGAGTGCGCTTATTTATGACACACATCATACCATCGTGCTAAATGAGGTATCCGCCCAAACAAACTATACATTTGTTATCGAAGTGGCGGACCAGGTCGGCAATACCGCTCGGGACGATAATGGCGGAGCGCTCTATGGATTCACCACCATAGCAAATCCGGGCACGATATATGTTCCGGCGGACTATGACACCATTCAGGCGGCCATTGACCAATGCTGGAATGCAGAGACAGTATGGGTGGCCGATGGTACATACACAGGCCCGGGCAACCGGGACATCGATTTCAAAGGAAAGGCAATCACCGTGCGCAGTGAAAGCGGTCCGGAAGCATGTATCATCGACTGTGAGGCTTCACAAGAGGACCTGCATCGAGCTTTTTACTTCCACCACCGGGAAACACCGGATTCAGTCCTGGATGGTTTTACCATCACAGGGGGTTTTCAAGAAGGTGATTACAGCAACGGCACGATTTGCAGGGGCGGCGGCATTCTATGCAATGCCAGCAGCCCGACCATAAGAAACTGTGTTTTTCAGAATAACTCTGCCACATACGGTGGGGGATTGCACAGCTACAACAATAGTGACCTTACCCTGATAAATTGCGTCTTTGTTGACAATACGGCGCAACGCGGCGCCGGCGTGAATAACGACGAAAGCACCCTCACCGCAACGGATTGCATGTTCAGCCATAACAGTGCCGGTTCCTATTACGGTGGATTATTCAGCGGGTGGCAGAACAGTCAGACGACATTAACACGATGTATCTTCCGTGAAAACTCCGCTTTTTATGGAGCCGGAGCACTTGGAATCAGCACAAATAGTGCAATGATTACCCACTGTGAATTTGTCGACAACACCGCAACAGGAAGGGACTCGAGTAATGGTGGTGCGATTCAAGCCTCAGGTAATGATATCTCCATCCAACATTGTATCTTCAGCGGCAATAAAAGCGGCGAGTACGGCGGAGCCTTATATCAATACCAGGGACAAATAAATTTATCCAACTGTACGTTTGTTGGAAATGTAGCGCTGGACGGCCGAGCGGCTGCCTGTTTTGCTTATGAAGATGATCTTACAGTCCTGAAGGCCGCAAATTGTATCTTCCGGGACGAAGGCAACGAGCTATGTAAGGATGAGAGTGCAGTGTTTGACATTCGCTATAGCAACATCCAGGACGGCTTTGCCGGTGAAGGTAATATGAATGAAGACCCTTGTTTTGTTGATTCGGGCTACTGGGATGATCTCGGGACACCGGCTGATCCAGACGACGATATCTGGTTCAATGGTGATTATCACCTCCAGTCTGAGGCCGGATATTGGAGTCCTGCTTCCCAAAGCTGGATAATGGCCCCGGTCACCAGCTCATGTATTGACGCAGGCGATCCGAATTTTCCTATCGGTCAGGAATCAGAACCAAACGGGGGAAGAATCAATATAGGAGCGTATGGAGGAACGGACCAAGCCAGCAGGTCTTCCATTTGAGGGCGAAAAAACAAAACGCAGGAAAAACACTATGATTATGCTGTGGACTACGAATCATGGTGCTCTTCAATATGAATCTGGACATTTTCTCTATAGTCCTGTGAATCGCCGGAGTTGATTTTGTCTAATTTTCTCTGTGCCCAAAAGATCTTTACGGCGGTAATCCCACAACCGACGCCGGTAACGAAGAATACTATCGAGGCGAGCACAGCGAACAAATCCCGCAGGATGTAGACAAGGAATCCAAATCCGATAAGCAGCAGCCCTGTGATGAAAAGTCCGGCTGCGAAGTTTCTCGACGCCTGGGAAATCGCATTCGAATAAAAACGAAAACTCATAATAAAAGTGCCTAAAATTAAGAGTGACTAAAGTGCCTAAAGTTGAAAGCGGCGCTTATACACTTTAGTTCACTTTAGTCACCTTAGTTCACTTTAGCTCACTTTAATACATCCCACCACCTGGAGGTCCGGCTGGGGGCGTCTCTTTCTTTTCAGGAATCTCGCTGACAACCGCATCGGTAGTCAGCAGTAACGAAGCAATCGAGGCCCCGTTTTGCAGCGCGGCTCTTTCGACCTTCGTCGGCACGATCACACCGAACTTTACCATATCGCCGTATTTTTTGGCTAAAGCATCGTAGCCGAAGTTTTTGTCTTTACTTTCCATTACCTTCTGAGCAACGATTGAGCCGTCAAGCCCTGCGTTTTCCGCGATTTGCTTAATCGGTGCCACGACCGCCCTGCGGACGATATCGACGCCGATTTTTTCATCGCCGGAGGCCTTGACTTTGTCAAGTGCCTTTAAAGCTCTGAGCATCGCTACGCCGCCGCCGGGCAGAATACCTTCTTCCACCGCCGCCCGGCAGGCATGAAGAGCATCCTCTACGCGAGCTTTCTTTTCCTTCATCTCAGCCTCGGTTGCGGCACCGACATTAATCTGAGCCACGCCGCCGGCCAATTTCGCCAGTCTTTCCTGCAGCTTCTCGATATCGTAGTCACTGGTGGAGTTGTCGATCTCGTTCTTGATCTGTTCGATCCGGCCTGTTATCGCTTCAATGCTGCCGCCGCCTTCGATAATTGTCGTGCTGTCTTTGTCGATAGTAATGCGTTTCGCCCTTCCAAGCTGCCGCAGTTCGATGTTCTCCAACTGCAAGCCCAGGTCCTCGAAGATCGCATCGCCACCGGTCAGGGTCGCAATGTCACTGAGCAGAGCTTTTCGCCTGTCGCCAAAACCGGGCGCTTTGACAGCCGCCACCTGCAGGATACCCCGCAGTTTATTGACAACCAGCGTAGCCAGCGCTTCGCCCTCGACGTCTTCGGCGATCAGTAACAGGGGCTTGCCCTGTTTGGCGACCTTTTCGAGCAGAGGAACGAGCGATTTGATCGAGCTGATTTTCTTTTCGTGCACGAGAATGTACGGCTTATCCAGCACAACCGACATATTCTCCAGATTGTTAATAAAGTGCGGGCTAAGGTACCCCTTGTCGAACTGCATACCTTCGAGCAACTCGACAGTTGTTTCGAGGGACTGGCCTTCTTCGACGGTAATAACGCCGTCCTTGCCGACCTTCTCCATCGCTTCAGCCAGCTTTTTGCCGATCTCGACATCCTGGTTCGCCGAGCAGGTTGCCACCTGTTCGATCTGCTTGGTCGACTCGATCGGCGTGGCCATCTTATGCAGTTCGTTGACGATTTGCTCAACACCCTTATCGATGCCGCGCTTTACCTGCATCGGATTTGCCCCGGCGGTAATATTCTTGAGGCCCTCGTCAAAAATACTCTCGGCCATAATCGTGGCGGTTGTTGTCCCGTCGCCGGCGACGTCCGAAGTCTTGGACGCAACCTCTTTAACCATCTGTGCGCCCATATTCTCGTAGGCGTCTTCCAGCTCGATTTCTTTTGCCACTGTAACGCCGTCTTTCGTTACGAGCGGTGAACCGTAAGATTTCTCCAAAACTACATTTCTGCCGCACGGCCCGAGTGTGATCTTGACTGCCTTAGCCAATTTCTTCACACCTTTCTGTATAGCGGCACGTGCGTCAGTACCAAAAGCTATTTTTTTAGCTGCCATATTTTTATTTCTCCTATTCTGTGGCTAATTGTTTTTCCCTGCTTACTTTTCAATTACAGCCATGATATCCGACTCACTCATAATCAGATATTCTTTGCCGTCGATTTTCACATCCGTCCCGGCATAGCTTGTGAAAAGTACCATATCACCCTTTTTCACCTGCAATTTTCTGACCGTTCCATCGTCGAGCATTTTGCCCTCGCCGACGCTTACGATTTTACCTCTTTGAGGTTTTTCTTTGGCGCTGTCCGGTAAAACTATCCCGCCCGCTGTTGTGGTTTCCGCTTCGAGACGCTGAACAAGCACCTTATCTGCCAATGGTCGAATCTTCATTTTGTGATTACTCCTTTCGAAAAAATCTGTTTATTATTCATGGTAAAGTCAATTCATA
>CAZSOR010000040.1:0-3113 GCA_964608395.1 uncultured Pirellulales bacterium
ATACCCTCCCCACATCGGATCATTCGGATTCGTGGACGTCCTGTTACGCGGCTATGATTAAGCCCCCCTCATCCCTGAATTGTTAACAACATTGTACCGAAATCGCCGTCTTAATTCAACCAAATAGCAGGCAAATGGCCATTATCTGTACTGTTACGGCCGTTTTAGAGAAAGTGGAATGTTTTTATAGGGCTGGTATGAAAAGTTTTTCTCACCCCTTACTGCAGATTTCAACAATGAGCAGCGAAAGTTGATTTTTTTCTTGCACATCCGGCTGCCATAACGTATGTTGTTTCAATGCGACGATTTCCCGATTTTCGAGCCAGACGTGAAGGCTCTCCGGTGCGCCCGCCATTTGCGGGACACCGACGGGGACGGAGTTTGCGCGGACGGCGGATGCGTGGTTTAGGCTCTTAGGTATTAGGTGTCGGGGCTTTACTAAGCCGGGGCGGACGGCACAGCTACCTAAGCCACTTTTGGAAGTGATAAAGGTTTTTTTGCGGAATCCCCTTATTTACCAGTAGGTTGCTGTAATTTTTGGCTAAATCTGTCCGTACGCTACGCATTTGAGTGTTATCGAGTTTTCATGATAATATTCATATTCCGGTGTTATCGAGATAGGAAGTAGCTTATAATCCTATATTATTGTTGTCAATGGCTATTCTCAGGAATAGCATATCCGGTGTTCTCAGTAAAAACAGATAATAACTTGTTAGGCGAATGGAGACAATAAATGAACTGTCCAAAAGGTCACTTGATGTTTCCTCTGCGCGAAGTTGCTCCTGACCAGCACGGCCAAAGTTATGTGATTTTCAGGTGCAATATCTGCGACGCGGAAGCGAAGGCCGATTACCAGCAATATGATGCAGAGCGACGCGGCTCAGGCATCTGCCCATTCTGTGGAACAAAGTTTTGGGGACAAATGATCATGAATTGCCGTAATTGCGGCCGGACCATCCCCCGTGTTGAACACGACAGTTGGAGTACGATACAAGTGGGATCCGACGACATTTTCGTTCCGGGATGGCGGCAACACTTTTCAACGGACGGGCACTTCTACACACCGGAAGAGTGGAAAGAAAAGGAGCAAACGTCTGGAAATCACCTTGCGAAAAGGGCGAGCCTTGAAAACAGTGAGAAGCCACCAAAACGATGGTGGCGGTTCTGGGAATAACTTTGCCTAACAAAGCGCTGCAGTGGACGCGGCGGGGCCGCACCGCTGAGCTTAACGTTATCATGAAAACTCGAAACCTATACAGCATCTTAAAAGTCGCCGCAGTGGTTGTGGTTACTGCAAGTCTTGTCGCTATTCTAATAATAAGCTCCTTAATAAGGCGTGAGAGTATGCTAGCTGCTGGCAAAGCCGCGGCCAACCGCATAAGAGGTGCCATAAAAAAAGATCTTAATTACATCGTACTTGATGATATTTCTTCCACATGGGAAAAGTCGCCAGTGAACGTTCTCCCTCGTGAGGTATTTATGCGTGTTCACTCGGTACATGCTTATACACCAAGTAGCTTGATAGCCGCATTAGGAATACCCCGGAATTTGGAAAAAGTACTAACCAAGTTTCTCCCTCGTAAGATGCATGTTACAGTGTACGTAATTGTATACAACGCAACCCATGAGGAGATGAACCAAATCGAGCAAAAGATAGAAACGATTGAACATCTATCTGAGCTACCAATCCAAGTATTTCAGGGAAACCACTCTAATGGCTTCTTGGTTTCGCGCCCTGGAAAACTCTCCGGAAATGTCACTGATGGGGAAAGCAATCCTTAACTAACATTGAATAGTGTTCAGGTGATAACATGCCCCTGCAGTCAGACGTCGCTGACGCGTCGCTGCTGAGGGGCTGCGTTCGACAAGGGAGCCAGATGTATAGAAGAAGCCTAACGAGAACCGTCACAATCCTGTTTGTAGCCGCGTTGATTTCACTACAGCCCGGGTCTAGCTTCCAGGCTTCAGCGGAAGATGCTCCTGCATCGACGTCCCTGCTTTCGCAGCTCCGGCATCTCAGGCCTCTGCCCAAGATGCATTTCTCCTGGGCGCTGCCCTTTGAGAAGCTGTCAGACGAGTTGCTCTATGAGTACGTGCGATTAACGCACGGAGCATCCTTGAGCGGTGAGTGGTGTAAGCCAGAACACATCGATCGATGCGTCTCGATCTGCAAGAAGGTGAATGCGACCGATCCGGAGATCCAGGCGTGTATCGGCGTGAACTATTCGGTCTGGCATCGTCGTTTCGGCAAAGAGTTGTCCCCGACCGATACAGGGCCGACCCACGAGGCGGAACTGACGTACCTGCGTACCCGCATGGAGGCCATTCGCGATGGTTTGGCGGCAGCGAACGAGAAACATCAAGCCGACGTGGCGGTCAGTGCAATCCTGTTCGACTCTGAACGCTTCCATACGAAAGAAGACGATAAGAAGTGGAACGCGGCGATCACTCAGAAATACAACGCCGCCTATGATGTCGTCCGCGATGTCTTCCCAAAGGCGCGGATTGAGTGGTACGCGCGCGGAGCTGTCCAGCCGGGAGCCTCAGCCACGGGATGGAGCCAGACAACGTACTTCGCTCTGGACGAAAAAGGGGAATCATTCGGGTGTTCGCTCTACCAGGTGCCGGAGATCGGATACACGCGTGAGATCTTTCGCCGGACTGCGCAAAATGCAGCAAAGCATGCCTGTGGGGAGGTGACGCCGTGGATTGCATTAGCTTCCGGGTATCGGCGTCAGACGGAGAAGTATCATGAATGGTCGGTCGATTGGAATTACGACCTCATTTACTCGTGGCTGCTCGGTCGGGAACTGCACAATCCATGGTACGGAGTACCCGAGCGGGCCGATCGCTTCGCTCCATGGAGCAAGGCTAAGATTGCCATCTTCTATCCCGAGCCGTTCGGCAGGTCGCCGTACTGGGGGCAGCACTTCGTCGCGTATGTCCGCGGCGCCAACGGAATCAAGGAACTGCCCGTCGGCGACTCAGCGAATGCTGGGAAGCAGGACAAATAGGGTCTGTCGAACAACCGGATCGAACACGACTCCGGTAAGGCCGCAGGGAAAACTAGGGAAAACTAGGGAAAACTAGGGAAAACTAGGGAAAACTAGGGA
>CAZSOR010000040.1:3213-21276 GCA_964608395.1 uncultured Pirellulales bacterium
AGGGAAAACTAGGGAAAACTAGGGAAAACTAGGGAAAACTAGGGAAAACTAGGGACAGTCACCTATTAAAGACCACATAAAACGGTGACTGTCCCTAATAAACACCCAGGCAAAAACAATATTTTTGTTGTGGGTGGCTACAACACAGATGTCGGTTGGCGTGGATATCCACCTACGCATTACCAAAGAGTTCATGGGCGAGTTTCTCATTATAATGGATTAACTTGGCGACCTTCGTCAATCACATGCACAAAAGTGTTAGACGTGTTCGGCACAGGTCCTAATAACGTTTACTTGGTGACATGGGATGCAAAATGCTACAACTATGATGGACAAATGTGGCGAAACATGAGATTACCTAATACAATTAGTTCCTATTATTACCTCCGAGGAATATGGGCAAGTAGTCCCAACGATGTTTTTGTTGTTGGAGACCGTCGTAGGGGTAGATACAAAAGGAATATAAATACAATCCTACACTACAATGGGACTAGTTGGTCAGAGATGGAGCACCCTTATAATGATGGCAGCTTGAATGATGTGTGGGGAACTGGCCCCAACGATGTTTTTGTTGTTGGACAAAACGGTACTATTCTACATTACGATGGAAAATTCTGGCAAGAAGAGACAGAGCTATCCCACTATGCGTTAACGGCAGTGTGGGGTACTGGGCCGAATGATGTCTTTGCGGTAGGAGCGCTTTGCACAATTCTCCACTATGATGGTGAGTCCTGGACGGAGAGCCCAGTCAAACTGCAATCGGGTTTTGACAAATTTATGAAAGGTAAACGGGGGCACACTCTCTATGATATTTGGGGCACCGGGTCAAACAACGTTTTTGCTGTAGGACAAGATGCTATCCTCCACTATGATGGACATGTATGGAAGTATCAATAACAAATGCTTAGAATTCAGGTTCGACTACCGCATGACGATAAATAGGGTCGGACCAAAGGCACTAAGGGGAAGATTGAGCCGTTAAATCTAATCGTTCCCAATATTTCTAAATTTTACAGCTTAGTTCATGCATAACCAGCGGTTTCAGAATACGCCTCCTTCGTCGGCGATCCTGATCCGCAACGTTAGCATCAATTCTGTTAAAGATAAAAAAGAAGGCGTAACATGTCCAAAGAACAATATTGAGGCCTATAGAAGATTTGATGATAAATCTCGAGGTTGGATCGCGGCTTATGGCGTTGCGGCGTCTGCGTTTCTTGTAAGCCAAGAACGGATAGCCAATATTCTTTACAAAGAAGAAATAATGCTTTGGATCATTCTTAGCCTTCTTTTGGGCGCAACTATTCAAATTATCAGAACCTTTGTTTATAAATATATTTCATGGCCTCTGTTTCTCGGAGAAGATAACTCTGAAATTCAATCAACTAAAGGGGCGACATAGGGGCCAGCCCTTAAAATATAAATAATGATTGACTGCCTTCCTGTTTGCTGCTATAGGATTTTAATCGTGACGGGGGGGAATTAAAGGTGTCCGGTACATTTTTCGATAAGTTGTGCTTGATAATGCTAGGGGTGGTCATTGATTATTTACTATTTACAGGGGGCATAGGGGCCAGCCCTTAAAATATAAATAATGATAGCCTGCCTTCCTGTTTGCTGCTATAGTATTTTAATAGGGACGGACGGCTATTTATTCCCTTATGCCCCAATAAACTAGGGACAGCCACCTATATTTTTCTTGACATGCCCCTGCTTATGGCGATAAACAGGGGCACTCCAAATGGTGGTCTGCTCAGCGGCATGATTGATTCTCCATTGTACTCTTGTCGTTTTCAAAGATGGATAATATTTACGTTCCCGGCAGCACCCCCTTTTCATTGATTATACCCGCCTTCGCGGGCACAAGCTTACTATTGATTATTTGATCTCTTCTCTTTGACCTTACCGACCTCTGTGGCTGAATAATGAACGCCGTGTAATAGAGATTTTTTGAGAAAAAGCCCGCCTTTTTGCGGGATGGTTCGTATAATGTTTAACGAATAGAATTCAGAATACAGGAGACAGAATTCAGAATCACGTAGAACGCAGTACGAATTTTAGCCCGCACCACTGGTGCCGGGTCAAAAAAAAGCAAAAATAACGAAAAAAACAGGTGAAAAAGAGTAGAAAACGATGAAAATCCGTGGTTAATTTGAAAAAACAAACCCAATTTCAGAAAGGAAAAAATGTGCTTAAGTATTTATATGGAAGGGGATTATGAAGATTTTCATGCTTTGAGACGGCGAAAAAACAAAGCCAATTCAAAGCCAAACAAGCTTGTCCTGAGCAGCGTCGAATGGAGCCAATTTTCCGATCTTCTGCCTTTGTTATCGTGGATTCATTACGATTACAGACACGTCGGTGAGCGTCCCGATGTCGCAGGCGGGTTTGACGGTTATGTCCCAGAGCAGCGGATTATCCTTGAAACCTTACCTTTTAGGGATAGACTGAATGCGATTTGTGATTAATTGCTGAAAGGAGAAGTGAGTTATGCAGATGTCGAGAATTTTATTAACTTATGCCGTGAGTGTGCCTGTATTTTTTTGTATTGATATGATTTGGCTTGGCGTGATTGCCAAAGGTTTTTATCGCAACTCCCTTGAGCCGCTGCTGACTCCTAACGTTAACTGGATAGCAGCAATCATATTTTATTTGCTGTTTCTTGTCGGGGTACTGGTTTTTGCATTACTTCCTGGTATGGCAAAGCGGTCGTTGGTTTATACCATTGAGATGGCAGCATTGTTTGGTTTTATCGCGTATGCTACCTATGACCTGACCAATTTGGCTACGCTTCGTGACTGGCCTTTCATGCTGTCGATTGTCGATATGATTTGGGGTTCTTTTTTGTCGGCATCAACAGCTACAATGACTTATCTTATTATGAGCCGGATATGGCCGATGCGGTTTTAGTCGTCTTAAACCAGGGAATAATCATAGATGTCGTTTTTTGGTATTGACGATATGCATCCGGTTTGGATTTGAGCGATTGCCGTTCTGAAATAGGGCCCGTGATAAGCGTCATTGTCAGCAATAGAGTTATCGGCGAGATTAGCCCAAGCCATCCCAGCCGAGCAGGTATGCCGATAAGGGCAAACCCGGACCACAGAAGAATCTCAAAAAAATAATTCGGATGGCGGGAGTAATTCCAAAGGCCAACTTGACAGACTTTGCCGCGATTATCCGGACTGATTCGAAACCGATGCAATTGAGCATCCGCCGCGATAGAACCTCCATAGCCAACGCACCATAGCATCAATCCGGCTTTAGCGTAAATTGAGTCGAATGTCGTGCTTTGGGCCGTAAAGATAAATACAAATCCTACGACGGCTTGAAAGCAGGCCTGAATAAGATAATGGATCAGAAAAAAGAGGGGCGCAGGGATTTTCTGCTGACGCTGAAGCGATTCGTATCGGGCGTCTCTTTTTCCAAGCCTGAGCCGAGTCCAAAACAAATATCCGCCCAGGCGAAGCCCCCAAAACAGAACCAGCAAACTGATCAGAAGTTTGCCGGCAGAAAACATATCGCCGCTCAGATTATGAGCTAATCCCATGAGAGTCAAACCGATTGCCCATCCCAAGTCCACCACGGCCGGATTTCGTTTCCACAAATAGATAAACCACAATCCGGTCAGCGTTCCGGCACCGATAAGCAGATTTAGCAGTATTCCCTCAGCAATCATTTTGTGTTGTCCGTCTGCGGTTTGACGCGACCGATTTTTTGGTCAAAAGCATTGATACAATCCCGATTTCCGGGACGTGTTAAGACGATTTGAAGATCATCGATATACTGCTGAGCAAATCCAGCTTGACTGAATGAAAAATAATATTCCCAGCGTCGAATAAAGGTTTCGGGAAATCCCAGTTCGATGATTTTTTCCCGATTGGCAAGGAAGCGTTCTTTCCATCGCGCCAAGGTCAATGCGTAGTGCGGCCCGATGCTTTCAACTTGTTTGATAACAAACGATGTGTGTTCGGTTAGGACTTTTGTTAGAGCAGTCAGCGATGGAAGCAGGCCGCCTGGAAATATAAACAGGCGCATCCAGTCGGTTGTTTTAGAGTAGGCCTTGTAGCGCTGGTCTGGAATGGTAATCGTTTGAATTACCAGCATCCCGTTCGGTTTCAGCAAACGGTCGCAGTTGCGGAAAAAAGCAGGGTAGTAGGCCTTTCCCACGGCTTCGAGCATTTCTACAGAAATGATTCGGTCGTACTGCCCGGTAACGTTGCGGTAGTCGCAAAGCAACACCTCGATTCGGTCAGACAATCCAGCCTGGGCAATCCGCTGCCGGGCTAATTGCTGTTGTTCTTTTGAAAGTGTAATTGAGGTTACCCGGCAACCGTAGAGACTCGCCGCACGCGTTGCCAATGAACCCCATCCGGTACCGAGTTCGAGCAAATGGTGGTGCTTTGAAAGGCAGGCCTTTTCTAAAATTCGGTCGATCTTGCGGAGTTGTGCATCAGCCAGAGCTTCGTTTTCACGGTCAAAGACAGCACAAGAGTACGTCATCGTTTCATCCAGAAACATTTCATACATCTCATTACTCAGATCGTAATGTTGAGAGATGTTTTTTTGTGCTTGATAAAGCGTGTTTTTGTTGCGCAAGTTCCATGCCAGGTAAAAGGTTCTAAACAACTTGGAATACCAACTCATTCGAAACGAATGCGACAGTGTTACACTAAGCATAAAATCCATAAACTGAGCCATATTGCTCGACGTCCAATACCCTTTTTCGTACGCTATTCCGAATCCAATTTCATCGGCCCTGGCAAGCAGGCTGAAGAAACGGTAGTCTTTGATTTGCAACTGGGCCGACAGACCCGAATCGACAGGCCCAAAAACGCGGCTTTCGCCTTCAGGAAGCTTTACCGTGATCGCCCCTTTAGATTGTTTCTTTAAAAGCGAAAAGAAGGCTTTCATACCCCGACGAGCAAGCCGCGAAGGAAGTTGTTTTCTCATTGTGTACTCGTTATGCGGGATGGGCTTGGTAAAAACAGGCAATTTTTTCTGAAAATACAAGGTTAACGACTGTCGTAAGATTCGCGGCATATTGAGCATCGCATTAAAGGGGTATTTTAACAAAGTCCCATAGAGTGTACTGGATGTAAGCTGACGTCCCTGCCCTGACAATTTAGCGAAAAAGACCGGCTTTTCGCCGCATTCCGATTTGGTCAATTCTATGGAGATATTAATTTTTTGTCCGTCGTCCCTGAAACAGATATTGTACTTTCCGTTCATATCGAAAAATGGCGAGACGTGAAATGCTTTGGGTATCTCAAAACACAGTGTTTCAGACTTCTCATGAGGATCTTTGAGGACATACAAATGCGTTTCCCGAAAGGTGTTATGCACCTCAGCCAGGACGAGCCTACAGAGATTTTCAGAGTTATAACAAAGAAAAAAGCTCACTGGTCGAAAGATAATATTAAAATACTTTGCAAAGCTAATCAGTTCTACGCGATGTACAGGTTCCGCATAACCTGTTTTCTCAAGCACTCCGGCAATTTTATCCTTGAGGGATTCGTTGCCCCGCCACAGGTAATCCTTGTCATCCATGCGAACGATCGAAAAGCGGTTGTATCCGAATCCGGGGAGCGTTCGGTCCAATTCGGGTAATTCATCCAGGTCGAATCGGTAGAAATAGACCGGGTAAGAGAAGTGATGTTTCTGTGGCCAGCGGCGTCCGTGCGATACAACTCCGGTGAAAATCTGTGAATTCATAAACCAATCCCGAACTTCTGAGCTACGGCAAGCCCTGAACGAGCTCCATCCTCGTGGAATCCGTAACCGCAGTATGCCCCGCAGTAAAAGATACGGTCTTTGCCGTTGATGCTATCCAACTCCTTATGCGTGCTTAGAGACTCGAAGGTGTAGCAGGGGTGATGGAATGTGGTGGATTCAATCATTCGATTTGGATCAATCCAGGCGTCTCCGTTTAGAGTCACAAAATAATCATTTGTTGTCTTAAGCCCCTGCAGCCGATTCATATAGTAAGACATATTCATAACCGGCTTTAACTGCTTGCCGCCGAACCTGACATAGTTCCAGCTTGCCCAGACTTTTCGTTGCGGCGGCATCACTTGCATATCAGTATGCAGGGCGACTTGATTTTGTGTGTATGTCCATTTGCTCAAGATTCGGCTTTCCTCCGGTTCAGGATTCACCAGAAGCCGGCGGCTAATGTCGGCGTGGGTCGCAAGCACAACACAGTCAAAATCCATTTCCATGCCGTCTTCTAATATCACCTTGACTTTGTCCGTCATTCGTTTGACATGTCGGACGGGGATGGCTTTTTTAACTGCGCCTTGAAACCGTTTTTCGAACGCTTGAACGTATGAAACGCTCCCGCCCACAACAGTTTGCCATTGAGGTCTGTTGACGAGTTTCAGCAGGCCATGATTGCTATAAAAGCGAAGGATAGACTCGGCTGGAAAATCAAGTATGTTTTCGCTGGGCGTTGACCAGACCGCAGCGCTGAGCGGGACGATATGAAAGTCGATATACGCTTTGGAGAATCCGTATTTTTGCAAATACTGTCCCAAAGTCAGATGGCCTAACTCCGTTTTCAAATCTCTGGTGGAGATACGATTAAAGCGGAAGATATCCCAAATCATCCGCCAGAAAGAAGGAGAAATCAGATTTCGCCGACGCGCGAATAATCCACGGGGAAAATCACTGGAATAATAAAATCCCAGGTCTTTGTCTTCAAATCCAAAAGACATATCGGAATTCTGTATGCGGACACCCCATTGGTTAAACAAGGTTACAAGCGTAGGGTAATTTCGGTCATTCAGGACTATAAATCCCATATCGACAGGAGTGCCTGAATCCGCTCCGCTGTCAAGGATATGGGTGTGTGTATGACCGCCAAGTTGAGGCTCTTTTTCAATCAGGGTAACTGAATGCCGACGGGAAAGCAGCCATGCGGCGGTTATACCCGAGATGCCGCCTCCAATCACGGCGATGCTATGAGTGGTGCCAGATATATTTTTATCAACGCTTTTATTCAAAGCTGACTCCTAATATATCATTATGCGAGCAAGTATATAGCACAGCTTGTTGCGGCTCAAGAAAATTTACAAACTTATATATAAGCCGATTCTTCCGACTTCAAGTTTCACTTGAATGCTTTAAATGGATTTTAATATTACACAGATTTTGTCTTTTGAGGTTGATAAAAATACCTTGCCGTTAGACTTAAGCAGGGCATCGCAAAAAGCCACACGGCCCCAACCCATAGCAGACTTCTGAAGACCGGCTCTGAAAAATTCAACGCTCCTAAACGGTCGCCCGCGTAATATGTCCCCGGTGCACATATCGCCCCCAGGAACGCTGCGACCAAAGGTCTTTTTTGCAAAAAACGAAGAGACACATCCAACATCAGAGAAAAGTTGGCCCAAATCATGAGGTCCCATATTGTCGTGAAAGGTGCCGGCATCACCCAGCGATTTGGCTCTACCGCGCCGACGATGATTAAGGTCGTATCCATTAAAAAACCAATCGCCGTCGTTAACAAGGCGACGATAAAAATCTTGCGCATTTTGTGTCTTTCAATCGCCGTTATATGAATGACGAAAAGGATCGATACGACAACCAAACCCAGCCAATAATGTCCCCGTGCTGCACCAAGAATGCAGGCCAGCCAACCAATGTTAACTGAGATTAAATTCCAAAAACCCTTTGTCAAACCCCCAATCAATTGCGGATGTACGGTTTCATCTGATTTCATGGCTGACTTTCTTGAGTAAGGAACAAAAGTCATGTATCATTGGCTTAGCACAAAAAAAAGATTAGATTCAATATTCAATTCGGAGCCCAAACCTTGATACTCGAACATATTACCAAGTGTAGTATTGGAGTAATCGCAGTTCAAGCACAATAACCAACGGAATAAGCTACTACCATATTTCATAAAATATGCAACTATGAACAGATTTTTTTAATCAGGTGGTTCGATAATGATAAGAAACTGTAAGGAATTCATTTGAAATACCAGGGAAAGCATTTTTTTTCTGGCACACATTGACTTTTGGGATAATCAGAAATGTTTACCGAATGGCGGTTCGTTAAGCGGCATAGTTCGGGCATTTTCGGTTGGGATCTGAGCTATCGGGGGTTCATTACAATTACAGACACGTCGGTCAGCGTCCCGATGTCGCAGGCGGGCTTGACGGTTATGTCCCAGAGCAGGGGATTATCTTTGTTGCTTTCGCATTGGGCTACCGTTCCTACAATCACTGGCGTGCTCAGGAATCCGGGCTTTTTCTGGGCATAAACCACCTCGCCGACTTCGACTCTGTATTTTGTGGGCAGCAGTTTGACTTTGGCGGAACCGCTACCGGTGCCCTGCAGGATTCTGTCTTTATTTAAGCCTTCTATTTTGATCGCTATTTGTGAAGCGGGATCGGTTATCAATCGGACTCGGGCTGTTCGATTATCCGCCTTGAATATGGTTCCGATGATGCTCTCATTTGCCAGAACGAATTGATCTTTGGCCAGGCCGTCTTCTTTGCCGCGGTTGATAATAAGCTCGCTATGCAGTCCATCGATAGTAGAGGTAATTATGCCAGCCAAAACAAAATTAACGCCCTTCCAGGCGGGACGATTGCGCAGACCGGATAGCGTTTCGACCTTTTGGCGTTCCTGCTTGAGCCACTCGGTGACATTTGCGAGGCGGTTATGTAGCTTGTTGTATCTTGTACGGCTGACAACGTCTGCCGGGGCACCCTCTGCCGAAGCCATCAATCCGGATGCGGAAAGCGAAATGTCCCTGCTGACACTCAAAGGCCAGCAGAAAACACGCACAAAAGCAAACTGGAATTTACTCGTAAGTCTCTGCGGAGCAAAAAGGAAAATGAGCCCGGTCAGCATTAGTGAGATAAATAGGACTCGTTCAGGAACTCTGTTTTTCCTCATGGCCATGATCGTATTTCATCTTATCCACGATGCCCCGCGAATTGTTCCGACCCATATTCGCTGCGGTCCATCGTATCCTTCCATAGATCCAGATTCTCCAGGTATATGCCCGTACCCCTGGCGACGCAGCTCAATGGGTCTTCGGCTATTTGGACTTTCAGCCCGGTCGCGTTCGCTAATGCCGTATCCATTCCTTTGAGCAACGATCCGCCCCCACAAATGTGTATGCCGTTGTCGATGAGATCAGCGGCCAATTCCGGCTCGGTCCTTTCCAGCGTGACCATAACCGTATCGAGGATCGCTGCAATCGGGCCTTTTAGCGCTTCGCGGATTTCCTCACTCGTTATGACAATTTTCCTCGGCATCCCCGATATGGTGTCCCTGCCGGCGACTTCCATCGTCAGCTCCTTTTCGAGCGGGGCGGCAGAGCCAATTTTCATTTTGACTTTTTCAGCTCTCGCCTCGCCTACAAGCAGATTATAAGTCTTCTTAAGGTGATTGATTACAGCTTCATCCATATCATCACCGCCGACTCGAACTGATTCGCATGAAGCGATATCGGCCAGACTCATAATGGCTACCTCGGTAGTTCCACCGCCAATATCGACAATCATCGAAGCAGTAGGATCCGTAATTGGCAGTCCGGCTCCTATTCCGGCCGCCATCGGCTCGTCCACTAGATAGACTTTTCGTGCACCGGCGCGTTCAGCGGTCCCGATAACCGCCTGGCGTTCAACATCGGTTATCCCGCCTGGCACGGCTATTACCACGCGAGGCCTGACAATTCCGCCGCCATGTGCCTTGCGGATAAAATAAGCCAGCATTGACTCGGTTATCTCGAAGTCGCTAATCACGCCGTCTTTGAGAGGTCTGACTGCACTAATCGAGCCCGGTGTTTTGCCTAACATTTCACGCGCAACCACTCCGACGGCTTGACCGTTGTTCAGGACGATATTGGTGCCTTTGCGAACGGCAACGACCGAAGGTTCATTCAGGACAATACCTTTGTCACGGACATAAACCAGCGTAGAGCAGGTGCCCAGGTCGATACCCATGTCCATACTGAACCAGCCAAATACAAAGTTCGGCAGCATCTTCGATTCCTTTCATAAGGTTATTTTAGCCGGCGCCAACGGCTTATTTTTACACAGCACTGAAATCATTCGTAGTTCGGCTTTACAAAAAAGCCACTTTACATAGATTTGCCTATCCGCGTATACATCGAGTGTATTGGGAGTTTCAGGATTATTATAGGAGCATTGAATCTTTAAGTCCTATATGAATGCAAAAAGAGAACCGCAAAAGTCTTTAGCATCATTTAGCACGGTTGTATTGTGAGGAACTTTGTTAATATTGCCAACTATGGGGATAGAGAACTGATTCAGACTTAATGCTAAACTCTCTGCACAGCTCCTCTACAAGAACATACAGTCTTTTTATCTGAAAGTTGGTCGGCTGAGGATTTTGACTATCCATTACAATACAGATGTAGATAGTCTGTTCATATTGCCAGGCATGTCGTCTGTCATAGTCCGCCGGTCGATTCGCCGGGAGTTGTCTATTCCATTTTTCTGTCGGTTTTATCCGGCCATCGTGACCGGCAAGCCCGTTATAGATAATAAAATGATAGTCAATGTCCTCCTGACCGGAAACACTGCTCAACGAGTCCGGTTGTTCAACTTGTATATTCAAGCCGGATGCGACTCGATCGCCGGAGCCACCTTCGCTATAGTAAATTTCGATCCACTTCCAGTATCTCGGACGCTGGACTTCTCGGGAGCGAACCAATTTTTCAACAGGAACAAGACGGTAATACTGCGAAAGGCAAAAAGCGCCGGCCGACGGTGGATTGTGCCCCAGAACATTTAAGATTATTGTGCAGAGCACGATTGAAACCAGCAGTGCTACAAGAACTTTAGTCTGCCTTGACTGATCCGTCATCATTCACCCTCTTTATTGACCAGAAATATTCGACATTGCTATGGACCATTCATAAGACGAAGTTTTTCTTTGCCCTCCGCCCCCGATCCGGCACCTTCAATTTCGGCATTACTAAGAATCTTCTTTAGCTTAGTTAACCTTTCTTAAGCCATATCTGCTACAACTGCGCAGTTGTGACGTTTTTATGGGAGCCGCCAGGTAAGCAGGTCCTATATCGGGCACAAAAGGGCATAAACCGTGATAACAATAGTGCTCGTATATCTATTGCAGAATTGCTGCGAACTAATTGTATTGATATGCGCGTTTTTTACATTCGCTTATATCGTGGTCCGCCGCCGCCTTCGGGGACCGTCCACCTGATATTGTCGAAGGGACATTTTCTCTGGCATGTCTTACAATGCAGGCAGTTGGACGGATTGGCCGGCTTGACCTCGCCGTGAATCGTCTCGTAGACTCCCGCCGGGCAGAAAGTTATACAGGGATTATCGAATTCCGGCGAGCATTTGGTTTTGCAAATATCGCCATCCAGAATTGTCAGATGTGAAGGCTCCTCTTCGCGGTGCTCGGTTGCCGCCACTGCGGTGAATGTGTCTTTATCGAAGTTCTGATCGGGCTTGTGTCGATATCGAGCGACCGTCATTGCCTCATAATCCTTCTCAACCTTATATTTCGGCAGCAGACCGCCGAGAATCGAGAGCGGCATGCCCTGCAGAGGCCCGAATTTGGCAACCGTCTGCCGGAAGTTTTTCGCCGATTTCATCTCTTTAGCGATATTCGACTGGTCAACCATCTCGGTATATTTCGATGCTGTCGCTTCGGGATTGTCGAGGCAATTGGCGATAGCCTTCGCCGCTTTCATTCCTGATTCGATCGCGTTGTGCAAGCCCTTGATTTTGTGCATATTTACGAAACCGGCACTGTCACCCAGGATCATTACATTGCCTTTGCCGATACTGCCTGTTTCCGGGTCTCTCGGTATGGCGTAATATCCGCCCTCGGGAATCATTTTCGCGCCTGCCTCCACAACCGTACCGCCTTCGATGAACTGTTTTACGAAGCGGTGATTCTTGAAATTGGTCAGCGCATCCTGCACGTTCAAGTCGCAGTACTTCCAGTCGGCGCCGATAATCATGCCGACCGACAAATGGTCCTGGACACCCGCGTATACGATGCCGCCTCCGAACATTCCGGGGCCGATTACCGGCGTCCAGATGGGATAGCCCATCGCGTGAACGACCCGGCCCGAAGTGAACTTGCTGTACTGTTCGGGGCTGACTTTAATTAACTCTTTCACGCCGACCGAATACAGTTGCGGGTTCTGCCTTTCCAGATGTGCTTTTTCCACGAATTTTTCCGTCAGGAGCCCGTCGCATCCCTCGGCCAGCACTATAAAATCGGCGTTGATTATTTCACCTTCGACATAGTTCGGCTGCTTGTTGCCTTCCTTGTCGAGACCCTGATCCACGAGTTTGATACCCGTCGCATGGGCCGAGCCGTTGAGGATGATATCTTCGGCGCCAAAGCCGGTCAGCACCTCGACTCCGAGGTCTTTGGCAATCTGGCCCATCCATTTGGTCAGCTTGCTGATAGATACGGAATAGTCCCCCTTGTGGATCATGTCGCCGAAGCCAAGACCAAGTGACTTGCAGAGCTTGATCGCAAAGAAGATATTAAACGCCAGCTTTTTACCCAGCAGGAACATAATATCATCCTTGTCGATTTTGTTTGCAAGCACGTCCTTGGCGGCGTCGCTTTCCTGCCATCCCGGCACCGCCGAATCCAGAAGCGTATGCAGCGGCTCGGCTTCCAGGACCGCGCCGGAGAGATTGTGATTTCCAAGGTCCGCCGACTTTTCCACGACACAAACGTCGATATCAGGATTAGTTGTTTTGAGCTGTATCGCAGCGGCAAGACCGGCCGGCCCTGCACCGACGACCAAAACGGATGCTTTGCTATAGTCTTTGATGTTTGGCACTTTCTACTCCACCTCTAATCTTGTCCTGTATTCAAATTCGAAAATCGAAATTCCAATATCTCTATTCAGCTTTCAACGCCTGCACTAACTGAGGAACCGTATCCTCGACAGTTCCAACGATATAGTAATCGCACTGCTTGAATATCGGTGCATTCGGATCGCTGTTGATGGCAACAATCGTCTCGGTGTTGGCAACGCCGATCATATGTTGAATGGCGCCGGAGATTCCAAGCGCAATATAAAGTTTCGGCCCGATGGCGGTGCCTGTCTGCCCGACCTGGTGAACGCGTTCGATAAAGCCTTGTTCAACCGCCGCACGCGAGGCGCCTCTTTCGACCTGCGTTCCCAGCTTATTACTCAAGCCCTCGCAAAGTGCCTCCAGAAGCGATTCGTAGTTATCCCTGCTCTGCATTCCCTTGCCGCCACTGACAATTACCTCAGCACCGAAGTTCACTTCGCCGGAGCCCAGTTCAGTCTGTATAATCTCAAGACTGACATCGTCTTCGGAAAGCTCGACCTGGTGTTTGACAACCTTGCCTTTTCTCGACGGATCGGGGGGAAGCCTTTTCATAACGCCCGGCCTTGCGGTCGCCATCTGCGACTTCGAGTTCTTGGTGCGAATCGTAGCCATTACGTTGCCGCCAAGCGCCGGTCGCGTCTGAAGCAATAACGCTATGTCACCCTTTCGCGAGCTGTCACGAATATCCAATCCCGTACAGTCGGCGGTCAGGCCGCTATGGACGCGATACGATACCATCGGCGCCAACATCCGGCCCTGGGGCGTAGCCGCGTAAAGAACAATCTGCGGCACATATTTGTCGATAGCATCGGCTACAGCCTTGCGATAGGCCGTCGGATCGAACTGTTTGAGAACCTTATGCTCAATCGCATAGACGATATCGGCACCGGCGGCGATCAGCTCTTCGGCCATATGCCCGACGTTGTCACCGGCGATGCAAACACCAACCTTGGTTTCGAGCGAATCGGCTAAATCGCGGGCCTTACCCGTCAACTCGAAAGTCGCCGGGTGAACCACGCCGTCACTGTGCTCGGCTACAACCCAAACCTCTCCCTTAAAGGCAGGCTTGGTCGCCTTAAAGCCCTCTATCATGTCATCCAGCGTCTTTTTATGAATACTCTTACCGGTAGATTCAAGAATCTTCTCTTTGACGGCATCATCTATTTGTACCGCCGATTTTATACCGAGTTCTTTGATCTTTTCGATCAGGAGTTGATAATCTTCCTGTTCCTTTTGTGTCGCCTCGAACATTCTTTGAAACTTGTCCTTGCGTTTGTCAGGCAGAACATAGCTGCCTGACTGGGCGTCGCCATTCTGGTCCGCCTGGCCGTTGCCGCTCTTGACAGAATCCATTATCACTTTAGCCAAAGATTTAACGTCGCTGAGATTCTGACATTTGCGGGTGCTTTTGCCCGGCGGAAAAACTCTGATGACTGCCGTCTTGGAACCCTTGGCCCCGATGTGGGTAGCTTTGATGTCATCGGCGCCCCATTTGACAAGATCGGCCTTATTGGCCCAGCGGGTTCTGCTAAACGTAGCAAACAGAGTATGTTCGTACTTGGCGACGGTAATTACAGCCGGCAGCTTCTTGGTGGCTACAGTCTGGCTTCCGCCGCTGATGATTCGAGTAAATTCGAAACGCTTTTTCCTGTATTCGGCGCCGGTGACATAGGCGATGCAGGGCAGGCCCAGTTCCTCGGCTATCTGAGCCGGTACCTGTGCCGTATCACCATCGACCGATTGCATGCCGGAGACCACGAAATAGTCGTCGCCGCATTTGAGCAGATCCTTGGTAATTTTTCGGATCGCATGGGCGAGCGGATTGGCCGTAGCCCACGTATCGGCCCCGCCGAGAGCCCGGTCCGTCAGAAGCACCACCTGATCGGCTGAGCGAGCCAGACTGTAGCGAAGAACCTCCTCGGCCATCGGCGGGCCCATCGTCAAGGCAATGACGCGAGCCTTGTCGTCGCCGCTGATCTTTTTCATCATGTTCGCAAACGCCAGCGCCTGGGCGTCCAACTCGTTGATTACGCTGGCCAGCCTTGTCCGGACGAGTGTGCCGGTTTCAGGATCAAAAGCGTTGTCGGTAATTTGCGAGACGTCGGGAACCTGTTTTACCAAAACTATATAGTCACTCATGTTTCGTATCTCGTCTTTCGTACCTCGTATTCCGTTTGAACTGCTTCATAACTCAACACAAAAACGTGAAGATATAACTGCCTTAATTTCACAACCACCATTGTGGAGCAAACAACAATAGGTAATAAGAGCAAGTATTATACCATGTATTAATATTTTTTCAAATAATATAAATTCTGTTTTTGTATTTTTATACTTTCATATGCGTTAAAACAGCTCGCACCTCTAAAAAAGTTTTATTTAGGGCTTGTTTTGAATAAGTAAATGATGTTAAATTACACCCTTGATTATTGGTTTTAAGGAATGTCAATAGGAATAGTATAGTTTTATTGAGGTGAACCGGAATGGCAGATTTGAAGGCATTGGCTGATGCTGTTATCAATGGAGACCAAAACACAGCGTCAGAAATCACGAAGGCGGCTCTGGAAGAGGGCACAGCGGCTAAAGATGTTCTCGACAACGGATTAATCGCAGGTATGGACATTGTAGGCGCTCTTTTCAAGAAAAATGAAATCTACATCCCCGAGGTGCTTATCGCTGCTCGGGCGATGAAAATGGCTATGGAAGTTCTTGAGCCGGAACTTGTTAAAGCCGGCGTCGAACCGGTCGGAAAACTGCTGATCGGCACCGTTCAGGGCGATTTGCACGATATCGGCAAAAATCTGGTCGCAATGATGCTTAAGGGAGCCGGCTTCCAGGTTATAGACCTGGGTGTGGATGTCGGGCCTGAAAAGTTTGTCGAGCAAGTCAAAGCGGCGAATGCCCAGTTGATTGGCATAAGCGCACTTCTGACGACAACTATGCCCGGCATGGAAAAAACCATCAAGGCACTGAAGGATACCGGGATTCCGGTAAAGGTGATGATCGGCGGAGCGCCGGTAACACAGGATTATGCCGACAAAATCGGAGCCGACGGCTATGCTCCGGACGCCGCTTCTGCCGTCGATCTTGCCAAGAGCCTCGTCGCATGAAAAAGTACCCAGAAGCGGAAGACACAAGGTAATAAGAATAATTTGCCGGGCATGACTGTCATATCCCCGGTTCACATTTTTGTATGAAGTTTTTGAATCCATGATAAAACTCTCAAACAGCCGTTCGTTCGGCTGTTTTTTTGCGCCCAATTCTGGTAAAATGGACGGTCGATTATGCGACCTATAAACAGTCATAATTTGGCGCGATTGCTAATGCAGCTTCGATTTACGCCGGAGAAGAAGCGGCGAAAACAGCTCGATGCCGCCGAGAAGCTCGTTGCTATCATCGACATAGACAAGGAATATCCTTTCGAATTCGTGTGCTTTCGCATCACTGGCTTCAACCTTAAAAGCGAAAACGAGCTTATCAAAGGTGACGATCTGCTCGAAGACCTGAGAATTTTCATTTCCAAGCTGAGCGGCAAACTCGCTCGTCCCGTCACCGAGCAAAGTCAGAAAATCTACAGCATCCAGGAGCTGGCGAAAAACGTTGCTGTTTCAACCAAAACGATTTATCGCTGGCGAAAGCAAGGCCTGGTCGCGCGAAAATACATATTCGATGACGGCATAAGGCGTCTCGGTTTTCTGCAGTCAACCGTCGATGAATTCCTTACGACACATCCGGAACTTGCCGGCAACGCCAAAAACTTCATGCGGCTGTCGGATCAGCAAAAACAACAGATTGTAAAGCTGGCTGTCAAGCTTGCCGCCGGCACGAATCTGTCCCGCTACCAGATAATCGACAGGATAAGCGCCAAAACCGCCAAGTGTCACGAAACCATCAGATACACACTGCTCAATTACGAAGACGCCAATCCTGACAAGGCCATCTTCAAAAAGTCAACCGGCGTAATCACACCGGCCCAGGCAGCGGAAATCTATCGGCTGTACAAACAGGGCTGTAATATCAAAGAGCTGATGACGCGTTTCGACCGCAACAAAAGTTCGATATACAGAATCATCAACCGGCGAAGGGCAAAGGTGCTTCTGACAAAAAAAATCGAATTCGTCGACAGCGATGAATTTCTCAAACAAGATGCCAAAGAGCGGATTCTGGCCGAGCCGCTCGACAAATCAGAGCCGTCCGCCCTGAGCAATACCGAGCCGATCAAATTGACCGGCAGCTCCCTTTCACAATATCTGCACACATTAACAGATACACCTGTGCTCAACAGAGAAGAAGAAGTCGAGCTGTTCCGTCGATACAATTATCTGAAATTCTTAGCCTGCCAAAGCCGTGCCGGCTTAAAACTGTCTCACGTCTCGGGCACCATATTAAGGAAAATCGAATCTTATTTGGCCCAGGCCGAAGAGATCAAAAGAAGAATAATCGAAGCAAACCTTCGGCTCGTCGTCAACATCGCCCGCAAACATACACTCAGCGGAGCGAACCTGCTCGACCTTGTCGGCGAGGGCAATATTTCGCTGATGCGGGCGGTCGAAAAATTCGATTACAGCAGAGGTTTTCGATTCTCCACTTTCGCCTCCTGGGCCATAACCAAAGCCTTCGCCCGCAAAATTCCGGACCAGATCGGCCGGCTCGGCAAAGCCACAAAAGCTTCGCTGGCAAACATCCATCGCGAAATGAGGACCGAAGACGCGGCGGATTTCGCTGCCATCGAACGCGCACACCAAAGCCTTACCCAAGTCATAAAAGACAACCTCACAAAACGCGAGCAGTATGTAATAATGAATCGTTTCGGTCTCGTCGGCCCTCCGATAAAAAAGGAAACTAAAACCTTAGTACAAATCGGCCGGGAACTCAATTTGAGCAAGGAAAGAATCCGCCAGATCGAGCTTCTCGCCCTGCAGAAATTACGCCAATCACTCAGCCCCGAGGAATTCGAGTTGCTCACCGGGTGATATTTTCTTTTTATCAACAGCATTTTGTCGGTCGCTCTCGGCTTCAACCGGCTAACCGGTCGCTGCCGCGAGCGATTTTTCGTTTTTCTCCGCTCCTTCGGTCGATACAGGAGCAGGAGATTGGCTTTGTTTGGCTTTGTTTTCTTCGTCGCCTTGAGCCGGCATATTTTCATAATCCCTTTTTACAAAAGATGTTGTGCCCATTAGTTCCGGGGCATATTGGCTTTGTTTTTTCAAGTCGCCTTTTT
>CAZSOR010000041.1:0-2425 GCA_964608395.1 uncultured Pirellulales bacterium
CTGCTCGAAGGCGGAGCCACGATACCGTTTATCGCCCGGTATCGCAAAGAAGTCACGGGCAGTCTGGACGAGGTGGCTGTCACGGCCATTCGAGACAGGCTGAATCAGTTAAAAGAGCTGGACGACAGGCGCGAGTCGATCATCAAGTCTCTCGAAGAGCGTGAGCTGCTTACGGATGAGCTTAAAGAAAAAATCATGCAGGCCGAGACCATGGCCGTGCTGGAAGATATCTACCTGCCGTTTCGGCCGAAACGGCGAACGCGGGCGACAATCGCACGGGAGAAAGGGCTGGAGCCCCTGGCGGAAATGATCTTTGCCCAGGAGCCCGCCGTCGATCCCGCGGCCGAGGCGGAGGCATTTATCGACCAGAGCAAGGGAGTCGAGTCCGCCGAGGACGCCCTCGCCGGCGCCAGGGACATCATCGCCGAGTGGGTCAGCGAAGAGCAAACAGCAAGAGCAAGAATTCGCAAGCTGTTTTCAGGGAAAGGCCTGTTCCAGACAAAGGTCTTGAAGGACAAAGAAGAAGAGGGGCGTAAATACGAGGACTATTTCGACTGCTCCGAGCCGGTCGCCAGGGCGCCGTCACACAGGATTCTGGCGATGCGCAGAGGAGCGAGGGAAGGTTTTCTGAGATTGCAGGTAACAGCTCCCGAAGAACAGGCCCTGCAGATACTCGAAAGGTTGTTCGTCAAGGGACAATCGGCTTGTTCGGCACAGGTAAAAGAAGCTGTCACCGATAGCTATAAAAGGCTGTTGTCACCATCGATGGAAACGGAAATTCTCGCTGCGACAAAACTCAGGGCCGACGAGGAAGCCATAAGAGTTTTCGCTGAGAATCTGCGGCAGTTGCTGCTTGCCCCCGCGCTGGGCCAGAAAAACGTACTGGCAATCGATCCGGGCTTTCGCACGGGATGCAAAGTCGTTTGCCTCGACCGGCAGGGCCAGTTGAAACATTCCGATGTGATTTTTCCGCATCAGAGCGGGAAACTGGCAGCATCTGATGCGGCGAAAACCGCTTCATTGTGCGAGAAATTTGATATCGAGGCAATAGCTATAGGCAACGGTACGGCAGGCCGGGAGACCGAAGCTTTCATCAGGAGCATCAAGTTCGCCAGGGACATTCCCGTGATCATGGTCAACGAAAGCGGCGCCTCGATCTATTCGGCATCGCCGGCGGCCCGCGAAGAATTCCCCGATCAGGACGTGACAGTCCGCGGCTCGGTCTCCATCGGGCGAAGGCTCATGGATCCTCTCGCCGAGCTGGTAAAAATCGATCCGAAGTCAATCGGCGTTGGCCAGTATCAGCACGATGTGGACCAGTCACTGCTGAAGCACGGTCTCGACGACGTCGTCATAAGTTGCGTCAACAGCGTCGGCGTCGAAGTCAACACGGCCAGCAAGCAATTATTGACGTACGTATCCGGGCTCGGGCCGCAATTAGCTCGGAATATTATCGACTACAGAAACGATAACGGGCCTTTCAAATCCCGGCGGCAACTCAAAAAAGTTCACCGCCTCGGAGCGAAGGCCTTCGAGCAGGCGGCGGGCTTTCTGAGGATACGGGACGCCGCCAATCCGCTCGATTCGAGTGCCGTGCACCCTGAGAGCTATCACGTCGCCGATGCAATGGCCGCCGACGCCGGCTGCTCGATCGCCGAGATGATGAAAGATGCACAGCTCCGGATGAAAGTCCGCCTGCAGGATTATGTCACCGACACCGTGGGGCTGCCGACGCTGAACGACATTATGCAGGAACTGGCAAAGCCCGGCAGAGACCCGCGCAAACAGTTCGAGATTTTCAGCTTCGCCGAAGACGTCAATAAAATCGAGGACCTCAAGGCCGGCATGAAACTGCCCGGAATCGTCACTAATGTCACCAACTTCGGCGCGTTTGTGGATATCGGCGTGCATCAGGACGGCCTCGTGCACATCAGCAACTTGTCACATAATTACGTGAAGAATCCCGCCGACATAGTCAAGGTGCAGCAGAAGGTCAAAGTTAAAGTTCTCGATATAGACCTTGTCAAGAAACGAATCAGCCTTTCAATGAAAGATTTCTGACAATAACCTCCCTCGAATTGAGAAAGGAGATAAAGTCCATGTTAAGCATCGATTTTTCCAAAAGATCCATTGTTACAATAAGTATTATTGTTTCTACAATGACTTTTTGGGCGATTCCATCCGAGTGCGCACGGATCCCCCATCTACGTAAACAGGGGACAGCTACACAACTCATCGTGGATGATGCTCCGTTTTTGATCCTGGGAGGAGAAACGGGAAACTCAAGTACCTCTAACCTCGATTACATGAAATCCCAATGGCCTAAACTTGTCAAGCTGCATCTCAACACTGTTCTCGCCCCCGTTTATTGGGATCTCATAGAACCCCGGGAGGGCAGCTTCGATTTCACGCTCGTGGACGGCCT
>CAZSOR010000041.1:2525-12096 GCA_964608395.1 uncultured Pirellulales bacterium
GGCAAAAAACATACGGTCATCATGGTTCAGGTCGAGAACGAGATGGGAATGATACCGCAAGCACGGGATTATAGTGACACTGCGAACGATCTTTTTAACAAGCCGGTGCCAAAAGAGTTGATGGACTACCTAATTCAACATAAGGAGACACTGATACCGGAATTCCGCAAGGTGTGGGCTGATGCCGGTTTCAAGACATCAGGAACATGGGAAGAGATCTTCGATGAGGGACTGGGAACGGACGAAATCTTTATGGCGTGGCATTATGCGCAATATACAAACCGAATCGTTGAGGTCGGTAAAGCCGAGTATCCGCTGCCTATGTTTGTGAACGCGGCACTGATCCGTCCGAATTATAAGCCCGGCCAATACCCGAGCGCCGGACCGTTGCCGCATATTATGGACGTCTGGCGGGCCGGTGGGCCACTGATAGATTTTTTCTCGCCGGACATCTACTTCCAGAACTTCGCCGAATGGTGCCGGAAATACGACCGGTCGGGCAATCCCCTGTTCATACCCGAAGCGAGAAGAGAAGCGCAAGCGGCGGCTAATGTATTCTATGCTGTCGGACAGCACGACGCCATCGGTTTTTGTCCTTTCTCAATCGAATCGATCAGCGATGCTGAGAACGATCCTCTCGCAAAAGCCTATGATGTACTTTCGCAATTAACGCCTGTCATTCTAAAAAATCAGGGCAAGGGGTCAATGGCAGGAACGTTGCTGGATAAGGATAAACAGAGACAACAAGTGGAGCTGGGCGACTACGTGCTGAAAGTCTCTCATGATTATACCTGGAGCTGGTCGTCCGGCGCGGGCCAATCCGGCCAGTGGCCGCGTGCCGGGGGTATTTTTATTTCTACCGGTCCGGATGAATACATAATAACCGGCACCGGTATTATCGTAACATTCTCTCCGATTTCGCCGGGTGAACCGATGACCGGAATCGCCAGTATACAGGAAGGTCGGTATGTGAACGGTCAATGGATACCCGGCCGCTGGATGAACGGCGACCAGAGCCACCAGGGCAGACATCTCAGGATCCCGTCCGGTAGTTTCGGTATCCAGCACATTAAGCTGTATCGTTATCATTGAGATGATATGAGTAATCGTAACAGACATCACGGACACAACACAATAAATGTAACGATATGGAAACCAACAGAGCAATAAAAACATCCGTCGTGTGCCCGCTGTGCTTTGAGTGCACTAATGAAAAAGTAACGAGAAGGAGACCGTCATGAGTATTAAATTTACAAGGCGAAATATGATGCAGTTTTTAGGCATCGGGGCAATATCTATGGCACTGCCCAAAAGGCTGCTCGGCGAAGAGAAAGACGGAAAGGATAAACAGTCGGCGGAAAAATCGTTAACCTTTTTTGGCTGGTCGGATACCCATATACCGGTCAACGGCGACGGCAGCAAGCTGTGGCCTGCCGTTGACGCGATGAATTCGCTGCCTGGCAAAGCGTATCCGAAGAATATCGGCGGCGCTGTCGATACACCGGCTTTCGTATTTAATTGCGGGGACATTACCCACTGGCCCACGCATCAGGCGAAAAAGACGTACGAAGACCTGCTCACGAAACGATTGAGATATCCCAGCTATGAAATATTGGGCAATCATGACGAGGCCGGCGCTGACGGCGTGGAAGGCGCACCTCCTATTATGAAAGAGTGGTTCAAAAGACGCTATGGCGATTTGTGCTATACGTTCGATCAGGGCGGCGTTCATTTTGTCTGTCCATTTTCGGCATACGATGAGAGTCTGGGAAATCCGGCACAGGACATAACGACCGAAGCGCTGGATTTTATCAGGAAAAACCTGCACCGGCATTATTCGCCCGATCTTGTGCCGGAAAAGCTGGTCTCCGTTCCGAAGGGAACACCGGTCGTTGTGGCAACGCATCTATGTTTAGATGCGATGACCAACCGGGACGCATTCGTGGACGCTTTGAAAGATGCGAATGTGATTATGGTGCTGGGCGGCCATTATCACAAGGCACAGGTAAAATCTTATCGAGGCATTAATTTTGTACAGCTTCCATCGGTGAATTCGGCCTGGACCGAGGTGACAGTCATTCGAATCACTTCGAACCGGTTAGTTGCGATTCCATACGATTACAGTAAGCACCAATGGACAGATAATCCCGGCAAGATTTTAGATGTTAAGATATCGAGGCCAGTTCGTAAAACAGGGGAGGATCAATAGAAGTGCATGGAAGTATGATTTATCGTACCGACGGCCTCCAGATCGATATTTCGCATTCGTACATGTGGACTTCGAGATGTGTTGACTAATTCTATCTACAGCACAGCCTGGTCTCAGGTCGGACAAAACAACATAGAAATCTATACTTGCTTTTGTAAACTTTACCGCACTTTGAGAATGCTTATCTTGACCAGCCCTTTACGACTATGGTATTATTGCGGATAGTTTTTCTTGGATAAGATAAGGACGGAATTTTTTGGAGGCACTGATTTAATATGAAATCTAACAAAAACATTAGCCGCCGGGAATTACTGGGTTCTGCTGCTGCTTCTTCAATAGCTTTTGCGGTGGTTCCCCGGCACGTATTGGGTGGCGCCGGTTATGTTGCTCCGAGTGAAAAGGTGACCGTTGCCAATATCGGGTGCGGCACGCAGGGTCTTCGCGAAATGCCCGGTATGCTGGAAAACCGGGATGTGCAAATCGTGGCCGTATGTGACCCGAATAAATTTACGACTAATTACATCGACTGGTCGTCGAACGGCATCCGTGACGGCATCCGAAGGACGTTAGGCGACTCGAACTGGGGCGCTGGCATCGAAGGAATTCCCGGCGGGCGCGACATTGGGCGGGAGTATGTCCAAAAGTATTACGCTAAGAACGCGCCTTCGGGAACATATAAAGGGTGTAATTCTTATGAGGATTTTCGTGATTTGCTCGAACAGGAAAAAGACCTGGACGCCATAAAAATTATGACGCCGGATCATCATCATGCCACGATAGCCATTGCCGCCATGAATAAGGGAAAGCATGTCATCACCCACAAGCCGATTGCCAACAGGATTTCGGAAGGACGGCTGACAATAGAAACGGCCCGCCGTAAAAAAGTCATAACGCATCTTTTGGCCTGGAGCGACAGGCCCGGAAACAAACTGACGCTCAAATGGATCAAAGACGGCGTAATCGGCACGCTCAAAGAAATACATAACTGGTCGCACAGACCCGTCTGGCCCCAGTGGACATCCAACCCTACGGAGACACAGCCGATACCGAAGGGATTCAACTGGGACCTGTGGCTGGGGCCCGTGCCGCATCGTCCGTATCACCTGAACTACACCCATAACGTCTTTCGCGGCTGGTATGATTTCGGCGGCGGCAGTATCGCGGACATGGGACATTACAGCCTGTTTCCATTGTTCCGGACTCTTGGTATAGAGACCCCGGCAATCAGCGCCGAGGCCTATGGAACAACTACGCGGACAATCGTCGATCAGGTGAGCCAGGCAGTGAACAATAACGTAGCTTTCCCCTACTCCTGCATGATCCGGTTCAAATTCCCAAAGCAAAAACTCCTGCCCGCTTTTAATCTTATCTGGTACGACGGAGGCATGAAGCCTTTTGCGCCGGAAGAACTCGAGGCGGACAACAAGTCGCTCGAAAGCGAAGGAATGATGTTTGTAGGTGACAAAGGCAAAATTCTGGCCGGTTTTCACGGCGATAAACCCCGAATCATCCCGGGAAAGAAAATGCGGGATTACGCCGGAGAAAAAGAACTTCCGGAAGACAGCCGGCGAAGAAGATCCGACACATGGGCAAATTCCATAAAGAACAAGAAGGAATCGCCCGGCAGTTTTTTGTTTGCAGGCCCGGTTACGGAGACCATCAATCTCGGAGCTGTAGCCCTGAGGGCTGGGCAAAAAGTGGATTATGACTCCAAGACTATGAAAATAACCAACCTGCCGGAAGCAAACAAGTATTTGACCCGAAAATACCGTAAGGGTTGGGAGCTATAGCAGTACCGCAACATCCAGACTTTGCGATACTATGGCTTGCTGGAACCAATAATAAATTCATTCTAAAAATAAAGAAAGGATAACCATGAAAGGGATAAATCGAAGGGAATTCCTGGCCGGTTCGATTGTCGCCGGGGCCGGTATCGGTAGTATGCTGACGGCAACTGGTACGATAGCGAATGCCGCGGCCGGAACCGTGAAAAGGGCCCCCGCCTTGCGGGAACCCAAAGACGATATTTCTATCGCTCAATGGGCGCTGGTTCAGGAAATTCGAGATGGCAAGTGGAAGAACCTGGATTTTCCAAGAATTGCCAGGGAGGATTTTGACATTAATGGAATCGAATTTGTCAGCACGCTGTTTGAGTTGCCGACTTACTCCTACCTGCAGCGTCTGCGAAGCAATGCTGAGAAGTACGACGTCACGATGATACTCATAATGGTGGATGACGAAGGAGAGACATGCGATCCGAGTAAGGCTGTGCGGATCCAGACCGCCATAAACCACCGTAAGTGGGTGGATATAGCGAAGTACCTTGGCTGCCATTCGATCAGGACCAATTGCCGCGGCCCGAAGGATGCTCCCAGGGATAAAGCGCTCGAGTGGGCGACCGACTGCTATAATCGTCTGCTGGAATATGCTGCGCGTGCCGGCATACGTGTGCTGATTGAGAACCATGGCGGGCTGTCGAACGATGCCGATTGGATGGTCTCGCTATTCAAGAAGGTTGATAATCCGTATTTCGGCTCATACCCCGACTGGAGAAGTCCCAGCAGAGAATTCGACAACTATGAATATCTGAGAAAGATGCTCCCGTACGCCGGCGGGTTGTCATACAGAAACCAGCCCCAGGAGAAGCAGACAGCTAGGATGATAAAGCTCTGCCGGGATTCCGGCTACAAAGGCTGGTATGGTATTGAGTCGAGCGGCCGCGATGAGATCAAACGCGGTAAAGAGCTTCTTGAGAAGTATCTCTTGAAATAATTTGGAATTAATTCGGGACGCACGGAATTTTATGAGTTAACGTATAAGGCAATCAAATCTGTTTAACTTATTGTCATTATAAGGTGATCCATGAATTCTGCGTAAACCGGATATTGTGCCGGTCGGAAATTTATAAAAGCCGGGAGAACATTTGCTTTTTCGGGATAGAATTAGAAGCGTTACATCTTGTGCTTTGATTGAGTCGCCGATTAGAAATCGCAAAAATATGGAGAACGATTATGAAGCCTCTTACACGCCGCACATTTTTGAAGGGTTCCCTGGTAGGTGGTGCCGCAGCAGCGCTCGCGCCTTATTCCCGCGTGCTCGGTGCCAATGATGATATTCGCGTGGCCGTGGTGGGTTTTCGCAGCCAGGGCAGCAATCATATCAAGTGGTTCGGAAATATCCCGGGCGTGCGGGTGGTGGCTCTTTGCGATGCCGACCGGAATTTGATCGATCGCGAGGTTGCGAAATTCAAGCAGCGCAACGAAAAGGTGGATACCTACGTCGACGTTCGCAAGCTGCTGGAAGACAAGAATATTGACGCGATTATTACCGCCACGCCGAATCACTGGCATTCGCTTGTCACCATCTGGGCGTGCCAGGCCGGCAAGGACGTTTACGTCGAAAAGCCGGTCTCGCACAATATATGGGAAGGCCGCAAAATGGTCGAGGCGGCACGAAAATATAAACGGATCGTGCAGGCCGGGACCCAACGCCGTTCCGACGAGGGCCTTGCCGAAGCGATTGAATACATCCGGCAGGGCAATCTCGGCAAGATACTTCGCGCCCGCTGCTACTACTTCAGCGCTCGCGGGCCTATCGGCAAAGTCAACGGTCCGGAGCCGATTCCGGAGGGTGTAGATTACGACCTATGGACCGGTCCGGCATCCCTGCAGCCGCTGATGCGAAAGAATCTGCATTACGACTGGCACTGGCAATGGCTGTACGGCAACGGCGACCTTGGTAATAACGGCATACATTTCCTCGACGTCTGCCGCTGGGCGCTCGGCTATGATTCGATAGCCCCGAGAGCGATGAGTTTCGGCGGGGAATTCCTCTGGGACGACGACAGGCAGACTCCCAACACCCAGGTGGCGTTCTATGACTACGAGCCGGCGCCGATTATTTTCGAGATGCGCAACCTGCCGCGAAAGAAGGGTGATTCGGCCATGGATGTCACCTACCGCCGGACCCGCGCCGACACGGTGATCGAATGCGAGGGCGGCTACTTCGCCGGCGGCTGGGCCTACGACTACGACGATAAGAAACTCAAACAGTTCAAAGTTAGCGGCGGCGGCAGTCACCACGCCAATTTCATCAAGGCGGTGCGAAGCCGGAAGGTCAGCGACCTTAACGCCGATATCCTCGATGGCTATCTTTCGACCGCTTTGTGTCACATGGGAAATATTTCCTACAGGCTCGGGCGTACGGCATCGCCCGACGAAATAGCACAATCGACCGGTTCGAAGAAGGAACTGCTGGATGCGTTCGAGCGTGCCTCCGAGCACCTGTCGCTCCACGATGTGGACCTGAAAGAAACGCCGATGACACTCGGCCCCTGGCTGACGTTGGATTCCGGCACGGAAAAATTCACAGGCGAATTCAGCAATGAAGCGAATCAATATCTGTCGCGAAATTACCGCGCGCCATTTACCGTCCCGGCGGAAGTATGACCCGGCAGAAAAATCAGTGCGACGTTTTTATCAGAATCTGGTTAAAATCTAATTCCCTTAAAGTGGTTCAGACTCGCTTCCACTGCTTTGTTTTAAAATCATACTGTTTTATAATCTTCGCCGGATTTCCTGCTACTACGCTGTAGGCAGGGACATCTTCAATGACTGTGGAGCCTGCGCCTATAACTGAATTGTCTCCTATTCTTGCTCCGGGGAGTACTATGGAGTTGGCACCGATCCAAACATTATTTCCAATGACTACCTGCCCTTTCTTTACGCCTTGTCTCATGAAGTTTTTCGAGACATCTTCATAAAGATGGGATTGCCCGTTGATAAAGCAATTTTGGCTGCAAGCTGAGCCTTTTCCTATCAGTACCGGCCCCATCACGATACTGCCGATACCGATACTGGCGCCGTCTTTCAGAATAACATCACCATGCCAGGTACAGACCACACACAAGCTTTCGATCAGTGTGTTTTTTCCCAATGAGAGCTTGTGACGCTCAAGGTGTTTAGCTCGCGGTATAACATCGAGCCTTGCCCAAAGACTGATTGAAGAGGGTATTTCTCTCTCGACGTAAGCCAGCCTTGTAAGAACTTGAATTATTCCCAAATAAACGCTCTTTACGATATCCCTGATTAGTCCAAGGATCGATTCGACTGTGGTACGGATACTTCTCAAATGGTCAAGCGTGGGATAGGGTATATTCCACACAGTTTTCATTCTGCTATTCCCCAATACGTAAAGTGCATTTTTCCTTTTTAAATACACTTTACTATTCGATTACTCCCTTCCCTGGGGAAAACACTCGGCGAGAACTATAATTAAGTGCCATTATCGAGGCCAAACGTAACGCTTTTTTCCATACGAGTTTGCAAATAAAAGGTTCGTATATGGCTAAAGAAGGTTGAAATAGTTTTAGCTTATATCTTCCGTTCAATTTGCGGGAAGAAAAGTTTTATGTGAATCAATCTTTTACTGCATTCTGCCCCCGATGGAGATCGGGTTAATAATATGCTTAAAAGCAAAGAAAGACTACATCCTCTGGTTCAGTATATCATCGCCAACCTAATCACTTGCTTCATCGTGCCCTTTCTTCCAGGAATTAATTCTTGCGCTACACTGTTATTCCCGCGAAGGCGGGAATCCAGTTTTTATTTGATCTAGGTATCTTAGTAAAAAGCAGATTACTGTTGCATGGCAAAATCCCATCAATACAAGCATACATATTAAATACAATTGGTATGACTATTGTTAAGTTGAGTATTCGTTCATTGCCGTTGTAGAGCGGTACGGTGTCGAGCGGTTTCCCGGATAATCTGCTGCCGTGATCCGAGCGGCAGGTACATCGCCCGCATGACAAAGCGATAGCGCTGCCCGACTTTGTACTGCGGCACGAACCACTGGAAGTCCCATGCCGGATTCCCTTTGCCGGCTCCGGATGGAGATTGGCTGAGTCTGACATTATCACCCGGACGAAACATCAGAACGAAGGCCATGCCGTGACATACGCCGTAGTACCACGGTTCGGTGTAGCGATAATTCGATTTATTGAAGACAAGTGTGAGCGGGAAATTCGGATCGTGGGCGAAATTACGATTGTCATCGACAGCCAAATGGGTCGGCAATTTTCCGTGCTCAGGCGTCACGCCGCGAATCCACCGGGGCTCTACATCCTTCTCGTCGGCGGGGCGGCCCAAAAAGTGAATATCCAGCAACTCGGGCTTGTCTATATAGCTGGCGAAGAACAAACCGATATAGTCGTTCTTAAAAGTGCGGGCGCGCGGAATGCATTCCAGCGTCATTTCAATAGTGCCGTCTTCAAGCAGTTTGTATCGTAGCCAGCTTTCGAGCTGCCAGTGCGGCGTAGGCGGCTGGTAGAGTTCCGTCGTATATTCATCAATTTGCCTTATCTGCATCGGGGCCCGTCGCGGCTCAAACAGGATGTCCCTTGGTTTGACTGTACCATCATGAATGTGCTCGAAATTAAGCCCGGCATAAAACGGAACGAACAGGTTCTGTTTTCTCTCACGGTGAGTGAGTGAAGCAACGCCGCTGTAACCGCCGCGATGCCCCGGCAATACTTCATCGTCGACCGCCTCGTTGTTGACTATCACGGCCCTGACATCGCCACGTTCCAGGACGACATAGGGCTTGTCCGTGCCGGCAATGAAATGGGAGAATAACATTAAAATCGTGACCTTGAACATAAATGACTCCTTAAGCCAAGTTGTTCCAATGGTGTATAAGAGACCGAGTTCGACTATAAAATTATAGCCCTTACCGATGGACGGGACAAGATTTATATCCTGGCAGGACTCTATTTGTCATGATTTCTTACGCTGTATTGTCAAGGTCTTTTGCATTTGGGGAATGTATTTCTTATATTATAGTAGGGTGGCTACTGATGAATCGCCGAGATCCCTGTTGACATGAGTAAATTACTGATTAGCAACAAGCTATAACAGGGTGAGGTATTATGGGTACTATAAGAGGATTTTGGCAGCATACGAATGACAAGATTTACGCGGTCGAAAGCGATACGTTTGGAAATATCTTAGGTGGCGCCGGGCCACTGGATCCCAACGACCTGCACGGTCTCGAAGATTATGATTACAAGCCCGCTATAACCAAGTGGCTGGTCGATGCAGTGGCCCAGCATAAGCTGCACAGAATCAACGTCCACTCATATCGATAATATTTTGCCGTTCCTGGTTCATTGAGCTAAGAATGCAAAATTTCTCGCTGCGAAGAACGCCGAGGTTGAAGAGCCTCCCATTTCATAATTAGCCCCAGGGATTCCTTACCTGAATTTTTCCCGGCTGTCAAACTACGAAAAAAATAGAAAAAAGCCTCCTGTTCAGATATGATATCGGCAAAAAGGTCTGGTTATTTGGAGATTAGAGCCATGAG
>CAZSOR010000041.1:12196-18070 GCA_964608395.1 uncultured Pirellulales bacterium
TGAGGATAATAACTTTAGCCCAGCTACTTATCATCGGATTTGCGGGGGCGGTTTCGGCCGGAGAGGAATCTACTTTCGACAGAAGGACCCCCGTTGTGAAAGTGTACGAACAGGCCCATGAAGCCGTAGTTAACATAGCCGGCGAGCGGTTGGTATCAAGCTCTGTCTGGCCCGGTTATGATTGGCCGGATATGTTCGATTTATGGGGACCGAGATACCAAAAACAGGTTGCCGTGCTTGGTTCGGGCATGGTCGTGCATGAAGACGGCTACGTTATCACCAATGCTCACGTTATAAAAGGTTCCGAGAAAATAAAAGTGGTCTTCAGCGACGGCAGCGAATTTGCGGCGAAGATTATCAGCGGCGATGAAAGTAAGGACCTGGCCGTTCTAAAAATACCGGTTAATAAAAAATTGCCGTTTGTTCGCCTGGGCCGGAGTAATGACCTGATGATCGGTGAAACCGTTGTAGCCATCGGTAATCCTTATGGTTATGCCAACACCGTGACAAGCGGAGTAGTCAGCGCCGTCGGCAGAGATATCCAGGTGGCTGAGGGCTTCTGGCTGCGCGGTCTTATCCAGACGGATGCTCCGATTAATCCGGGCAACAGCGGCGGCCCGCTTTTGAACATTAACGGCGAGCTGATCGGTGTCAATACCGCCGTTCGGGCCGAAGCGGAAAACATAGGATTCGCGATACCGGTGGACATGCTTGTCGACAATCTGAGTCATATGCTTATGCCGGAAGAGCTGCGCCGGGTTCGCCTGGGCCTGGCAATGGGCAGGATGAAGAAAAGTGGCGGGTTCAGCGGACTGCTCGTGGACTCGGTCAGCAAGGCAAGCCCTGCCGATCAGGAGGGCATTTCCGCTGGAGATTTAATCCTTGAAATTGACGGCCGAAAGCTCACGAGCGTTATAGATTTTTATGTCAAAATGATGGGTAAAGAGGTCGGCGAACCGATAGAAGTGACTTATGTAAAGTCATCCAACGCCCCTTTGCGGAGTCGAACCGTCAAATTGACGATGCTGCCAAGACCGTTGCCGGACGGCCGTAAGCTCGTAAGTGAGTTCTTTCAGATGGAAGTCTCGGAACTTACGAATAGAATCGCACGCAAGTTCGGCTTCCGGAGCGCATACCCAATTTTGATTGTCACCGGCGTTGAGCAAGGCGGGATCGCCGAGAAAACGGGGCTTGCCGCGGGAGACCTTATACTTCAAATTAATCATGCTACGGTGCGCAACGTCAGAGAACTCTCGCTGGAAATGGAAAAAATCAACGAGGGCGATACTGCGGAAATAAAAATCATGCGTATTAGTGTGGGTATCTTCGGACAGGTTCAACAGCGATACACCGCGAGGTTAACCGCGCAGAGTAAGAAGTCCGGTGAGTTTTTGTTTTAGCAGCCTTCATAAACTCTCGGATCGGAAAGCAGGTGTCAAATTGAAATTTCCCAAAGTAGTTTTGCAATTACCCGGCTGGATTGAGAGCGTTCTGGCCGACTCGGAGCAGGTCTATCCGACCGTTGAAGAGCGGATGCGGTTAGTTGTAAAGCTTGCTCAACTGAATATCGAACACGGGACCGGCGGGCCGTTCGGAGCAGGGATATTCGAGTCGAAGAGCGGCCGCCTGATTAGTGCCGGGGTGAACCTTGTGGAATCGGCTGATTGCTCGATCGCGCATGCGGAGATGATTGCTATTGCTATTGCTCAGCGTGTGATTGGATGCTACGACCTTGGCGGCGAGAAAGATGTAGCTTATCAGCTTGTCACGAGTACCGAGCCATGTGCCATGTGTTTGGGGGCCATTGCCTGGTCGGGAGTTCGAAGTGTTGTGTGCGGCGCTCGTGATGAGGATGCCCGGAGCATCGGATTTGACGAAGGGTCGAAACCGCAAAACTGGGTAAAGTCACTCGAAAGCCGCCGAATCAGCGTAGTCCGGGACGTCCTGCGTGAACAGGCGAAAGCCGTGCTGTTGGAATATGGCAGGAGGGGCGGATTGATTTACAACGCCGGACAGGAATGATGGAGGATCAATCATCCAATTCGAGCACGGTTTTAATAAAATTTATTACCAAACGGTCATAGTGCGTGCCGCCTATGCCGTGCCGTGATTTTGGATAAATCATCAGTTCGAATTTCTTGTCGGCTTGCTGCAAATCATTTACAAGCTTTAATGTGTTTTCGATATGTACGTTGTCGTCAGTCGCTCCGTGAATGATTAGAAGCTTGCCGTGCAGGTTCTCCGCCGCTTTGACTACGGAAGTTTTTTCATATCCTTCCGGATTATTCTGCGGCGTGTCCATATACCGCTCAGTGTAGATACTATCGTACAGGTGCCAGTCGGTGACGGGCGCCCCGGCTATACCGCCGGCGAACAGTTTGCTGTGCGTCAGGGCGTAAGCCGTCATAAACCCGCCGTAGCTGTGCCCGCTTATTCCTATCCGGTCATCGTCGACGTAATGTTTGTCCCTGAGCCATTCGATTGCCTCTTCGATGTCTTCGAGCTCCTGCACGCCGAGCTGCTTATACGCGGTCCATGACGAGCGTGCACCTTTTCCGCTCGCGCTGCGCGGGTCGCACCGGAAGACAAGCATTCCCATCTGTGCCAGCATGTGGTCTCTGGCCCGGCCGCCGCTCCACGTATTTCGAATCGTTGGTGAATGCGGGCCGCCGTATGTCATAAACCAGACCGGGTATTTTTTGTTGCTGTCAAAGTCCGGCGGTTTGACTAGGCTCGCTTCCAGCAGAAAACCGTCCGACATTTCAATCTGGAATTGCTCGTATGTGCCGAACTTATACTCCTGCCGGTTATAAACGGGATTCGTATCCAGCGTCCGTATCTTTTTTCCTTTAATGCCGTACAGCGTGACCTTCGCCGGTGTCGAATCATTGCTCCACGTATCGATAAAATACCTGCCGTTCGGGCTCACGTTGACGCGATGGCCACCGGGCGCTTTCGTCAGGCGTTTGATTTTACCGCCGTCGATCTTCAAGCGATAAAGATTTCCCGCGATGTGCGAATCGCGCGTCCCCGTGACATAAATCCAGCCGTTCTCTTCATCGACATGTTCGAGCCCTCTGGCTTCCCATTCGCCTTTTGTTACTGCATGCTTTAGCTTCCCGTCCTTGTCATACAGATACAAATGCTTCCATCCGGTCCGTTCGCTGAAAAACAGGAACGATCCGTCGGTTAGAAACTTCGGGCTATCCGGCACATCAACCCAGGCATCGGTCGTTTCGCGGAAAAGACGAGTGGATTCTCCGCCTCGCTTCGAGGCCGCATTGAAATCGAGCCACTTCTGGGCCCGGTCCTGGACATAGAAAAATATCCGTTTACTGTCCGGCATCCATCCGGCTCCCGTTATCAAATATGTCCCTTTAAGATACTCATCCAGATCGACCCATCGTACAGGCCCTCCGGCCGTCGTTACGACTCCGATCCTTACGTTCGGATTCGGCTCGCCCGCTCGTGGATAAGGTGTCTCTTCCACCTCTTGCTTTCTCTTGGTGTTATTAACGACGGTAAATTCATGGACCGGCGCATCGTCGAACTGCATAAATGCAATAGCAGATGAATCCGGACTCCACCAATAAGTCTTCCAGCGTCGGCCGAATACCTCTTCATAATAAACCCAGTCGGCCCGGCCGTTCGAAATCAGTCCGCCCCCGTCGGTGGTCAGAGCCCGCTCGGTCTGCGTCGCAACGTCAACCACGTACAGGTTTTTGTCACGTACAAAAGCAACAAATTTTCCGTTCGGATCGAAGCTGCTTAGCTCCTCCTGCCCGGGACTGCTTGTCAATCGCACCGCCTTTTTTCCATCTAACGTGCAGTAGTACAAATCGTTTTCATAGTCGATAAGAACCGCGCTTCGGGCGGGATTCATTTTCAGCCGGGTGCGCTTTGAAATGGACTCGGCGGTCTTTTCATCTATGGTGGGCAGACTTTTCAATCCTTCGGCCAGCTCGTTCGGGTCGAAAAATAAAATCGAACGCCCGCTTTCTGCGTGCACTTTATATTGCCGGCCGTCACGGATCTGGAGATAATGCTCACCATCTTCCAGCCAGGTTAAGCCCGATACGGGCGAGCCCCGGAAACTAACCTTATCATTCGGATCGTAGATGGTTTCAAACGTAATCGGTTTATCGAACTGTCGGTTTTCTTCTAAAGGGCATACGGGGCCGTGCGTGATCGGCACGTACGAATTTAATATGACAATCGGATAATCGTCTCCAGCCTTTGGCCGCCTGAGAAGCTTTCGGAATGAGGCTTTCTTTTTCGTAGTTGGGTCCAGCAAATCTTTTACTTTGTCAGACAGCTCTTGATCCGTTTTGACAAAAATTGTGCGGGCCTTAAATCGTTTCGTTTCCTGCCGGTGCTCGGTCTTTAATCTGAAAGAACGCCGTTCCTTTCCCTGCTTCTTGTCACGAACAATACGATCTATGCGATATACTTCGACATCCAGCTCAATATCTTCACGAAGCTCGTTAACTTTGATATCTTCCCGCTGCAAGTGTTGGGTCAGCTTCTTAAATTTCGCCGGGAAGAGATAAGCATATGGCTGGCTGGCGGACTTCTCCGGTTTTCGTTCTGCTTGCAGGTTAATTGACAGGGCGAGTGCCAGAACGCTGCTGAGAATCAAAGTCTTTAATATATTGTAATTGGCCAATAAGTTCTTTTCTTGCTTCATGCTCTTCATTATATCCAGGTCGTCCGTGACAAATCAAGTTTTTGTATATTTGCTCTGCCGTTTGAGTGAATATATTGAGACTGTTATACATGTATGGTATATTGTGCTTGTAGTAAAATTCTGTTCGAAATTGGAGTTCTGAAATGACCAGGTCGGTTCGTATCGGTGTTGTTCTGCTGTTGATCATACCCGGTCTCTGTCCCGGCTCGGATGATTTTGTCAGGATAGAAAAACTCTCCGACCGCGTTATTATCGGCTACTGGCTTGGGACCGGCAGGATGAATATCGTCGCGATAAAGTCGCAGAAGGGTCTTGCTGTAATCGACACGGCGATGTCGCCGCGTATCATGGCGCCGGTTAAGGCCAGGCTCGAAAAAGAATTCGGCCGGAACGACTGGAAGTATGTCATTAATACTCACGCCCACATGCATCACGCCGGCGGAAACTGCCTGTTCAAAGACGCGGTGATAATAGGCCACGACAATCTGCCAGCCGATATGCAGTGGCTAATCGACAAGCAGATAGATGAAACCGCCAAGCGCAAGTCGCTCGATTACAATGCCGCCACGATTCGCAACCTGCAGGCCCTGCTGCCGCGTGTCACAGGCAGCCGGTTGCAGACAAGGATGATACAAGGGGAGATAAAGTTCTTCGAATTAAACACGCAGGATGTGGAGGAAGGTTTCGAAATTGTAAAGCCGACCGTTACGTTTCCTGATAAATACACGCTTGACCTGGGAGACCTTCGGCTGGAAATGGTCTATTTCGGCAAGGGACACAGCATGTCCGACATTCTGATTTATATCCCGCAGGAGGGCGTGCTGGTCACGGGGGCCATCGTTTACCTGAGAGGTCACCTGCCCGGCATAACTGAAAGGGCGGAGCTTAAGGATGTGCAGCGGTATATCGCCGTGCTGAATTCGTTTCTCGAAGAAGGACTGAAAGTCGATCGTGTGATTACTTCGCACAGCCCCGTGCTCACGCGCAACGACCTGAAATATGTACGGGATTATTACCAGGCGATGCTCGATGGAATTAGGGCGGCCCGGCGGGAGGGCCTGACGCTGGAGCAGGCCAAAGAACGCTTCGACGTGCGTAAGAAGTTCCCCCGATTTTATCAAAAGCAATCCGCCGAATGGTCCAAAGCCAAACAGGATCGCAATATTACAGTGCTGTGGCAGCGGCTC
>CAZSOR010000041.1:18170-20680 GCA_964608395.1 uncultured Pirellulales bacterium
GGAATCGCGGCGGGCACTCTGGGGATCGTATCGAAAAGCGACGAGGCCATGGCAAATGAGTACGCAAAGGCGACGAAGGGACTGCCTGCTTTGAAAATCACCAATGTCAAGGCCATCCTGACCGCTCCGCAGCGCATACGCCTTTGCGTGGTGAAAGTCGAAACGAGCGAGCCGGGCTTGTACGGCCTCGGATGCGCCACCTTCAATCAGCGGCCTTTGCCGGTCGTCGCGGCCGTCGATAAATACCTCGATCCATTCGCTAAGGGCAGGGACGTAGACAATATAGAGGATATGTGGCAGAACGCCTATACCAGCTCCTACTGGCGCAACGGGCCTGTCCTGAACAACGCTCTGAGCGGGCTGGACCAGGCCCTGTGGGACATAAAAGGAAAGCGTGCGAACATGCCGGTCTATCAATTACTGGGCGGCAAATGCCGCTTCGCAGTCGATTGTTATACGCATTGCGGCGGCAGGGACTTTGCCCAGACTGAAAGGAGCGTCCGCAGGGCAATGGAAGAAGGCTTCAGGCACATCAGGATACAACTTGGCGGGTACGGCTCGCCGCACCTGTCAAAGAAGCCTGCCTTTAAGGAAGCGGGATTCGGACTGCCCTCGGATTCGCTTATGGAGACCGGACCTTATGTCAGGGCTACGGTCAAGATGTTCGAGCATATCAGAAACACCTGCGGCGATGAAATCGAATTGCTGCACGATATTCACGAACGGATACCGCCGATCCAGGCAATAAACCTGATAAAGCAGTTGGAACAATTTCACCCCTTCTTTATAGAAGACCCGTTCGCACCCGAAGACAACGGATATTTCAAACTGCTCCGGCAGCAAACCAGCGTGCCGATCGCGATGGGCGAGCTGTTCAACAATCCTCATGAATGGACGGGACTAATATCTGAAAGACTCATCGATTTCATACGCGTACACATTTCGCAAATTGGCGGCCTTAGCGTCGCCAGGAAACTCGCCGCCTTATGCGAATGGTTCAATGTCCGCACCGCCTGGCACGGGCCGGGGGATGTTTCGCCGGTAGGGCACGCCGCCAATGCGCATCTCGATCTGGCTGTTTCGAACTTCGGGATTCAGGAAGGCGTCCGTTTCAACGACAAAACGAGAGAAGTCTTCCCCGGGAGTCCCACCGTCAAAAACGGCTATATGTACGTAAACGAGGCCCCCGGTTTCGGCGTCGATATCGACGAGGAACTCGCCGCGAAATTCCCGCTGCCCGACCATCCGGGCTACTGGCGCCCCGTCCGCAGGAGCGACGGCACCGCCGTAAGGCCGTAGAAGCGAATATGTCCGCTATGGTGCTGTTCTCCGCTCTTATATAGATGGCAATACATAATCCCGGCGGTATTTTTTTCTTGACGGTAAGGGCGTAAATCTGGTATAAGTGTTATATATCGCAACTGTTGATGTGTAACCTTCAATTGATGGGTGCTATTCGGTGTTTGAGGAGAACGAGGAAATTTCAGGCCGTAAAATCATTCTGGGCAAGGATGTATCGAAATATTGTGAAGGAAATGGTTCATTCTCAACCTTTTGTATCTCAACTTTTTAGAAGGAGGTTTATTATGAGTAGAAAAATATTGTGTTTGATTTGCTTTGCGTCGGTGCTGAGCATAGCTCTGGCAAGTACTGCCGATGCCCAAAATCAGATTAGTAACTGGGAATTCGATGAGCCGTTGGTGGTTGGTACAGAAGGCGATTGGTGGATGTGGGAGGACATCAATTTCACCGGTTTGTCGGTAGTACAGGACGCAGCCCTGTCGGGAGATAATGCAATGCATGTCGCTATACCTGACGGCGCATCGGGATCTTTACAGGTCTATCATTCATACTTGAAACTCGAACAGGGCGTAACCTACACGATCAGCTTCATGGCCAGAGCGGACGCCCCGAGAACCATTACCGTGGTACTAATGGGACGGACGTTATATAACTGGTCGTGGTTCTGGAGTCAAGAAGTAGAACTGACAACCGAGCCGCAGACATATACTTTCGAATACCTGCACACGGGTGCTACGGTGGGTGGAACCGGAAATTTCAACGATGACATCGATTGGTGTTTTGACCACGGCGGCAGCGATGTAGATACCTATATCGATCACATCTGGTTGGGCGAGGGTCCCCCGCCTCTTCCGATTGCTCCCGACTCGGCTCACGATCCCAGCCCGGCAGATGAGGCGGTTTATACTGATACGTGGGCAACCCTCAGTTGGATCCCGGGCGAGTCAGCCGTCTCACACGACGTCTATTTGGGTGAGAGTTTCGATGATGTCAACGACGGCACCGGCGGCACTTTCCAGGGCAATCAGGAATTAGCGTTTTTGGTTGTCGGTTTTGTCGGATTCCCCTATCCGGACGGCCTTGTGCCGGGCACAACCTACTACTGGCGAGTCGATGAAATCAATGATGCGGACCCGAACAGCCCGTGGAAAGGTATGGTCTGGAGCTTTATTGTTCCGCCTAAAAAGGCGTATGACCCCGTTCCGAAC
>CAZSOR010000042.1:0-20623 GCA_964608395.1 uncultured Pirellulales bacterium
TGTACAGCCGCTGGCCAACGATAATCGGGCACGACCATCCTTTTCCCAGACCGTCAATCTTCCATAGCAGCTTCGGCCCGCCTTCAGGCCAGCTTGATAGCAGACCCTTCTCATCCGAAATACCATCGCGTCGCGGCCCCCGCCACTGAGGCCAGTCCGGCTCCGGCGACGAAATCAGCCCGTCGGCCGGCGATGAGGTCACAGTTAGCGGAGATAATGATGTGATAGCCCCGCTATATAATGGCTTGTCTGCAGCAAATACTATAGCTACAAAAAGCAATAGAACTACGAAAAGTCTTTCTTTCAGCATAACACTCAGATGACTCTTCATGAATCGTATACCCTTTCAGTCTACAGAAATTACAGATTCTTTTATGTTCACCTCAGTCTTATGGTCCGGTTTTTACCCTATCCGAACTCTCGCTCGGCAGCTTTGACAATTGAATCCACTTCCTTCGCCAAGTCCGCTTCCAGCGGTTCCGGCTCATGGCTGCTCAGAATCTGCTTTACTTGTTCTTTTATGCGGTCGGCCATCGATAATTTTCCGCTGTCGGCCCAACCATCCCAGCTCTGCCTGGTCCATGCCGGACCTGCCAGCCAAAGCTCCTTGCGGAAGTGCCGTACCGTATGCTCCTCGGCCAGGAAATTGCCGCCGGGGCCGACCTTGCTCACAACGTCGGCAGCTACCTTCCCGGCATCAACTTCAAAACCGCGAGCGATCCGCTTGACATATTCCATTATCTCATGATCGAGAGCAAGCCACACTAATGAGCCGGCGTGGTCCGTTCCGCAAATACCGCAATGCCCGAAAGTATCGGCACCGGCAAGAGCCGCTAAGAGCAGGCTCGTGCCCTTCTCGGCGCCCGCCTGAGCGTCCGGAACTTTCGCATCCGTCAGGCATACATTCACATATACCGGAAAGCCATAATATTTCGCCATCTGCACCATCGCCACGGCCATCAGGCCCTGCTCCGGCGAGCCGAACGAACAGATACTCGTTCGCGGGTCCATGATATGAGGAATGCCGCCGTACGTGATCGGGGTACCCGGCGCGAATAGCTGTGTCACTACCACGCCGGCGAGAATCTCGGCGTTTTCCTGCGCGAGCGTTGCCGCTAAAGTTGCAGGAGCAGTGCCGCTTGTCATCGCCATCGGGCCGATGCTCACCGGCTGACCGGCACGGGCAAACTCGCGCACGATGTCCAACCCATCCTTCGGCAGCCGCAGCGGGCTGATCGGTTCGAGGAATGCCTCGACCATCGGCTTTTCCCGCAGGGCCTTAGAGCCGCCTGCGATGGCACGATAAATTTCAAGAACGTACCCGGCCGTCTTTTCGTTCTTAACCCAGCATCGGGTCGGCTTGCCGGTGCCCCTGACCAGTTCGCCGGTAAGATAAACATCGCGCCAGGCTTCGGATATCTCCTGGGGCTGCGCCATCGAACCAACGATTGTGATATTGCCGAGGGCGTCACCGAGTTTTATCGCTTCGCCCGTATCGCTAATGGTGGCCGGCCGGCGCTGGCCGCTGTTGGTATCGATCCAGCTATACTGCCCCGGGCTGCTCATCAGCACAAAATCGCCATAACCGAACCGCGCGATCCGCTCGGGATTTCGGCCGTAAAGAATGTACTTTTTGCCCGCCCGCTCGATGCTACCGGCGATAAGCCGTTCGGGCAGCCGGGCGATCTTTGTATCCTGCTGCACTTCGGCGCCTGCCTGCCTGAGCAATTCCAGGGCTTCTTCGTGATGCACCATAATACCGGTATCTCGCAGTATCTGCATCGTGCCGGCGTGAATCGCCTCGATTTCCTTCTCGGATAGAATCTCTACATGGATTTTTGCCATTAGCCTTTTCCCTCATGTGAATTGCCAAGACAGTGCGGATCGATATTAGCCTGTCGGCTCACCCTTTAGCCACAGGTCGATTGGCGCCCGAACGCCCTTAGGCCGGTACGGCAGCTCCACTTTCTGTCCCGTTGCCGCCGAGTGATAGCCGGCGTAAAGAACCTCCTGCACGACCCGGCCGTCCTCGCCGGTCGCCTGGGGCTCTTCCTTGCCACGAACGCACCTTGCGAAATGCCTCATTTCCTGCGGAAAACCGTAATTCCACAGCTCCTCGAAAACAGGCCATGTCCAGCCCTTTGTAGAGGGTGCCTTCTCGACCGCGTAGCCGTAGCCGGTCTCGCTGTAAGTCGGAAGCGCATTGCCCATGTGCAGGTCGGCGTAGGTGACGCCGCCGTCGCCGTAAACCTCTATTCTGTCCTCCATTCCGCCGCGGCGTGCCCAGCTATCTTCGACGAGCCCTACGGCATTGTTCTCGAACTCGATAATGCAGATCGAGTTATCCTCGCCTTTGGTCTTGTCCGCATGGGCATAAATCCCCATCTGGCAAAAGACGTTTTTGATTTTGGGCCTGCCTAAGAACCAGTAACAGAACGCGATGCCGTGACATCCCATATCCATGAAAACACCGCCGCCCGATTTATCCACATCCCAGAACCACGACGCGTGCGGGCCGAAATGCTTTTCCGCTTGTTTCACCATGTACAGCTTACCGAACGCACCCTGGTCGGCCATCTCTTTGGCCTTGACGTATTTCGGCGTGAAAAACAGCTCTTCGGCATACATCAACAGCACGCCCTTTTGCCTGCACGTTTCGATCATCAGGTCGGCCTCTTCCAGCGTCATGCAAAGGGGTTTTTCACAGACCACGTGCTTGCCCGCTTCGGCGATATCAACGGTCATCTGCGCGTGCAGACTATTCGGCGCCGCTATTGTCACCATCTCGATATCTTTCTCGGCAAGCATCTTCTTATAGTCTGTAAAGACCCGGGCGATGCCATACCTGTCGGCCAGCTTCCTGGCGTTACCCGGCGTGGGCGAAGCGACGGCGACAACTTCCGCCTCATCCGGAATCATTCCCAAAGACGCGGCATGAATGTCCGCTTCAAACTGCGAACCGATAATCCCAACTTTGACCCTTCCCTTGCTCGTCATAATCAAATGACCTCCTTATGATGTTCTATCTTACAATGTCCACCCTGAACGATATCCATAGTGCAGATACTTGTTGGCTTCCGGCAGGTTCGTGATTTTGAAATTCTTGCTGTCCCAGTCTAATTTTCTGCCGCCCATTCGGACAGAAACTGTTCCCAGCAAAACCGCTTCGGTCAGCGGACCTGCGAAGCCGAAATTGGAGCGCGTTTCGCTGCCGGTCTTGCAGGCCGCAATCCATTCATTATGATGCCCGATCGAGCGGGGCAGCGTTTTGGGGGGCCGTTCGTACGCTTTCATTTTCGCTTCCGGAATCAGTCGGGGACTGTTGCCGCCCCAGCCTTCGACGTACATCGTGCCCTTATCGCCGACGAAGATCAGGCCATCTTCGCGGGACAGCTCTCGCGTATCTTCCAGATCATCGGGACGCGCCGGCAACATACCTCCATCGTACCAGTGCAGCTTGACCGGCGGCATATCTCCGCGTGCACCGAATTGATAATGAACCGTCGAGGCCAGCGGCAGGCTCTCTTTATATACGAGCGTCGAGCTGGAATGTACGCTTTGAGGCGCGCCAAGCTTCAGAGCGGAAAAGACCGGCGCCAGATTATGAATCCCCATGTCACTCAGTCCGCCCGAACCGAAATCCCACCAGCCGCGCCATGCGAAAGGTACATACGCGGGATTATAAGGTCGATAGGGTGACGGCCCAAGCCACAAATCCCAGTCCAAAGTCGATGGAACGGGAGGCGTGTCCTTCGGCCGGTCAACGCCCTGTGCCCAGAAAAGCTCGCCGTTATGCGACGGCCTGTCCGACCAGGCGTGCACCTCACGAACCGGGCCAATTGCACCGTCCCAGATCCACTCGTTAATCAGCCGGTTGCCCTCGAAGGCCATGCCCTGGTTGCCCATCTGAGTAGCGACGCCCGCCTGCTGTGCCGCCTTTGCGATTGCCCGCGCCTCGTGGACCGTCCGGGTCAGCGGTTTCTCGCAATAGACATGCTTTCCCATTTTTATCGCCGTCATCGTAGCGACGGCGTGTACATGATCCGGCGTGGCAACCACTACGGCGTCGATTCGGTTTTCCTTCTCCAGCATCACGCGAAAGTCGCGGTACTTTTTCGCCTTTGGATAACGTTTGAAAGTATCCGCCGCGCGAGCCCAGTCCACATCACACAATGCAACAATATTCTGGCTGCTGACATTCTCCAGGTCCCATTGGCCCTGGCCGCCCACACCGATCCCGGCGATGTTGAGCTTCTCGCTCGGCGCCGTTCGGCCCCGACCGCCCAGGACGGACGCCGGCACGATTGTCATCGCCGCAGCCGCGGCAGAACCGCCAATGAAGGCACGCCGGGAGATCGCCGGACTGCTTTTAATTGTGTTTCTCTTGCGTTTTTCCATAATACTATCCTCGCGAAAAACCTATCAAACCTTAGATAAGGAAAACCCTGTCGCACTATCGGCGTAAACAAGAATGTCTATTCATCCAGGCCATAATACCGTAATAAATTTTCAAATTCCAGCAGGTTTTATCATCACATCGGGCTAATGAGCATTTATATAAGATAAAACCCTTTAGTTTGAGAGTAATTCTTCTTGACCGGCAGGCGGCTTATCTGGTATAAATAGGGTAAGGTATAGGCCATGGATTTGAGGTCATCCGGGCAGAATTCTGCTTGTCTTTAGGGCTATATAAGGATGGAGGCAGTTACCAACAAAATGGACCTATCATCATCAGATACGGATAGAACACAATTAAGAGCGAATACCATCGTGGTTCGCTTTTTATTAATCTTTTTTAAAAGGAGGACTGTTATGTCTAAGAATTTTCTTTGTCTAATCCTCTTTGCCGTGATGGTTATGGCAGCCCCCGTTGGGGCAGACACACTCAGCGGCCTGGCGGATGTTACCGTGGTTGACGGTGCGATTGTCAGCTTTCGGTATGAGGGGACCGAATATGTTGTTGCTGATGAGGATCTGGCACTGGGTACGACGACGCGGTGGTATATCGATGCCGGCGTTGAAACGCTCTGGGCCGAAGGCGATCCGACTCCAGATGCAACGGTAAGCGGAACGTCGACCGTTAAGGCCGGCGACGTGGGCTCGAATGCCGACAACTTCATGTTTGCTGTCCCTGGGGATGCCGACAATATATCATCGATCGACGGGATTGACTTCCAGGAAACGATTTTTCCCTTCCTGACGAAGACTTTCTTCCATTTCGAGCGAGGCGGCAACGACTCGGGGACGTGGCAGGCGGTTCTTGCGGACGGTTCGCTCGGAGCGCCGGTTGCGTTCAGCGGCGCGACTGCTTATGCCGATACGGGAGTTAACGTCAATGGTCAGAATGCTTTCGGTGTGGTTTTCACGACGGACGTGCCGGTGATAGGCGTGCGAATCACGGCGTCTGGACACGATACGCTTAGTATTTCGGCACTGAAGGTGATACCTGATTTCGCCACCAGGCCAAGTCCTGCGAACGGGAGCCTGCATGAGCAGACGTGGGTCACCCTCAGCTGGTCGCCGGGGCTAAATGCGGTCTCGCACGACGTGTATATGGGCGACAATTTTGACGATGTCAATGATGATGACGGCACCGGCGCTACGTTTCGGGGTAACGAGGCTTCGACAACGTTCCTTGCCGGATTTGCCGGATATGCTTATCCGGATGGCCTTGTTCCCGGCACGACCTATTACTGGCGAATAGATGAGATCAATGACGCCGACCCGAATAGTCCATGGAAAGGCAACGTCTGGAGCTTCTCGATTCCTTCTAAGACTGCGTATTATCCCGACCCGGTTGACGGAGCCGAATTTGTCAACCTGAATGCGCAGCTTAACTGGACGGCAGGTTTCGGTACAAAGTTGCACTATATATTCTTCGGCGAAGATTTCGACGAGGTGAGCAACGCTGTTGTGGGTGTTCCTAACGGTACTGTGAATTACAGCCCCGGCCCGCTTGATCTGGCAAAAACTTATTACTGGCGTGTTGACGAGTACGATGGCATAGAAATGCATAAAGGAGACGTTTGGAGTTTCACGACTCTGGGCGCCGTCAGCGGCCCGAATCCGGCTGATGATGCTGTGGACGTAAAGCCGACGGTGGTTCTTAGCTGGGATGCGGGAGCCGTTGCCGCTTCGCACGAGGCGTATTTCGGCACGGATGCAGACGCCGTAAAGAATGCTACGACAACCTCGCCCGAATATAAGGGACCAAAAGCCCTTGGCGAAGAGAGCTACGATCCCGGCATACTCACGTTAAATACGGCGTATTACTGGCGGATCGATGAAGTCAACGCTACCAATCCCGATAGTCCGTGGGCAGGCAACGTCTGGAGCTTTACGACCGGCGATTTCTTTGTCTTGGATGACTTCGAGGATTACGATGTTGGCAATAACGAGATATGGTGGGCATGGAAAGATGGGCTTGGTTACGTTGCTCATGGTAATGAACCGGCCTACCCCGGCAACGGAACTGGTTCGGCCGTGGGCGACGAGACTACTGCTTCTTACACTGAAGAAACCATCGTCCACGGGAGTAATCAATCGATGCCGTTCTTCTATGACAACAACAAACAGGGTTACGCAAACTATTCAGAAGCAGAGAAAACGTTGAGCGATACTCGTGACTGGAGCGAGCAAGGCGTTGCGGAATTGTCACTGTGGTTCAGAGGCAATCCAGCGTCCGTCGGCAGTTTCGTCGAAGGCCCGTCCGGCACCTATACGATGACCGCCTCCGGCGCGGATATCTGGGCGGTTAACGGCGTAGAGGCTGATGAGTTCCACTTTGCCTACAAAATGCTCACCGGCGCCGGCTCGATGGTCGCGAAAGTCGACAGCGTCGAAAACACAAACGTCTGGGCAAAGGCCGGCGTGATGATTCGTGAGACGCTCGATCCGGACTCTGCGCACGCGATGATGGTTGTGACGCCCGGTTCGGGTGTTTCCTTCCAGCGGCGTCCCGGCACGGGCCAGACCAGCCTCGACACGACGACCGCCTCGATAACTGCACCGTACTGGGTGAAATTGGAGCGTAGCATTTCCGGCAGCTTTACAGCGTCTCATTCAGCCAACGGATCTACCTGGACCATGCAGGGCACAGAGAGCATCCCGATGGGTTCGAATGTCCACATCGGTTTGGCGCTAACCAGCCATGACGCTGCTTTAACGTGTCAGGCCGTATTGACTAACGTAACGTTCACCGGTAATGTCGGCCCACAGTGGGCGAACCAGGATATCGGCATACTCAGCAACGATGCCGAGCCGCTTTATGTAGCTCTCTCAAATAGTGCAGGAGCGCCTGCGGTGGTAATTCACGATGATCCGGCTGCGGCACAGATCGACACCTGGACCGAGTGGATTATCCCGCTGTCAGCTTTTGCCGATCAGGGCGTGAACCTGACCAACGTCGACAGGATAGCGATTGGCCTGGGCACCATAGACAATATGACGATTCCCGGCGGTTCGGGCAAGATGTACTTCGATGATATCCGGCTGAATCGCCCGAAAGAAGCCGCTGCAGAATAATTACAGCCGTGTTAAAGGGATATAAAAATTAGCATTAATTCGAGGCCTATATCGATCACCTCGGTATAGGCCTCTTGTAAATTACCAGATACAGAAGCATATTGAAATTAGCGTTTTTTTGCTCTTTGCGTAAGTTCATACACCCAGTCTTCGAAGAACAGCGGGTAGAGGTGCATTTTTTCGCTTGCCAATCTGATTCCTTTTTTAGACAGCCACGCTTTCAATTGATCTTTATGGTTGGGGAATTGCTCGGCTATTCTTTTTTTATACAGGCTTCTCAACCTTTTGAGCCTTTTTTTACGAATATCATCAGGCTTGCCGATTGCTCTGAAATATCGCCTTATTTTATCCACTCTAATACTCTGGTCCTTCTTGAAATACGGAACAAACCTTCTCGGGATTTTGTCCGGAAGCACAAATTTATCATCCATTGCACCACGCACGATCTCGCCCTTTTCATAGTGCAGGAAAGGATCGTAGAAGAAAACGGCAGGATGAAAATCCACTCGATGCTCGGAGAGATAAGGGACAAAAACGTCCAATGTTTTTCCTGCCCAGAACAGGTTCCACGGACCGTCGCCTATCAGTATTGTAAAGCAAAATCTGTTGAGATCTCTGCGATTATAACCGACAATTTTATTATACGCCGTCCGAAGTTTGGGCAGCGCTTCTTTGCGCACGTCAATGATAAGCAATCGCGACAATACTGTATCCCGTGCCATAGCCTCAATTTCTTCGGCAGTATCCCGTATTTCTGTTTTTCGAGGCCTATGCAATCGATAGTTTCTCATTCTCGGATCGTTATGTATCCTTTCGTAAACATCGTTCGCAAGAATAGGATCCAAGCTGAGGATATGTATCCAGTCCGCTCTTTTAGAGTGACTTAATATGTCCCGCTCCGTGTCCTGGATATGGTACCTGCCGTCCAACGTCTTCGGCCTCCCATTACTTTGCTTTTTTAATGTTGTTAAAATCAGCCCATAAAAAAAGGGAGACACGGGCAGTTCACTAAGCTCTTCTTTACCCCGTCTCCCTGTTGCTTTGTGCCTAGAGTTTGCTTATTGCAGCAGAACTATATGTCTACACTCGCAACAGGTATATTTTAAAGAACACAGCAGCTTAAATCAATCAAATTTCTGCTTTAATACATGGAAATTTTTGCCGTAATTGATCAGATCCGCTGAATGAATTTTATCGGGTAGCTCCGAGAACCGGACAGAAAGCTTGAATTACCGGAAAAAACCTGATATTCTCCTTCAAATCATGTTCCGCGGCGTAGCTGGGCAGGTATTAATGGGAAATTCAAATTTACTCAACCGATTGAAAGGATCCGGCAGTGTCCAACACCGAGCAGCAAACTTTACCGTCAGAGCGCATAGTCTCGATAGACGCTCTTCGTGGATTTGACATGTTCTGGATTATCGGGGGCGGCACGGCTCTTGGCAGCTTTCTTGAAGTATGGAAGAACCCTGTTACCGAGTTAATTCACAAGCAGCTCGAGCACGTCGAGTGGCAGGGCTTTCATTTCGAGGATTTGATATTTCCGCTGTTCCTGTTCATCATGGGAGCGGTGCTGCCGTTTGCGATTTCCCGCCGGCGAGAGCGTGGACAAAGCCTGCCTGTTCTCTACCTGCACATTATCAAGCGAAGTTTTGTGCTAATATTGCTGGGTTTGATATTCAACAATTTGCAGAACTTCGAGTTCTCCGAAATGCGCTGGCTCGGCGTGCTGCAGCGGATCGGGCTATGTTACTTTTTCGCCGCTATTATCGTCCTCAATACAAAATGGCGGGCTCAGGCGATATTTATCGCTGCGGTCCTTATCCTGTACTGGCTTGCCGCGGCGTTGATTCCCGTGCCGGGCTTTGGAGCAGGCGTGATGACGGCCGAGGGTTGTCTGTCTTCGTTTATTGACCAGCAGTTAGTTCCGGGAGAACTTTACTACGGCTTCGGCGACAATGAAGGCCTCATCTCTACCCTCCCGGCGATTTGTACGGTCTTGATGGGCTCGCTGGCAGGGCTCTGGCTCCGCAGCAACCGGCCCGGCAACAAAAAGGCGGCCGGCCTGGCTTTGGCCGGACTTGCATGTGTCATGATTGGTTATTTGTGGGGATTCGTATTTCCGATTATCAAGATTATCTGGACCAGTTCATACACTCTTTTCTCCGGCGGCTTCTGCCTGATGCTGCTTGCCTTGTTCTATTGGATAATCGACGTCAAGGGATACCGCAAGTGGACCATATTCTTTGTCGTGATCGGCGTCAATCCCATAACGATATACTTCCTGCAAAGATTCGTAGACTTCGGTTCAATTACAGAGTTTTTCCTATCGGGTCTCGTTGCACACGCGGGACTGGTTGCGCCGCTGATTCTGCCTGTTGGTGTTCTGGCCATCAAGTGGCTGCTGCTGTGGTTCCTGTACCGGCACAAAATATTCTTCAAGGTCTAAAATAAATGACGGGACATGGAGCAGGCCGTCGAATTGCTCTGTGGTTATTACTCATCCGACGAAACAGCAGGGACGACTTTATCCGCCAATTGCCTCAGTTGCCCGGACTGCTCGATACTGCCTCCGACGTCGGGTATGGCGAATTTGATTGTTGTCTCGCCGACAGAAACGGTAATATCCTGCGCCCGGCCCCAGCGAATCATGGTCGCCTCATCCACAGATGCAACATCACTGCCGGCGGCCGTCAAAACGTGCAGGAAATAATCGCATGTCCCCGGCTCGGAAGGCGAGATCTCGATCCGGCACTCGGGAGCGGGTCCGGTATCACGTGAGGGCGGATAGTCGCGGCCGCCGTAGCTGTAAAGTTCCGGGCCGGATACGAGCCTGACCTGCGAATGTTCCGGCAGCAGCGTCTGGACAAACAGCCAGCCTTTGCCGTTGGTAATGATTAGGTGTTTGTTCGTCTGTGTGGGGACCTTAATCGCCTGCAGCAGCCAGGTTTTTTTGAAACCTGCGTCTTTGGAGCAGACCCGGTCGAAGATGACAAACGTGTTCGGGCGGAGAAAGATAATCTGACGTGTGAATGATTCCATTTTGTCGCTGGAATAGGCCCGCGTGCAGTCGCCTGCGACATATACATAAGCCCCCCGGTCTTCGAAGGCGAGAATATCCGCGATGTCGTACAAGTCACGCCCGGCGTGCCACTGTTCCGGGTCGGTGACGGCCCCGTTGTGGTGAGGCCAATTATGAGCCTGGCCGCCGTCGTTGCCGGTGACATTACCAGCGCGGATGCCGGGCCATTTCTCCGCCGGGTCGTAAAGCAAAATTGTGCTGTGCGCGATTGTGCGCAGGTGGTAGTTAACGTCGTGGCTCGATCCGAACGAATCGTAATGGCCGCCGTCGCCGGCCAGCTCCTCGTATTTGTAGATCAGAAAATGTCCCACGTCCAGATGCTGATGAGCGGTGAACCGGTCGCCGCACTTGAAAAAGAAATACGTCGCATCGTCGTTCCATGAACTTCGAGCATAAACATAGCCCGGGCCTTGACTGATATGGGACAGCTTAAAATCTTCCAGGCTGCCCGCTTTGATGTTTCGTCTTCGCTCGGCATGAAGGCTTTCTTCACCCTGAGCGGAGACGAAGGGCGTATCGCGCCAGAGAAAATCCTTATACGCATATACGCCCACGCTCGAACGCGGCGTCTGCTCGTTGAACGCATGCACTGCCTGATTAGCCGGATCATCAACATAGCGGCTAACGAGAATACGCCTGGCCGACAGAACCTTGTCACGGTCCCCGCCAAAGATACGGCCGCCGCTGTCACCCATGGGGATCGGCCTTCGAGAATTGTATGTGCTTATACCCGGATAGGCCTCGAACATGCCTGCCACAGCACGATTCTCGAAGAACTTCGGCGCCTCGGCGTAGTGGTCGAGGCCCTCGCAGCGCCGAGCGACCTCGCAGAAGAACAGCCATTCATAGAGCCAGTAGTTGATATAGTAGCCCTCGGCCCAGCCGCCTCCGTCGCCTGCCAACTCGAGCGCCGGAGCGGCCCGCGTACGCCAGTCGGCCTCCAATCCATCCAGAATACCAGCCGCCCGGTCATTTTCATAATACGCAGCGTAACAAGCCAGGCCGATACCCCAGTGCTTGTAGCCGTACCAGCCGTTGTGAAAGACGTGAGTCTCGGAGCGAACGTTAGCGTCAACGGTAGCATTCATATACTCGTGAAATTGTTCTCGCTGCTGCTGTGTCCAGGACTCATAACACAAATCGTAAACAATCGCGCATCGCGCCAGGTCATGCGCAAAAGTAACATGTCCCTTCCTGATGGGCCCGGTGACATATTTCATCGCCAACTGTACAGCGTCCCTTCCGAGCGACTCATCGTTCTCGATTGCACAGACCAGCGCCATCGATATCATTTTGGCGTGGTCGTCGGCATTCTGTTGCCGTGCCACGGCTACGACGCGTTTGTAAGCATCGGGCCGGCTTGCTGCCAGCGACTGCAAATACTCGCGAGAGCCCAGCAACCGGGGGTGTTCGGCCGGCACGGCACGCCCTTGCCCTGCTACGGATTGAATGCCGCTTACGGAAAGAATCATACATACGAAAATCCCAAACGTCCGAAGCCGCTTGTATCTAAGCTTACTGACTGGCATCTTAATCGGTTCCTTAAGCAAAAGACACTCCGATTTTCTTACCGACGCCGCGTACGTACTCGGCAGCCAGGCGATATTCTTCGGCGTTCGGCAGGTGTTCGAGCATCAGCGTGACATCGGGCCTCTTGCTCAATTCCTTGAGGAACGTTTCGTAATCCAGCCCGCCGAGTCCGGGTCGAACCTCGTCGAGATGTGTCGTCAGCTTGAGCTGCAAAAGAATATCCTTGCCGTGACAGCTTTTGATGTACGGCCCGAGCTTGGCGAAGCACTCGCGGATCAGAGCGCCGCTGCTGAAATAACGCTGCGGGCTGCACACGATGTTCACCGGATCCAGATGCACGGCGAACTGCCTGCGGTCGATGGCCTTGAACAGGCTCAGGTACGAATCGGCCGAATCGGGATACGCCCACGGCATCGTCTCCAATGTAAAATAAGTCCTGCTCGGCTTGACATCGTCGATAATCGCACGCGTCGTCTCGACTATCATATCGAACGTTTCGTCGGTAAAATTCTTCGCCGACGGCCCGTCCCATTGTTCGCCGCGCGAGCCGGTAATATTCACGCAGCACCGTGCCCCGATGCGGTCCGCCAGATGCAACTGCCGGCGGCATTTTTCCTGCGCTTCTTTGCGAGTCTTCTCATCCGGACTTATCGGATTGCTCCACGCTCCCACCTCGGCAATGATTATGTTCGCATCTTTGGCCGCCCGTTCATACGCTTTGACGACGTCGTCTCCGGCATCGGCACCGACCGGGCAATAGGCTGCGTTGTAGCCGAGCTTTTTCAGCGCCGCTACCCAGCCGGCGGGATCCTGGAATTTTTCGAATGTCGGGCCGCCCAGCCGGACCGGTGCTTTCTTCACCTTTGTCACTGCCCTACCGGCCGAAGCCGAAGTTAGTATGGTCGCCGCGGCCAGCGATTTTTTCATCATCTGACGTCTGGATATTGGTTCGTTTTTCTGCATCATTTTTCATTGCTCCTTGTATGTCTATTTTGTTATTTCGATTTCGCTAAGCGGATACCAGCCGTCCTGCGTCCTGCCTTTTATACCGAGCTGTACAACAGGCTCGGGCGTCTGCTCACCGACGATACCTATCGACAGCTTATACAGACCCGCAGGGACATCGCCCGGTACGACAACGCGGTCGACCACATCGGCAACCGGCCCCGGCGGAAGCTCCGGCGGGTTCTTGATAAATTCCTCGCTAAAGGTCTCGACGTGCCCCGGCATCCATTTCTCTACGGTGACATTCCCCACGAGTATTTTTTCGCCGGCGGTCTCGCTCGTCAGGCGGTACGCCACCCGATACGGCCTGTAGCACGGTGCCGAGCCGTTGTTCTGCCATTTCATCGCCAGCGTCAACTGCCCGCCGACTTTAATGCTTGCGGGGTGTTCGAACTGCCTTAGCACAAGGCGGTATCCGAGCCGGCGGAGAAAACGCTCGATTTCGGCGCGGACATTCTCACCCTCCGGCAGCGGCGCCGATTTGTTATTCAAATACGAGCCGTGCATGGCCAGGGCGTAATTGAAAATATATCGCAACGACCAGTCCTCCTTCACCCATCGCCGCATCTCCCAGCAGCTCTCCCAGGCGACCGGCGCCGTCTTCCAGGCATCCTGCACTCCGGCGGCCGGGATCAGTTTAGGATAGGCGTCGCACATGTGGCACCAGTTCTCCGAGAATCCGCCCATGTCACCGAGGCAGTCCGCTCTCCAGCCGGCGCCCAAATCCACGGCGTAGCTCAGGCATTCGCCGCCCCCTATCAGCATCAGTAAAGGCGTCCTGCGGAACGCGGCAAAGTAGGCGTCGATGATTTTTTCGCGATTGGCCATTGTCGGCATTTTGCCGGCCTTTGAGCCGCTCATGTGCCACTCGCCCCACCAGCCGACCGTGCCGAGGTCCACGTGATCGATGTCCGGGTGCCCGTCGTACCTCTCGCCGAGTCGTTTGATGAAGTCCAGATGCATTTCGAGCACGACCGGATCGTCAAGGTCCGGCACGAGCAGTCCTTCGGTTCCCGAGTAATCACACGTCAGGATTTTGCCGCCGACGTCTGCGAGCCATTCAGGATGATAAGGCCTGCCCCGATTTGTCGAACAGCACATTACGCGAAACGCCAGCTTCTGGCCCGAGGCGCGTGTCTCGTCAAGAACTCCATCCAGAAACGCATAATCTATCTTACCCGGCTCCGGTTCCAATACCCCCCAGCCCCAGCGGGAATAGTGGATCGTCGAGGCAATCCAGTCCGGCAGGTTTTTGTCCTTATCCGCGGCCCGGCCGAACGTCTCCCAGCCCATCCCCGGATTCGCCAGCACCGCATCAGTTTCTTCCGGCACGATCCTTACGCTCTCATTAAGCGGAGCCGACTTTTGACCCGCCGCCACAAATCCGGACAGCAACAGCATGCATCCAAGCGTTGCAAATAGATATTCGTTTACTCTCAATGTCTTCATGGCGGTCTCCTTAAAGCCGGCTGCCCTATCGTTCCATTCGTATTCACCCATAACGGCTGGGAACTACGATTGCCCATATCGTACCAGCACAACATAATTTTGCAATCCATAATCGGACATATAAAAAGGTGCATTTAGCCCATCAAATGCATTTGTGATCCCATATATCGCCGGAGAAAATCAGAAGATGACTGTATCCATAGGATCGATAGTTATAAAAGCTGATAGCGAGAATCAACACTTGCAGGCGGAATTTTTCTTGTAATTTCATATTTTTTGATAATTCAAGAGGATTAATTTGACGAAAATAATTACGCGAGAGTTTCGGGGAGTAAGTCCCGCAGGTGCATCGGAGCGCCGGAAATTTTTCGTCGTTGTGTTAGCCAAGGACTTGGAGCGGGCCAGAGGATATAGAACTCTGCCGGGGGCCAACGATATCCATACAATGATAAGTGAGCACAATAAACATACACTTTGCACGAAAGAAAATGACGAAAGGAAATAATGAGCCATGGAAAAGAAAACAGTATTATTTGTGGATGATGAGGAAAAGATACTGACATCCCTAAAACGAGGCCTTCTTGATGAGTCATATAATACTCTTTTTGCAAATAGCGGGAAAGAGGCACTTGAAATCCTCCAGCAGAACCAGGTGCATGTAATCGTAACCGATATGCGTATGCCCGAGATGGGCGGGCTTGAGCTTCTCAAGGCCGTCAAAAAAGATTATCCAAACGTCATCAGGATGGTTCTATCGGGATACACACAGGTAAGCACCCTGCTCACAGCGATAAACCAGGGAGAGATTTTCAGATTCATCACCAAGCCGTGGAAACTTGAGGAAGAGTTCAAACCGGCCGTCCGGGAGGCGGTAGAGTATTACGACTTTCAGAATCAACACAACGAACCGGCAGAGGAAACGGAGCAGCATAAGACCGAACACGCAGAGAAAGTGCTGGAAAAAAGCTAACAGCTCTTCTGGTGGGTAGAGTAGTCAGATCGGATTACAAAAGCCAGGCTGGCTAAATGGAATAAAAAGAAGGTCAAATGGCCCTGCAGGTTCCAAAGTTAGCATATTGGGCCAGCGCCAATTGGCAAAAAGATCACCATTTGCAGAACGGGGCTGGTCAGAATTAGAAAAAATGCAAGTGAAAGAAAAGCTCATGGCAAATAGAAAGCAGTGTGGCGATTCAATTAAAACGGAGGTAATGGACTGTCGCTCCAATCGTTTGATAAGCTCCCGCTTCGTTTGGTTGAAAGTTAAGGACGTGATGACCAAAGAAACGATTACGATTGCTTCCAATGAAACTGGGAGCTCAGCCGCGAAGGTGATGTCTGAGAATGAAGTGACCTGTATCCTTGTTGTAGACAACGGCAACGTTGTTGGCATCGTTACGGTAAAAGACTTCCTCACAAAGATTGTAAACAAGGATTGGGGTTGGGATCAGATGGCGGTGGCGGAGATGATGTCTCGTCCTGTTGAGTGCATATCCCCTGATTCGTCTGTCTTTGATGCCATCGCAATTATGGAGGCCAAAAACATCAAGCGACTGCCAGTCGTAACTGGGAAGCGCCTGCTCGGAATTGTAACTCAAACCGACCTGATTCGATCCCTTACAACCTACTGTATATGGAAAGACGTTGCACAGATAATGAATAGTACTGTGGCCGTGGTACAAACCAAAGCGACTGTTGCAGAAGCAGTGCAAATTATGAGCTCCCGCGATATCTCTTGTACCGTAGTTCTGGAGGGAGATGAGATAAAGGGTATTATTACGGAAAAAGATATTCTCAAAAGAGTTATTGGACCTCAAAAGGATCCTGCTCACATTAACGTAGAAGAGGTAATGTCTTCTCCAGTTACGACGATACCCTCCCACCATTCCGTCTTCAGCGCCTACAAGACTATGGATGAGATGCATGTCCACAGGCTGGTTATTACGGACAATGAGCAGTTGTGTGGGATCGTAACTCAAACAGACATCTTGAGAACAGCGAAAAAGAAGCTGCAAGAGGAAATGGAAGAAGATTTTCAGTTGCTGGGATGTTCTAAAAGCAACATCTATGCTCTCGACTCAGATGGAAAGATAACCTATGTTAATCCGGCATTTATGAAACTATTAGAGATTTCTGACCCCGCAGAATTGATTAACGAACCTTTTTTGCCGGAGAAGTATTGTGGTAACCAGGAAGAGAGAACCTCGTGTTTAATAGAACTAATGAAAGGGAATGTTGAAATCGAGGAGTTAGCCCTCAGAACGTGCAATGGCAGGGAGATATATGTCTCTATCCTTTCCACTTTTACCATGGACATTCACGGTCAGGTCAACGGTACCCGAGGAGTACTTTATGACATCACTAATCGCAAAAAGGCGGAGAAAGCACTGCGGGAGAGCGAAGCAAGGTATAGGACTCTTTATGAATCCTCGCGGGACGCAATTATGATGCTTGCCCCTCCGACGTGGAAGTTTGTTGCCGGAAACAAAGCGACCCTTGAGTTGTTTGGAGCCCGGAACGAAGAAGAATTTATAACCAAGGGGCCCTGGGATGTATCTCCGGAATATCAGCCTGATGGACAACTTTCCTCCGAAAAAGCCAAAGATATGATAGAAAAGGCGATGAAGGAAGGCAGCAATTTCTTCGAGTGGCAGCATATGAAATTGGATGGGAAGGAATTTCATGCTACTATACTGCTGACCCGGGTTGACCTGGAAGGCAGAGAATTGCTGCAGGCAACAGTAAGAGATATCACCAATCGCAAGCGGGCGGAGGAGACCATAACAACCGCCTATGAACAACTCGAACGGTCTCACAGGGAACTGAAAGAAATGCAGTGTCAACTGGTGCAAAATGAGAAACTGGCTTCCATCGGCCAGCTCGCCGCAGGCGTCGCACACGAGATGAACACTCCCGTGGGCTTCGTCGCCAGCAATTTCCAGACGCTCCAAAGCTACGTGAAGAAGATCCGGGATTTGATCATAACGTACGACGAGCTCACTGGACAAATTGAAACACTGGGGAAAACAGAACTACGAAGCAAGATAGAAGGTATTGGCCAATTCCGGGACGATCTGAAAATTGACTTTATTCTCGAAGATATCCAGGGATTGTTCGATGATTCGAGAGAAGGACTGGATAGGGTCACCAGCATTGTCCAGAACTTAAGGGACTTCTCAAGAGTTGACCAGCCGGGAAGCCGTGACGAATACAATATCAATAAGGGTATCGAGTCCACTCTTATTGTGGCGAAAAATGAGATCAAATATGATGCCGATATCAAGACCGACTTTTCCGAAGTGCCCATGATATTCTGCCACTCCGGCCAGATAAACCAGGTATTTCTAAATATCCTCGTTAACGCGGCCCAGGCAATCAAGTCTCAGGAAAGAGACAGCAATGGGACTATCACAATCAGGACATACGCGACAGAGACGGAGATGGTCTGTGAAATCGCAGATGATGGGCCGGGAATTCCTCCCGACAAACTTTCGAAGATTTTCGAACCCTTTTTTACGACCAAGCCTGCCGGCAAAGGCACGGGGCTCGGTTTGAGTGTCTCACATGACATTATCGTAAACAAGCACAATGGCAAGTTATTCGTCGAGAGCACTGTTGGTGAGGGCACAAAATTCACAATAAAGCTTCCAATTGGCACGAAAGAAAATGACAAACAGGAGATAATGAGCGATGGAAAAGAGAACAGTATTATTTGTGGACGATGAAGAAAAAGTGCTGACGTCTCTAAAAAGGGGCCTTCTTGATGAGCCGTATGAAATTCTCTTTGCCAGTAGTGGGAAAGAGGCGCTTGAACTCCTCGAGCAGAGCCAGGTGCAAGTCATCGTAACCGACATGCGTATGCCGGAAATGGGCGGACTTGAGCTTCTCAAGGCTGTCAAAAAGGAGTATCCTCACATCATCAGGATGGTCCTCTCGGGGTATGCTGACACAGATACGCTGCTGGCGGCGATCAACCATGGAGAAATTTTCAGATTCATTGCAAAGCCGTGGAAATCGAATGAAGAGCTCAAGACGATTATTCGGCAGGCGATAGAGTATTACGACCTGCATATTGAACGTGAAATACTGATGCGCTTCGTTGAACAAATAGTAAGTGGAACGGAGCCTGAAAAAATAAATGTGCGGCTTATCCGAGCGTTAATAGAGACGCGAAAAAAGCATTTATACGAGTGGGATAATAAATGTGATTTAGTCCCAATCAACTCGCAATAAAATCTTCGATTAGCAAGCAAAAAAGGTAAAAAGGATTTAATAAAGGTAGCAATGCCCGATCTGGACCTGGGCGAGTCCATCATCGCCGAAGCCGGCGCAATGAATTACATGCACGATGGAATAACTTTCGATATCTTCATGGCAGCCTCCCTTAAACCGGTTGACTATTGCCCCTTGCATAAGGGCCCGTATGGACGGGATACACGATAGGCAATATCGTAATAACACTGCATAATTTTTACAATCGACAATTGGTCGTTTTTAAACAGGCTCACCAGACCCAAAGAAAACATTAGATTGCGTTTTCCGGGAGGATTCGGTAGTATAGCGATGTATTGAAAACTATAGCGGTCTTTTGGACGATCATGTTCGGAGGTATTCAGGACAGATGAGAACTATGAATCAAACGGCTGTTTTTTTGCTGTGCTGGTTAACGGCATTTTCCACGGTTGGTCCTCAAACATCAGTGGCAGAGAACTGGCCGGGCTTTCGCGGGCCCGGCAGGCAGGGAATCTCGAATGAGAAAAACCTGCCCACACAGTGGAGCGCAACGGCGAACATTGTCTGGAAGACACCAATCGATGGTATCGGCTGGTCGAGCCCGGTTGTCTTCGGCGATCGCACCTTCGTAACCACGGCCACCGACGAAGGCGCATCGTTTCGTCTACTGTGCCTCGACCGAAAGACCGGGACCGTCCTCTGGGACAGGCAGGTGCTCCGGCAAAAACCGGGACATAAGCAGGCGCTCAATTCGTACGCAACCTCCACGCCGGTCACCGACGGCAAAAACGTCTACGTAGTTGCCTATGACGGCAGCATCGCGGCGGTCTCTATGGAAGGTGAAACGGTATGGATAAACAGCGACTTCGAGTATTTCAGCGAGCACGGATTGGGAGTCTCGCCGATTCTGTACAAAGAGCTTGTAATCGTCGCCTTCGATCCGAGCAGCTCCGGGGCGGATTCGAAGCTCGGCTGGCAGAAGCCCTGGGACAAGGCTGTAATTCTCGCTCTCGACAAAAATACGGGCAAGGTCCGCTGGGAAGGTAAGCGAGGCCTGTCGCAAATCGCTCACGTCAGCCCGCAAATCCTCAGCGTCAACGGCAAAGACCAGCTCGTCAGCTCGGCGGGTAACGTAATACAGGGCTTCGACCCGGCCACCGGCGAAAGAATCTGGACGGTATCGAGCCCGGGCGAAGGGGTGGTCCCTTCGGTAGTCGTAGGCGAGGGCCTGATTTTTACCGCGTCCGGATTCGGAGACTCGGCGATCCGCGTGGTCCGCACCGGCGGTAAAGGCGATGTCACCAAAACGCACATAGCATGGGAGTCGGCCGATGATGTGCCGAAGATACCGTCGATGCTCTACGTCAGGCCGTACCTCTATCTGGTAACCGAGGCCAGCGTCGCAAAGTGTCTCAAAGCGGCAACCGGCGAAGTTCTCTGGCGACAGCGGCTGGGTGACAGATTCTCGGCTTCGCCGGTCTGGGCTGACGGCAAAATTTATTTCCTCTCGGACAAAGGAACCACAACGGTGATACAAGAGGGAGCCGAATTCAAGGTGCTCGCAAAGAACAAGCTTAGCTCTGCCACAGGTAATGAAAAATGCAAAGCAAGCCCGGCCATCTCGCAGCGGAATATTTTTATACGGTCGGAGAAGCATCTATACTGCATCGGCAGCGAATGAGTGGATTAGTGCATCAGAAGCTTAAAAATACGCATGCACGCATACTTTGCTCCTAAAGAAGCATTGATAAAGAACCGATAACTATTATTATGGAAACAGATTTAACCACATTCGATTGTGCA
>CAZSOR010000043.1:0-3365 GCA_964608395.1 uncultured Pirellulales bacterium
CAAAGCCAATTCAAAGCCAATTTCAGGGTCCGGCATCTTTAAGGCTGGATTTGTAGGGCGTTTCTTCAGTTTGATTGCCCTGTTTCGTGCCCACTTTGGGATCAAGTTTGGCTTTGACTATCTGATTGGACCATGCTGTCTTTATCAGCTTTTGCGGCGGGATTTTGACCGGGCCGTTCACTAATTCCGGGATGTTGTAAACAACAACGCGTGATTGGTGATATTCCGGGTCTTTCTGCGGCAAAAGAAACGGCTTGCTGAAATTGCCGTTAGTATCAAAGTAGCTGAAATAAGGATGCGTGCATAATCCATCCTGACGCTTACTGCTGAATACGACCCAGCGGCCGTTGCTGGAGAAGCAGTGATAACTTTCCGCCCGGTCGCTGTTTATCTTTTCCGGCTTATGAAATTCCAGTGTTTCGGTATCCAGCAGATACAAATCCGAATCCGGCATATATAGCGGGAAATATGAATATTCCGACATGCATAAAAGAATATATTTGCCGTCCGGCGAGAGTTTCGGATGGGCGACGCTCAGGCCCAGTTTACTTGCGAGTAAAACAGGCTCAACCTGGCCCCACGAATCGGTCCGAACATCGTATGAGATGCGCATTAAATCGTATCTAATTTTTTTAAAGGGATGTTCATCTGTTTCATAAATGTCCAGTGCGGGTGTACTGCAAAAGTAGAGGTACCTGCCGTCCGGCGACCATTCGGGATATGTCTCCAAACGTTCGGAAGTCGATATTTTGGGCGACGTTGTGATTGTATTGGTTTTGATGTTATAAAGGAGAAGGTCGGAGGCCCTGTCGTAAACATCGAGGTTTTTGCCGACGGCGTGAAAAACCTGCTTTACCGTATTGAAAGCGAACGCAATGATTTGGCCGTTCGGATGCCACGATCTGTATGATGTAGCGTGATTGAAAGATGTCGATGTATCGACCTTATCAGTTTCGTTATCGTACGCCAGTATCATCGACGTGCCGACCGCCCCGGCACGCATGTGAAATATCATTCGGTCCGGATTGTAATTATGAAAAGAATGACAGTTGACACAATTTTTGCCCATCGCCGTGTTCAGAACAATGGGACGTTCGTCATAGCTGGTCAAATTACGCTGATATATGCCCAGCTTGTCCCAATATTGATACAGCGGTTTCATGAGCCGGTAAACGAGATGCGAGTCGATTTCGTCCGGGGCAATATAATTCTCAACAGGAGCGAAACGACTCCATTTGCCCTCCTTGTCCCGGATAAAAATGGTTATGAGCAAAGACTTGTTACGATTTTGGTTTAATAATTTTTTCCACGGTTTTACGGGAATCCTGATGTTGGAGGACCGGCTGAATATGTCAATATCTTCGCCTTGTTCAGATGAAATCCGAACAAAATATGCGCTTGCCGTTTCTTTGATGACAAAGTTGGTCGGAGCAATGTTCGGAGGGAGAATCGTTTCAGTATAATCCGGAGATATGACCGGTTGTTTATCAATGGAGTCGCAGCCTTCGAGATCCGGTTTCTCGCTCGTGCAGCCGGGGCACAATGTCACCACTGCGATGCAGACAAAAAGAAAAATAATGAAAATTTTTAATCGGGGCATATAATTACTCGTCGGGTCTATAATAGTATAATCCGTAAAACCAGTAAGTATCTCTGTATTTTGTCAGCTCTTTACGTGCTGCTGTTTTATCCTTTTTATACTTTGCCATGATGTTATTGAAATCATCGAACTTGCGAATTGTCTGCTCTGAGATTTCTTTACCCTGCAAGGCGATGCCCTTGCTGCCTGCAAGTTGATTGTAAATAAGCATGGCTTCTTCGAAATGCCGTGGAATTTTAGGATAATCATAATCATTAAATCGCTGAAGGTTCTTGACAAAACGGCCAACTTGTCCTTCCAGCAGGCAATACGCCATGAAATATTCAAATGCCATTTTATTCTTCGTATTCTTTAACAGCTCTTCGAGACACAGCTCCGGCTCGGCGGGCGAAACGAGGAAATCGGATTCGGGCATAACACTTTTGAGATGTCGAAGTATCGGATGCTCTGCGAAATCATTCTCGTCGGAAAGGTACCGTTGATGTTCTGCTACCCATTTGTTATGCCACATGGTTTTACGCAGCATCCCCATATATTTGGCCGCGACGTCACGCTTTTCTTTCAGCAGATTCACCTGCACGAGACGCTGAAGATTCCACGCTGTATCTCCATTGGCGGCTAAGGCTTCATGGGCCCAGTGCTCCGACTCATTAATAAGACCGAGGTCGAAAAACAGATCGCTGTGCTGGAGGGCATAAGGAGAACGAATGCTCTGACGCATAAAAACTCCATCGCCCCCGAAAAGTTGTGTCATGCCGAACATTTTATCGCACAAATAACCGGCATGGTACAACGCTCTATTGACCTGGCATTGAACGACATTACTAATCGGAAGACCCTTTTGCGCGATATCGAGCACTTTTTGCCATTCTTCAAATCGCGCATAGTGGTCGATTAAGAAAAAAGCTTTTTCCTTTTTGTTGTATGAGTACAGGGCTGATATTGTAACGAGAGAAAAAATGATGACAGCCTGGATCAATCGTATAGGAACAGAACGGCGGCATGCAAGCCTTTCCCAAAGATTGGTCGCGTTATTTTTCCGGGCTTTGATATATCCGCCCTCAACCGTTACCAGCAGCAGGACAAGCGGAAGGAATGCGTATAGCACCCAGGACAACCAGGTCACTCTATACATATCACTGGATGTCAGGTGCATAGTATAAGCATCTCGAACGCGAATAATAAATAAAGTCGAAGCTGCGATCCAGGGCAGCAGCGCGGCAAATAAGGTGTAAAGCAAAGGTAAAATAATGCTGCGATTATGCAGGACCTCATAGAGTATGATAACGAGCGTAAAGATAAAAGCCTGGCCGGCAGTCACATAATACAAGATTGCATGGAGAAGCAGATAGAGCGGTAATCGCAGGATACTTTTTGACCGAGCAAGGCGAATATAAATATTGATTCCGAGCAAAGCCCAGAGCAGTCCCAGCGTCAGAACGAGCGGAAATCTATATTCACTATGCAGGGCCAGCAGGATTACCGACGGTATCCAGTGCAGATAAAGAATCGGCCGAATTGCGGTGAATGACCGGATGAGCAGCCATGTATTCCAGGTGACAAAGGCAAAAACAAGAACGAGCAGCAACGCTCCCGTCCATGAATAATAAAAGAACTGTGAAAGGAATCCGGAGGCCAGGTCGTTTATTCCTCCCGGATAGCTGAAAAATTCATAGATGAAGTATCGATCGAAGAAAAAGACCGGCTCCTGAGCCTGGTAGATGAGTTTCGGATCTATTCGTAATAGCAGGTAAATAAAATAAAA
>CAZSOR010000043.1:3465-11559 GCA_964608395.1 uncultured Pirellulales bacterium
TTCTTTCATATCCGCCCGCCCTGCACATGTATCCTGCTTTTTACATCCAGCCAGGACATCTTCTCGGTCCAGCCCCAGGCTCTTGCCGTGGCGACTTTTATCGCGGTCTTGAGAGCAGCGTCCATGACAGAACTATCTTTCAGGAAACCGGCCAGCAAAAAATCGCCGCAGCCAACGGTCGAGAATATCTTTGCGCGGCCGGCACACCTGCCCTGCCAGGCGCCGTTTTTGGTAACGACTACGCCGCCTTTGGCTCCGCGGCTGATAAGGACAATTTCAACCTTGTCCAGCAGCTTTCGGCCGGCCCGGGCCAGACTTACGGGCCCATCCTTAACCTGCTCGCCCAGCAGCTCGCGCAATTCCTCGACGTTTGGCTTTATCATCCAGGCGGAGCCGGTATCGACGATTTCTTTTAAGGGGTGTCCCGAAGTATCCAGAACGATTTTCGCCCGGCGGCTTTTGCAGAACTCGACAATCCGAATCACATCGCCCAAAAGCCCGCTGTCCGGCATTGTCCCGGCAAAGACACAAATGCTGCCCTTGTGCACGATTTTTTCCAGGTCGGCCTGCAATTTCTTCATGGCTTTGGCCGATGTCAGCCGGCTCTTGTTGCGCAGATGCATCTCTTTATTTTTGGCCGAATCGACAATAGTGATATTCTGTCTCGTGGGAGCTGCGACGGGAGTCAATTTTACCCGAATCGACGGCCATAAGCTCCTCACAGTTGTCAGCATTTGCGGATGGTCGTCACTACCCCAAAGGCCAGCCGCGATATTTCTCTGCCCCAACCACGAAAGAGCCTTGGAGACGTTGAGCGATTTTCCCGCAGGCCGAACGGTCTGCTCGTCGATTTCCTGGTGTAGGCCCCAGTCGATATTCCTTCCCCGGCAGGTGATATCCCAAGCGGGCGACAGGCCAATTGTAATGATTGAAATTCTATCTCTCATAGATTCGTGCTCATTTCATTTTACCGCCCAGCCAGTCGGCTCCGAGCTGGCCGCAGGCGGCCTTGATATTCCGGCCCATCCTGAAGCGCGTGGTCGTTTCGATGCCGGCCTGGTCCAGCACAGCGGCAAATTCCCGGATGCGGGCGCTGCCGCTACCGTCGTACTTACATGTTGGAAACGGATTGTGCTCGATCAGATTCACGTTGCACGCCAGCCCGGCCAGCAGCTTGACCAGCATTTTCGCATGGCCGGCCGAGTCGTTCAAACCTTGTATCAGCACGTACTCGAAGGTGACACGCTGGCGGGTCCTGTCCTGATAAAACCGCACGGCCTTGAGCAATTCGGCTATCGGATATTTGACGTTGATCGGCATCAGCTTCGTCCGCAGTGCGTCGGTCGGCGCGTTCAGCGAGACGGCAAGCCTTGGATGCACATCTTCGGATGCGAGCTTGCGAATCTCCGGCGCCAGGCCGCACGTGCTGACCGTTATATGCCGTATGCCAATGTTCTTGCCTTTCGGATGATTCAAAATCGCGAGCGACTTTACCACCGCGGCGTAATTAGCGAGCGGCTCACCCATTCCCATATATACAACATTACTGATTCGGCCGGCATCTTTTTGCACGGTGTTGACCTGGTCGACGATTTCTCCGGCAGTGAGATTTCGCTGGAACTTGATTTTTCCCGTGGCACAGAACCCGCAGCCCATCGCGCAGCCGACCTGGGTCGAAACACAAAGCGTTCTGCGCGTGCCGTCGAGCAGCAGCACGGTTTCGATCCGGCCGCCGTCGCCAAGGGCAAAGGCGTACTTGGCCGTCCCGTCTTTGTCGGCCAGCTTGTTCAGCACGGAAAGCCGGGAAATAAAATATCCCTGCTCGGCCAATTGCTCCCTAAAGGCCTTGCTCAGAGTCGTTATTTCGGAAATCTCTTCGGCATCCTTCGTATGGATGAAATGAAAAATGTAGCCGGCCAGGTATTTTCTGCCGCCCAGAGATTCTACGATCTGCTCAAGCTCGCCCGGCGTTTTGTCTTTAAGGTCCCTGCTCATAACCGTAAAAGTCTACCAGATGCGGGCCTTGCTGTCGAATTGCGAATGGAAATGACAAAATCAAAATCTTATGAAATTTAATCTGCTTTTTTTAATATCGTTTCAGTCTTCATCCTCGCTGTCGGTGGCGAGGTATTCCCGCTGACCCTCACTGACATAAGCCGGCTCTGAAGACTCGTCGGTCTCGGCGAGGTCTTCATACCCCGCCTCGGCGTCCGAATCCATCTGCTCACGGATACGCTCATACTCTTCCAGTGTCATCATCACTTCGCGCGCCTGGCTGCCCTTGTACTCGCCAAGTATTCCCGAGGCGGCCATCATCTCGATTATCCTCGAAGCCCTGGCATAACCGACATTAAGCCTTCGTTGAAGCAGTGAGACGCTGCCTCGTTTGGTCTCCAGTACCATACGCACCGCATCGTCAAACAGCTCGTCCCTGGCCATATCAGATGTATCGATTGTCTTAAGCCGGGTAAGCTCAGGATGGAATTGCGGCTCGGCAACATCCTTCAGGTGTTTTACAATCCGCTTTATCTCGCCCTCATCGACAAAAGTGCCCTGGGCGCGAGCCAGATCGCTCGTTCCCGGTTTTAAGAACAGCATATCGCCCTCGCCGAGCAGCGTTTCAGCGCCGTTTTGGTCGAGGATAATCCGGCTGTCCATCCTGGCTGCAACTCTGAAGCCGATACGTGTCGGCATGTTCGATTTGATCAGCCCGGTCACGACCGTTGCCTGAGGCCGCTGGGTAGCCAGGACAATATGAATGCCGACCGCCCGGCTCTTTTGTGCGAGGCGAACGATATAAGCTTCTATCTCCTTGGCCGCGGTCATCATCAAGTCAGCAAGCTCATCGATTACTATCACAATATACGGCAGCTTTTTCGGAATCATCGCTTCTTCTTCCGGACTGCTCGGATTAAACCGCTTGAGAATCTCGTCGGAATCGAGCTTGTTAAACTCGGCAACATTCTTAACCTTAGCCTCGGCCAGCAGGGCATAACGCTCATCCATCTTTACCGTAGCCCATTCGAGTATCTGGACGGCCATCTTGGTCTCAGTAACTATCGGGCACATCAGGTGCGGAATGGTATTAAAAGCCGTCATCTCGACCATCTTGGGGTCGATAAGAATCATCTTGACCTCGTCCGGTCGTTTCGTGAGAAGCACACTCGTAATGATGCTGTTTATACAGACGCTTTTGCCCGAGCCGGTTGTGCCGGCAATAAGCAAGTGGGGCATCTTCGTCAGATCCGAAACAAGCGCTTCGGCTGAAGAGTCCTTGCCAAGGTACAACGGTATCTGCATCCTTTGTGGTTTGCTGCCCGCCAGCTCGAACATATCCTTCATGCGGACTTTTTCTTTCTCGCTGTTCGGCACCTCGATCCCTATCGTGTGCTTGCCGGGCAATGGAGCCACAACACGGACGGCACCGACACCCAGCGCACGAGCCATATCGTTCGAAAGGGCTGCTATCTGGCTGACCTTAACACCTGCCGCAAGCTCAAGCTCGAACATTGTCACAACAGGACCGGAATCAGCCGCGACCACCCGCGCATTGATATTGAACTCCGACAGCAGCTTCTCTAAAGCGCTTGCCTTTGCTTTAACAACCTTTTCCTGCACCGCAGCAAAACTATGCTCAGGTTCAGCCAGTAAATCCAGTGGCGGCAGCTCGTAATCATCGTAGGAGGGCTGAACAAAAGGACTTTTAGATGCCTGGTCACCCGGGGGACCGGGCTTTTTACCTTCCGAACGTGTCACTGCAATACTTTCCGATCGTAACGACCTGTCAACCTCGGGCGGTTTCGGTATTTCACTTGTGACAACCGCGGGTTTTTGCCGGGCACTTAATTCTCGCCATATCTCGTTGAGAACCTGTGAATGCTCCTTCGCAGCGGACCATGCCGGTATTGCAACGCCCATTATCTTGGCGGCCGTGAAGCCGAGCCCGCTTAGCACTATTAACATCAGGCCATCGGCCAACAAGACAGCTCCGACCACCCAGATGGCCGCAAGTAATATATAAGTACCAAGCAAAGCAAAATGACTTTGCATAAGCTGTGCCGCCCCGGTGCCGAGAATTCCCCCGGATCCGGTCGGAAAATTGAAATAACGATAGGGCCATAGGCAATAGAAACTCATCGAAGCGGCCACCGTGACCAGCCCTAAACCAACTATCCGCAAAACCAACTGGTTCACAGTACGATCTGCAAGTTTGGAAACCCATAGGTAAATTGCCGATACCAGCACGATAAAGATGCCCGGTCCGATATAATAGAGCAGGTAGTACGCACAAAAAGCCCCTATCGAGCCGCACCAGTTAGCCGTCGGATTATTGTGAGGATACTCAAATCCACTCGGCCAATCACCAATGTCGAAACTTAGGCAACTACATAAGAGGAATAGGCACACTCCGATCCCAAGGCACCTCAGCGCTGTTCGAGATATCGAACTTTGTGCCTGGTGTTTTTTAGCTCTTTTATATGTTTTTTTCTTTTTCACCCCGTTAGTCCGGCTTCGGCGGATTGTTTTATTCATTACGTTATGTCCCCCGTAACAGCATCTCTGACGGGGTTCACACCTCCAACACTTTATTACGTCCTATAAGAGGCTTGTTCTCAAAGCCAATACCCGGGCCGCAGTTCCTTTACTCACTCTACTGTGCATGCTTTAGTCACGGGCGCGCAAACCACGGCACCTAACAGTTACAATTAATCTATATCGGCAGGCTTTCGGGGTTTTCTGCAAAATTGGTTGGAGTATAAAAATTCGATAAAAAGGGACGTTTGACACTATGTGCTTGATGCAGTAACCGCTGCTTTACAGTTGCGGCTCTGTATAAGTAAACTGGGATTCTAATTCGGGAATGGCGCTGTGCTATTGTTTGGCTTTTACTGTTTCCTTGGCCTTTTTACGTCCGAGAAGCACGTCGGCCTGCTCGATTGTTTCAGGCGGCCATTTCCCTTCGGATTGCAGTTGCTTGAGATGGTCAAGCTGTTTGATGCTGATAATCGTCCTGCATTTCGGGAACCTGTTGCAGCCCATGAAGGGACCTTTCTTGCTCTGCCTGATTACCAGTTCGCCGCTCTTGCACTTGTAGCACTTAACGCCGGTAGGCTCTGCGGGCGGTTTCGGGGGCAGGACGTTGCCTTCCTTGTCCAGTTTGAGAGTCGTTTTACATTCGGGATAGTCACTGCATCCGAGGAACGGCCCGAACCGGCCGTTCTTATGCACCATCGGCTTGCCGCACTTGGGACATTCATGTTCGCTTAACTTTTCCTCGACCATTTTGCCTTCCTTGTCACAGGGACATGCGAACGTGCACTCCGGGTACGTCGAGCAGCTCAGGAATTTTCCGTTTTTGCCGAATCTGTAAACGAGCTGCTTGCCGCACTTCGGACATTCGTATTCGCTGGGAGTCATTTCCGCTTTTGCGTGTTTCATTTCGGCCTGTGCCGTATCCAGGTTCTCCTTGAACGGCCCGTAGAAATCTTTCAAAACCCCGATCCAGTCGAGGTGCTGTTCTTCGATCTTGTCGAGCTGCTCTTCCATATAGCGGGTAAATGCAATGTCCATTATCTTCGGGAAGTACTCGCTGAGTTTTTCCGTTACGACCTCGCCGATATCGGTGGCGTAGAATTTCTTCTCTTTCTGCTCGACGTATTTACGATCCTGTATTGTGCTTATGATCGACGCGTAAGTGCTCGGTCTGCCGATCCCCTCTTTTTCGAGGGCCTTGACCAGGGCCGCTTCGGTGAATCTTGCCGGCGGTTTGGTAAAATGCTGATCGGCCTTGATATCGACCACCGCCAGCGTCTGACCGACCTCCATCAAAGGCAGTTCCTGCTCGTTTGACGTAATCGGCCAGATTTTCGTAAAGCCGTCAAAGACCAGGATTCTGCCGGTCGTTCTATACCTGCAGCAACCTACCGGCGTGTCTGCCGAGATATTCAGATTCGTTACATCCCATATGGCCGAAGACATCTGGCAGGCGACGAATCGGCGCCAGATAACATTATAGAGCTTATATTGCTCGTCGCTCAGAAACGTCTTGATATCGTCCGGCGTAAGGTCCACATCGGTCGGGCGGATGGCTTCGTGAGCCTGCTGCGCGTTTTTCCTGGAAGCGTAAAACTTGGCTTCCTTGGGCAGGTAATCCGGGCCGAGGTGCGCGCCGACGTACTTTCGAACCTCCTTGACGGCTTCACCCGAAAGGTGGGTGCTGTCGGTTCTCATATACGTAATGAGGCCAAGTGAACCCATCGAGCCGAGGTCTATGCCCTCGTACAACTGCTGGGCGACGCGCATGGTTCTTTTTGTAGCAAAGCCCAGACGATTCGCCGCCGCCTGCTGCAGAGTGGACGTGATAAATGGTGCCGAAGGCCGGGAAACCGATTGTTTGGTTTTCAACTCGGCGAGCTTAAATTGAGCCTGCTTTAACGCATTGAAAACAGGCTCAGCCTGCTCTTTGCCGGTCGCCTTGAATTCCTTGTCGTCGATTTTGTAGAGTTCGGCCTTGAATGCCTTACGCTCCGTGAGCCATCGACTTTGTTCCGCGAGAGTCGGCGGCTTGTCATTCTCGGACTTAGTCTGCATGAAATCGAGCCACTGGCGGCTGTAATCGTTCTGCAAATCAGCCGTGAAAACAGCGGGAATCAGCCAGTATTCCTGGGCCTCGAACTTGCGAATCTCTTTTTCCTTCTCAACGATAATTTTAACCGCAATCGACTGAACGCGGCCGGCCGAAAGACCGCGGGTAACCTTCTTCCACAGCAGCGGACTAATCTGATAACCGACAATCCTGTCAAGGATTCGCCGGGCCTGCTGGGCCATAACTTTGTCCATATCAAGCTTGCCCGGCTCGGCAAAAGCCTGTTTGATCGCCGTATGCGTGATTGCGTTGAATATAACGCGGTAGGTCTTCTCCTCCGGGACGCCGAGCAATTGGGCCAGATGCCAGGCAATCGCCTCGCCTTCACGGTCAAGGTCGGTTGCCAGATACAGCTCGTCGCAGTGCTTAACAGCCGCTTTCAGTGCTGTTACGGTGCGTTTCTTGCCGGGCATGATATCGTATGTCGGTTCGAAATCGTTTTCAATATCGACGTTCAGGCCCTTCGAAGGCAGATCGCGTACGTGCCCCATCGAGGCCTGTACCTCGAAATCCGGGCCCAGATACTTGTGTATAGTTTTCGCTTTGGCAGGCGATTCGACTATCACCAGAGCTTTTTTTGAAGTTGTTTTTGCCATAAAAAACTTACCTAATAAGTATTTAGCCCCGGATTTTACCCGGGGGTTGCCGTCTCAAGGAAGACAAAACTCTTACTTCCGAACAACTCATCGGCTATTTGTACAACAAAATTTAGAATTGGACAAATACAGGCATGCTTTAGAAATGTCAAGAAAAAACAATTATCGGGTTTTCGTGTCACTATTAGGCTCCGGGCCCGAAGCCCACCAGGTCATAATTGACTCCGGAAGACATTTGAGCCATCAATTCGGGCATACAAAGTAAGTTTAATCGTTGCGTATTTCAGGTATTTTGGGTAGTTTGCAGAACATTTACAGAGGTGAAACCTGGAGCCGGAACAGAATATAACAGTCGAGCAGGAAAGACAACCACGGCTGCTTTCCCTGCTGTTCGACAATCAAATTTCGATGTGGAAATACGTTCTGCGCACAGGGCTTATAAGTATTGTACCTTCACTCGTTATCACGATGATTTTGGGATTAACCGGGGTAATAACGGAAGAGACAAGCCCGGAATTCGAAGGTTCCGCCATTAGCCTTTTCATCTGGCTGGTTATAATTGGCCCGCCTTTAGAGACGTTGCTCATGGGCGGCGGGCTTTGGATATTGTCATTTATAACGAAACGGCCAGTCAGGTTGGCAATAATCTCAGCGTTTGTCTGGGCCGGGCTGCACTCACTTATGGCGCCGGCATGGGGATTGGGGGTAATTTGGCCGTTCTTTGTCTTCTCTTGCTCGTATTTATCATGGCGAAGGCGCTCATGGTGGCGGGCGATATTAGTCACATCAGGCGTTCATGCGTTTCAGAACACCCTGCCCGCTATTATAGTAATTGCCACTCTATAGATTACA
>CAZSOR010000043.1:11659-20405 GCA_964608395.1 uncultured Pirellulales bacterium
TGCGTTTCAGAACACCCTGCCCGCTATTATAGTAATTGCCACTCTATAGATTACAGGCTATTTTTCAGGAGGTCATCGAGCAGCGGTTTGAGCTTTCGGATGGCGTTGCCGCGGTGCGAGATGGCGTTTTTTTCTTCGCCGGTCAACTGGGCAACGGTTTTTTTCAAATCCGGCATGAAAAAAATCGGGTCGTAGCCGAAGCCGTTCTGCCCGATTTCCCTGTCGGTTATCAGACCTTCCAGCATCCCCTCGGTCTCTATGAGTATTCGCTCGGGGCTTGCCAGGCAAAGCCGGCAGACAAATCTCGCCGAGCGTTTCTCTTCGGGAACGCCTTTGAGAAGCTCCAGCGTCTTTGCGATATTTCGATGGTCGATCAGCGTTCTGTCGGCGTCTTGAGGTTTTTCGCCGGAGAATCGAGCTGATTTTACGCCGGGGGCGCCGCCGAGAGCGTCAACGACCAGCCCGGAATCGTCGGCAAGGGTCCAGAGGCCGGTGGCTTTTGCGTAGCCGGTGGCTTTTTTGCGGGCGTTCTCGGCGAAAGTCGAGCCGTCTTCGGCGATCTCGGCCATCGGTGGCAGGTCCGAAAGACCCAGCCACCGAACGTCGGCGTCGAGCATCGCCCCGATTTCGGCTATCTTGCCCGGATTGCCGGTAGCAACCAGAATTTCTTTTATTTCAGACATCCACGGCAATAATACATATCGTAAACAAAAATGCAAATTGCAAATTCAGAAAGGACCTCTGTCGTGTTAGAATAGGCCATTCTTCAGGGATTCTACAAAATTGATATTTGTTTTTTGATATTTGAGTTATCATTTATTATAATTCTATATTTTAATACCAGCCCAAGAAGGCAACTAATAACTGGAGCTAAAAATGGATAATGGCAAAATTGTTGCTGAAGGTATAACTTTCGACGATGTTCTGCTGGTCCCGGCCAAGAGCGATTTTGTGCCGAGCCAGGCGGATACCCGCACGCAGTTGACCGACAATATCACTATTAATATCCCGATTATCTCGGCGGCGATGGATACCGTGACCGAGTCGGCCCTGGCCATCGCGCTGGCCCAGGAAGGCGGGATCGGCATCATTCACAAGAATCTCTCGATCGAGTCACAAAAACGGGAGGTGGCAAAAGTCAAGCGTTCGGAGAACGGCATAATTATCGATCCGGTGACTCTATCGCCCAACGATCCGGTCATAAGAGCACAGGAACTTATGAGCGAGCAAAACGTCTCCGGCATTCCAATCGTCGACGGCAAAAAACTCGTCGGCATTCTGACTCGCCGGGATTTGAAATTTCTCAAAGACTACAGCGTCGAGATAACCACTGTTATGGTCAAGAATAACCTGGTAACAGGTCCGGCGGGCACGACCCTCGAACAGGCAAAGGAAATTCTCCAGAAGCATAAAGTCGAAAAGCTTTTGCTGGTCAACGGAAAAGGCGAGCTGGCCGGCCTGATTACTATGAGGGACATCGACCGCGTCCAGCAGTACCCCATATCGGCCAGGGACAAGCGAGGCAGGCTCCTGGTCGGAGCCGCAGTCAGCGTCCTCGATTACGAGCGAATCGAAGCCCTGATAGCAGCGGATGCCGATATACTCGTGGTCGATACCGCTCACGGCCATTCGCAGAACGTCATCGATACGGTAAAGAAGATCAAAGCCGACTATAAGATCGACGTTATAGCGGGCAACATCGCAACGGCCGAGGCGGCGGAGGATTTAATCGCCGCCGGTGCGAACGCGGTTAAGATCGGTATCGGCCCCGGTGCCATTTGCACAACCAGAATCATATCCGGCGTCGGAGTCCCGCAGGTCTCGGCGATAATGAACTGCGCAAAGGTGGCACAAAAGCACAACATCCCGGTCATCGCTGACGGCGGTGTCCGGCAGTCGGGTGACATTGCCAAGGCAATTGCCGCTGGGGCTTCGAGCGTGATGATCGGCTCGCTGTTTGCCGGCCTGAAGGAAAGCCCGGGCCAGTTGGTCATCTACAAGGGCAGACAGTTCAAGGAATACAGGGGCATGGGCTCCTTAGGCGCGATGGTAAAAGGCTCTGCCGAACGTTACGGCCAGAGCAGCTCGACCGAAGCGAGCAAGCTCGTGCCCGAAGGAGTCGAAGGCCGGGTGCCCTACCGAGGTACATTAGGCGACTTCGTCTATCAATTGGTCGGCGGCCTGCGTGCCGGAATGGGCTATTGCGGAGCAAGAAACATCGAAGAGCTGAGAAAGAACAGCAGATTCGTAAGAATCAGCGCCGCTTCGGTTAACGAGTCCCACCCGCACGATATCCAGATAACCAAAGAAGCACCGAACTACTCTGCAAGCCTGCCCTTCGAAGACTAATAAAACATTTACGATTTTCGATCCATTCGACGTTGCTCAGGACAGGTTTACGATTGACGATTTATAAATTGGCATTCCACAATAGTCAATTGTCAATAGACAATAGTCAATCGGAAAGCTCCCACCAAAGCCTCGGATAATCCTGCCCCTCAAGAATCCACCAGATATCTTCAGTGCCGTTAGTTGTTTCGTCCACGAAATCCCAACCAGTTTCTAAGAAGGTGCTGGCCATTTGCATCTCGACTGTGGTTTTGCCTGTACCTCTAGAACTTTTGGTTTGGCCTGAGGTCTGTGTGTCCCAAAAACAGTTGGTTACACGACCGTTGTATGGATTGTACCCGATTAGCCCACCGACATCCGAATGGCCGAAGACCGTTCCCGTGCTGTAGCACTGTATAACGGTACCGTAATTGAATCCCACCAATCCGCCGACCCATTCACGCCCACTGACTGCTCCGGTGCTATAGCACTGGGTCACAGTGCCGTAGTTGTGCGACATCAAGCCACCGGCAGAAGAACCGCCGCTGACTGCTCCGGTGCTGTAGCACTGGGTCACAGTGCCATCGTTGATAACCGTTAGCCCTCCAACAGCCGCCCAACCCTCCAATCCAAGTACCGAACCGGTACTGTAGCAATGGATCATAGTACCGACGTTGTACCCCACCAGTCCGCCGACTGTCCCTTCCCCGCTGACAGCGCCGGTGCCAGTGCTGTAGCAATGGGTCATAGTACCGTAGTTGTACACCGCCAGCCCGCCGACATCTCTACCTAAACCGGTTATGTTAACATTGACTAGCTCCAAATACTTGATCTCAGCCCCAGATGTCAGTCTTTCAAAAAGGCCCAGATTACTCACACCCTTGATTGTCAGGTGGGAGATGGTTAGATTGTTACCATCGAAAGTGCCTTCGAATGCGGGGATCACGGCCGTGCCCCAACAGATACCCGAAAGATCAATCGAAGAATCCAACCGATAGTGGGCATGGGGACTATAGTAAATCATCGCGCCTAATTCCGGAGCGTTGGATATCAGGTACGGGTCCTCGGCAGTCCCCAGGCCGTTCAATTGAAGGGGGTTATACCCATTGAAAATTGACAGGATCGGATAGCCGCCTTCTTCCGGCATCTGCCAAATCTGGTGAGTTCCATTCCCGATTTCATCGACGAAGTCCCACCCTCCATCAAGATAGGTCCGGATGTCCTGCATCGCAGCAGTGGTCTTGCCTATGCCACCTGCACTGGTGTTCTGGTTTGAGGTCTCGATGTCCCATAAACAGTCGAGTACAGTACCCTTTTCATTCCACCCCATCAGACCGCCAACATTTGAACTTCCACTGACAACGCCAGTACTGTAGCAGTGAATAATATTACCGTTCCGACTGTATCCCACCAGTCCGCCGACAGAGTCGTTGCCATTGACCGCACCTGTGCTATAGCACTGTGTCAATTGACTCCAGAAGTTATACCCCACCAGACCTCCAACGTACTTGTCGCCACTTACCTCACCGGCGCTGTAACAATGCTTCACATTGCCGGCGGTACCTACTAAGCCGCCGACATATCTGTTGCCGCTTACTGTGGCGGTGCTGTAGCAGTGGGTCGCAGAACCTAACCCTATCAGTCCCCCGACTTGCTTCCCTCCGTTGACTGCACCGGAACTGTAGCAGCGGGTTACATCACCTGAATTGTCTCCCACCAATCCGCCAACGCTGATAGCATCATTCCCGCTGACCGTACCAGTAATGTAGCAGTTCGACACAGAGCCATAATTATCTCCAACGAGGCCACCAATAAAATCGCCCATGCCTTGGATAGAGACATTTTCGATTCCCAGATCCGTAACAATGGCATCCTTGTCAAGAATCCCGAACAGCCCGAGATGGCCACCCCCTTGGACTGAAAGATTTGAGAGCACATGACCATTGCCGTCAAAGACACCAGTGAATGGAGTTCCTTCAAAATCGAATGTGGCGTCATTAGTATCCTGAGCAATCACCGCTCTGTCAAAAACCTTCCGGTCGGGAAGGTTGGGATCAAGGTCGATATCAGCGGTAAGGATGAAGTGTTTGTTGTAATCTTCGGGAGTCTCGCCAAGCAGCATCAGGTCTTCGGCCGTGGCAATCTGGTATGGGTCGTTTGGCTCTCCCGTGCCGCCAGCGTATTTTCTTGTGGCAACGGCATTGACATCGTAGAAGAACATATCGGCACTGTTGGGCGGCGGGGTGGTGTTGCCGGTCAGGTGGGCCGAATCGTCCTTGAAGCTTAGCTTCAAGCGAACGTCGCTTTCTGTACCGTCGGCGGTTTTGCCCTCGAACTCGATTGTCGTATCATCAACAACTGTGTCGACAAGGGCGGTCATGTTGAAGATTTCATTAATGTTGCGGCCATATTCCGTGCCTGTTTCATCGGCCATGTTGGCATCGACTATCTCGAATGAGGCGACTCCAGCATCCAAATCTACGCTAAGCCGGAATTGACCGGTGACGGAGTAGGTTTCGTGGACGCCAGCAAAACCGCCGGTCTTGACGACAGTGCTTTGATCAGAGTCGAATACATAAACGCTCGTTTCGGCTTTAGCCGGATGGCTGATAATACAGACAATAGACACGATTAGCAGCGACATCATTAATTCGCCGTTTAAGGCATGCGGTTGCGATATGTTGAGAACTTTGCTTATTTTAACCATTTTATATGATCCTCCTTTAATAGAGAGCTATTGACAATCTCGATATTATTGTAGCGAAAAGTGAAACGAAAAGCAAGGATTTATCGGCACATTCGCGGTTCTGTGACAAAACAAAGAACGCCGTGTAATGGAGACCTTAACATTGACTATTTGCAATTTACTATTGATTATTTGATTCTTTCTTAGAGTTCCTCGTGTTTTTCGTGGTAGAGTTAAAAACGCCGTCTCATGGAGATTTTTTGAGAATATGGTTGATTTTCGACAACTACGTTCGTATAATGAATAACGAACAGAATATAGAATACAGAATTCAGGAGACAGAATAGAAAAGAAAACTGATATCAGATGCACAAATAGTAAATAATAAATAGAAAATCGTAAATCCGGTGTTTTTCCGGCAGGGGCTATTTGAAAAAACAAAGCCAATGTTAATATGGGCAATATAGTATTAAGTCAGTAATGGCAAGGGTTTATGGAGTTTCTGATGAATTTAGGCGGTTTTGGACAAGAAAAAACAAAGCCAAACAAACCCAATCTATGTTAGCTCCCAGCACTGCTGTGGGGTTGAAAACGAAGTTGAAAAAACAAAGCCAATTTGTTGGCAGGGTGAAATGGCGCAAAGTCTTATATGAAAGGAGAATATGAAGAATATCATGCTCTGAGGCGGCTAAAAAACAAACCCAATTCAAAGCCAATCAAAGCCAATTTTGAGATCGTCGCGGCCTGGATTTGCCGGGCGAGGATTGCTGCCTGCGCCGGATAAAATGGCTTGAAAATTTATCCGGTGAGTGTAGACTGTCCGATTGTAGTATAGTTGTGTCGCGGGCATCCTGCCCGCGAATCGAGGGCGAGACGCCCTCGACACGAATGACCCAGAATTTACGTTCGTTTGATATGTGAGAAGGAATATGACTGAATCACCGATAAACCCGCAGAATCAGCGGATTTCGGATAACCGAATCGAGCCGGCACAGAGAATCAAGAGGCTGCCGCCCTATTTGTTCGGGCGATTGAATGCGCTGAAACTGGCAAAGCGTCAGGCGGGCGTGGACATTATCGATCTGGGCATGGGCAATCCATCGGACCCGGCGCCGCAAATCGTGATTGACAAGCTTTGCGAGGCTGCACGGGACCCTCGCAATCACCGCTACAGCGCTTCGAAAGGGGTCAAGAACCTTCGAGCGGAAATAGCGAAGAAATACGAGCGCAAATGGAACGTACAGCTCGACCCGGAGACCGAGGTGCTGGCCTGCATCGGCTCGAAGGAAGGATTCAGCCACTTGTGCCTGGCGATGATGGGCCCGGGCGATACGGCGATAGTTCCCGACCCGGCGTTCCCGATACACAACTACGCGGTGGCTCTGGCCGGCGGAAACGTTGTATCGGTGCCGCTCGGCAATGACGACAAGTTCATCAGCAACGTCACAATGGTCATGGAGAATATGTATCCGAAGCCCAAGCTGCTGATTCTCAATTACCCACACAATCCAACGGCCATGACCGTCGATGAGGGATTTTTCGAGCCGGTCGTCGAGCTTGCAAAAAAGTTCGGCGTGGCAATAATTAATGACTTTGCCTACGGCGAGTCCTGCTTCGACGGCTACAAGGCGCCGAGTTTCCTTTCGGTCAAAGGGGCGAAAGACGTCGGTGTCGAATTTACCACGATGAGCAAGCCTTACAACATGGCAGGCTTCCGCATAGGTTTTGTGGCGGGCAACAGGGATATGATCGATTATCTGGCCACGATAAAAGGTTATTACGATTACGGCATCTTCCAGGCGATCCAGATTGCCGGCATCATCGCACTGCGGCATTGCGAGGAAGATATGATCGCTCAAAACAAGAAGTATCAGTCCCGGCGGGACGTGGTCTGCGATGGCTTAAGAAGGATCGGCTGGGAAGTGGAAAAACCGCGCGCGACAATGTTCGTCTGGGCAAAGGTGCCAAAGGAACATACCAAGGGCAAGGGCACCATCGATTACGCGATGGACCTGATGGAGAACGCGGAGGTTTCTATCGCTCCCGGCAGAGCGTTCGGCGAGGGAGGCGAAAATTATATGCGCATCGCTCTCGTAGAAAACGAGCAACGTCTCCGCCAGGCGATTCGCAACATCAGCAGATACGTACGCAAAAGCCAGAAAGAGACATAAGAAACCGCGAGAATGGCCAGGCAACTATTAACCTGCGCTGCTGGCCGGGCAGTTTCAAAACAAGTCTCGGCGTGACGTTCAGAATCCGCCTGGTGACATAAAGATTCGTCCAAAATTTAATAAAAAAGTCTGCACATTCACGACTGCCGGAAGACCTATAAAATAATTGCACAAGACTTCAAAGCCGAATTTCAGGCTTCTTCCCGCCGATAACCGGGCATGGATCAGAGAAAAGACTTGACTTTTCGAGCTCTATCTGGTTTAATATTACTATTAGGATCCATAGCCGCAAAGCGGTCTATATTGATAGCGAGAATTTGTCCCAACGGGGGTGGAATTTGATGAAATGGGGATTTCCAAAATTCCTTGAACGCGGACGTATAATGTTAGTCGTTGCAATTATTGCATGCGGACTGACTATACCTGCGTATTGCCAGACACAGGACATTGTGCTGCTTCTTGAGCAGACTCCTGTTAAAGGCGGTGAAATAACTCCGGGCGCGGGCGTTCATCATTTTAAGCCGGGTACGGAGGTTATGCTGACCGCAGTCGCCAAGCCGGGCTATAAATTTATTTACTGGCTGGGTGAGGTAAGTGACGCCACGGCATCCAGCACTATTGCATATCTCAATAAGCCAAAGGTCATTATCGCGGTATTCGAGCAGGCCGAACACGGTATTTCGGCTGATGGAAAAGGCTTGTCCGCCGCCGGTGGAGGAGGCACGGGCGGCCTGTTCCCTACCGCTTTAGATTTGAGCCGGCCGGGGGGCTTTAGCGGCGGTGGTGGTGGAAAAGCAAAACCACAAAAGTATTATTATGTTATGAAAGACAATAAACCAACGCCGAAAGCGCCGGAAGTTCCGGAACCTGCAACAGGATTGTTGCTGGTACTGGGAAGTCTGTTCGCTCTTAAGCGGCGAGGCCGAAAGAAAGTTGCCGGATAAATAGCTGTAGCTGAAAAAGCCGGAATAACTGCCGAACGGGATTTTAACAGGGTACACATCGAGAGCATAATTTATATGATTGGTATCATTATTTTATTACTGTTTGTCAGCAAAGCTGTGACGCCGCGCAAACATCTATAGATTCAACAAAGTAAAGCTCATCTTACTCGAATCTATAGCCGCACGTCTCTTGGGTAATATGTTCAGATTCGGTTCTCGGGTATTTTCTGCAGTTTAACGGTCGAATCGGGTAAATAGAACAGAAAGCCTTGCCATCCGACGAGAACCTCAGGAATGGGCAGTCGCTTGGCAGTCTGCAGCACGCTCCGCAATTCACGCACTGGCCTTTGCGCCTTTCGGAGACAGGCAATAACGCCGTGAAGGTCCTTTTTGTTTTGGCAATCCATGTATTTTTATTATCAATCATAATTCGGTACTTCGACATAACATTATCATATAATGCTGCTAAAAGCAAGTGCCTCGACAAGACTCCTTCATCTCTTTATCTTCGGAGTGATTTTATGATTTCCTGAAGACGGCCACTACGTTTTCGATCTCCACAACGAACAGGCGATTGTCACCCTCGAAATCGACAGGGATGGCCCCCTTGGGATTGA
>CAZSOR010000044.1:0-11267 GCA_964608395.1 uncultured Pirellulales bacterium
TAACATGCAGTATAGTGGTGATTGCGAAATATTTGCTGCGACAAACTTCGATGAAATCGAAGCTATTCGTCCGATATGGGAGCAAATGCAACGTGACGAGCCCCACCCCGTTCCCAATGCCGATATTGACAGATACCTTTCCATTGTCAAAACAAATGGCGATAATGTGCGGCCGCATATTCTGGTTATGAAATGTGGTGGCCGTCCGGTAGCGATAACGATTGGCCGGATCGAAAAACGTCAATTAGACCTTAAATTGGGATACAAGATGCTTTTTAATCCGGCATTGAGATGCTTATCGGTTGTATATGGAGGTATCATCGGCCAGCCTTCGGCCGAGCTTTGCCAGGTGCTGATTGGCGAGATAATGAATATGCTGCGCCGCGGCCAGGCCGATTTGGTATATTTTAACCATCTTGGAATCGAATCTCCAATTTATAAGCTCTGTAAAACCGTGCCGGATTTTTTTAGTCGAAGTTATTTTGTACAGGCGGAGTCGCATTGGCAGACTTATATGCCGGATACGGTAGAAGAGTTTTACAGACAGATTCCCAATTCTCGAAAACGTAGATGGCGCCGTGATATTAGACAGTTGGAAAAAATAAGTTCATCTGAGATTAAGATCGTCTGCTATCGCCAGCTTAGCGATGTTAATTACTTGATAGATGTAGCTTGTCAAATTAAAGAATCAACATATAAAAATGGTCTTGCTGTGGGATTTACTAAATCCGATGTAAATCGCGCGTTGTTAGAAAAGGCTGCCGAGGATGGCTGGTTAAGGGCTTATGTATTGTATGTGGGCGACGATCCGTGTGCGTTCCAGTTTGATGTTCGATACGGAAAAACACAATTTACCGAGTTCGGTTCTTTTGATCCAAGGTGGAGTCGTGGCAGTCCCGGAACGGTACTTCTGATCAAAGTGCTTGAGCAGCTTTGCCGGGAATCCGACGTAAGTATAATGGATTTCGGTTTCGGCCATGCTTTATATAAGAGTAAATTTGGAACAAATCACTGGTTAGAAGAAACTGTCTGTATTTATGCGCCGAGACTGCGTCCCATACTCATCAACATAGCCATGTCTGCAAACCTGGCTTGCCATGTACTTCTGAGCCGTGCTACCAAATGGCTCAATATGGATTCCTGGATCAAGCGTAATTGGCGCAGAATGGTTTGTAAAAACAATCATAAAGATAGTACTCAAGAGAAGGGAAACATAGAATTACTATCTTAATGCCAATCGCAATTGGTATCCTCGGTCTTATCTTTCTCTATGTGGGTGTGCCGTGGATATACGGGCAACTGGCCCGAAAAATACTCGGGCGAAGGGCTAAAGAACATGAAGCACTGGTTCTTACTTTTGATGACGGTCCTGGCAGCAGTTTAACCCCGGCAATTTTGAGCATATTTGCTGAGAGCAAAGCAAAGGCGACCTTTTTTCTGCTTGGCAGAAATATTGCAGGCCGAGAGGCAATTGTCAGGCAAATCGCGGAGCAGGGACATGATATCTGTTCTCATGGTTACGATCATTTACACAGCTTGAAGGTCTCTCCGTTTCGTTCGTTGTCGGATATAAAACGAGGATGGGCAGCGATTGACGCTGCTTTGGGAACCATGCGAAAAAAGTATCCGTTTCGTCCGCCTAACGGCAAGTTGAACATTATATGTCTATTGTATTTATTGGTCAGACAAGTGCCGATTGTTTATTGGTCAATAGATTCGGGGGATACGTGGCGGGAAAAGCCTGACAGCCGCAGAGTTGCACTATTGGTAGAAAAGACAGGTGGGGCAGTATCCTTAGCTCATGATTTCGATCGTTCGAATGAAAATACGAGCCGATTCGTTGTTGAATCCGTTCGGGCGGCTCTTGCGATGGCAGCAGACAAAGGTATACGGGTACTTACTGTTTCAGAATTATTGGATATCAGCAGGTAGGTGAACTAAAAGTGGATGTATCGGTCATCATAGTCAACTGGAACACGAAAGGGCTCCTTCGAGATTGTCTTTCCTCGGTTTATGAACATGCAGGTGATTTTGATTATGAAATTATTGTCATCGATAACGCCTCGACCGACGGTTCGGCTTCAATGGTAAAGAATGACTTCCGGCAGGTAATTCTTATAGAAAACTCCGAGAACCGGGGCTTTGCTGCTGCTAATAACCAGGGAATGGCTGTCGCTAAAGGAAGATATGTACTCCTGCTTAATAGTGATACGGTTGTTTTGGATAACTCCATTGTTAATACAGTGCGCTTTGCTGATAAGAATCCGCAGGCAGCGGTGACTGGTTGTCGGGTATTAAACCCGGATCTAACCTTACAGCGAACGTGTTTTATGTTCCCCTCGATATTGAATATGCTGTTATCAAGCACTTATCTATACAAACTATTCCCGAAGAACAGGTTCTTCGGACGTGAGCAAATGACCTGGTGGGACAGAAGCGACGTACGCAAGGTAGATGTTGTGACGGGTTGCTATATGCTTGTCAGGCGAGAAGCAATTGAACAGGTTGGCATGATGGATGAGCAGTTTTTCATGTACGGCGAAGAAACCGACTGGTGTTATCGATTCTGGAAAAAGGGATGGACAGTCATGTTTGCCCCGGTCGGCGAGATCATTCATTTTGGCGGTCAAAGCGCCGCAAAAAAACCTGTTGCTATGATTGTTCAGTTGAGGCTGAGCATTCTCAAATTCATTAAAAAACACTATGGCTGGCCGGCTTATCTAATTGCCCGTTTTCTGGTAGCGTTGTTTTTCGCCGTTCGTCTTCCAGTATGGCTGACTATGGCGTTTGTACGCCCGGCTGCACGTAGTGAAGCAGCCATCAAAATGAAGGCTTATTCCACCGGCGTTGTGAATGCTCTTTTTGGTCAGGTTAACTCATAGAAACTATTTTGCGTGCTATGCGTAGAGTACTTAAGGAAAACACGGTTCACTGTCGGCCTTAGAAAGTCTGACTGAGAGACTAACTGATAAATGAGTGTATTTTCAAAACTATCGCGTATAAGTCGAAATCGTAAGTTGGGCCTGTTCAACGAAATTATGAGACCAACGAAGGAGACGAAGATACTTGTCGTTGGGGCGGAAGTAAATCCAAACAGCGACAATGAGCTTCAGTTTATTGATACATATCGTTGGAAGGATAATCTGTCCGCCGTGAATATTTCCACAGAACATATATCTATAATCAAAAAGAGCTACCCGGAAATTAAGGCGGTTGTTTGTGATGCCTGTGAATTACCCTGGCCCGACAAGAGTTTTGACGTTGTGTATAGTAATGCTGTAATAGAGCACGTGGGTAGCTTCGAGAGGCAAAAGACAATGGCGGCTGAAATTATGCGAGTCGGGAAGCGGTGGTTTGTGACAACTCCGAATCGCTGGTTTCCCTTCGAATTTCACATGCGATTACCACTTGTCACCTGGCTCCCGGGAAAAAACTATTTGCGCATCGGCAATATTATCTCGTATAACCATTTACGAGGAAAATATATGTTCAGCGGCAAACGCAACGATTTAAGGCTGATGTCTGCAGGGGAACTTGAAAAGTGCTTTCCCAGCAGTAAAATTATCAAACAACGCGTCACATTTATGGCCGAAACACTCATTGCAGTTGGGGGTGACATAGCAGATAAATGTACGTCTTATGACCAAAAGGGGACAAAATCATGAATCTGAAGTTAAAAAACTTATATTTAAATATAAGAGGAAAATACCTGCTAATTACTGTGTTACTTACTTGCTTTGCTCATCCATTGTGCGCTGCTGTTCAACAAAGCCAAATTTCACAATTCGGGATTACATGGACATTCGACAAGGATTATACCGTCGGTCAATTTGCAAACGGCGATTACTGGGTTGTAGGGCCGGTGACCATAGTAAGAATAAAGCCCTCTTCCGTTGAGTTAAACGGTAGAATGATTCATGGCTCAATGATAAATCCGTCGCCAAGACTTGGCCAAACGCAGGCTTATGATAGTGCAGCGTATGGAAGATATGCCAGACCAGGGAACTATGATCCGAGTTTGAATGTTGCTCGTCCGAATAACGATCAACTTTCGAAAAGCAATCCTCTGGTTCTGCAACCAAATTGTTCTCTGGTTTCCACCGAAAGCACACTGCAGGCAAATGATAGTACACAATTAAATGCGGCTGCAGTGCTGACCGTCCTTGACAATCCTGCCAAGGAAGGGAGTTTCAGGCCTCCTTACTCCGGCACGGATAAAACTATCCGTTTTAACAAAGAGCAGTTGGACTACTCCTTGCTTGCGAGTCTAAAACCTGTGCCGGGTTCTCCAGGTCTTTCTGCGGTAGAACGTTATTTTGAGAGGCCATGGATTGACCACATACCCCTTTGGCCGGCTACTGCTCTACATCCGGTTGATAATATGCCTCCTTACGGCAGAGAAATAGCTACGCAGATCGGTGAGGGCGCTTTGATGCTTAACCTGAATTTTTCCAACACTCGGAAAGAAAAACTTCTCGTGCGATATGTGCAATTAGGTATCGATCTATATGGAATTGTTCAGGATGGAGGAGAAAAAAACTGGACCGGAATGGGCGGGCACGCCAGCGGTCGCAAGTTTCCGATTTTATTCGCCGGGCTTATGCTTGGTGACAATGATATGAAAAATATCGGGGAAAAATCGGGAGATTATCTTTATTCCGATGGGTACGGGCCCAATAATGCACCTCCGGATTATGTTCATTTTGGAGAAGATGACCAGACATTTTATGTAACTGAAGCGGACGTGGACGCAACTCATAGTCCCGAGTGGAAACCGGATCGGAGGGATGCTCAGAAAATTCCATACGAACAGGAAGACATCGGTCTTCCCGAGTGGGGAATAGTGCACTCAAACGGTCCTGAGAGGAGCAATAAGTTTTGGGTTACATCATACAGGCAAGTCAGCAGCCCGGGCTGGGGCGGATTTGTCCTTGCGGCACACATCATGAGAGCGAAAGATTTGTGGAACCATGACGCCCTTTTTGATTACAAAGACCGTTATATGCAGGTCGAAACTGACTGGAAACAGACGTCCAGGTTCGTGCTGGGTATGTGGAGTACTTACCGTAAAGATTATGCTGATGTTTGGACAATGTCTCCGCGGCTGAAGATTACCGCAGTTGGTGGAACAGTGACAAAGGTCCCGGATAAGCCGGATTATGCTCTTAGCGAAAAGATTAGGATAAGAGCTGTTCCGGATCCCGGATACGAGTTTATAAGTTGGTCGGGTGCTCTCTCTGAAAAAACAAATCCTGCGGTAATAATCATGCATTCGAATCGATCTATCACTGCAAATTTCGTTGCCGGTCATTCTGCATCCGACTCGATATGCGATAAAACAGTTTGTGCTAAATAACTCTGCATCTTCGCTGGCTAATTCAATTAGTGCAGGGATTGAAAGTTTATAATGAAGTACCAAACAGAATCCGGGAAGAACGAGGACATGTCGTTTATCTGTTTCGGCGGCGAGGACTGGTGGTATCACAATCGAGCGCATACTGATATGCAATTGATGCGTCGCTTTTCCCGGACAGGTACTACGGTTTACGTTAACTCCATTATGATGCGGAAACATAAGATTATCGGTGGAAGCAAATTTACCGAGAAACTTGTTCGTAAGGTCAAAAGTATTTTGAAGGGTCTTAGAAAATCGGATGCCGGGTTTTGGGTGTATAGTCCGTTTACTTTGCCTGTACACCATATTTCATGGGCAAGACCTCTGAATGAAGCCATGTTGAGATATCAGATGCAGCATTTGATTCGAAAGCTTCGCATGAGTGCTCCTGTGGTATGGATTGTCTGCCCGGCTGCTTGTGATACGGCAATCAAAATGAAAAAAGTAAAACTTGTGTACCAGAGAACAGATCGGTACGAAGATGATCCTAATGTCGATAGAGATACGATACTCGGCTATGACAGGAAGTTGAAAGCCAACGCGAACATTACTGTTTACGTCAATAGGCTGCTGTACGATGAAGAAGCGGCTCAATGTAAGAATGCACTGTTTATGGATCATGGTGTTGACTATGAGATGTTTGCGACAGCGGAACTCGATTCGGAAAGGCCAGATGATATTGCCGAGATAAAAAAGCCCATAGTTGGTTATTTCGGTGCTCTGGATGGGCATAAGATTGATACCGGTTTTCTTGGGGCGGTGGCAGATCGATTGCCGGACATGTCATTTGTATTCGTCGGCAAACCATCCCTGGATTGCTCTGGCTTGTCTGCCAGAAAGAACGTTTGGATGCTTGGACAGAAGACTTACGAGCAGATTCCCCATTACGGCAAGTGTTTTGATGTGGCGATTTTGCCCTGGAAAATTAACAAATGGACCGAGGCGGCCAATCCTATCAAATTCAAAGAATATCTGGCCCTGGGCAAACCGGTTGTCAGCACGCCCGCGTTCTCTGAGCTGCAACGATACCTTGATGTTGTGTACGAAGCCAAGAACCCGGAGGAATTTGCCGAATGCATAAAAAAAGCTTACGCTGAGGACAACGCCGAGCTTGTTAAAAAAAGAAGGCAAAGGGTGGCTCAAAACTCATGGGACAGCAAAGCCGAACTGGTGCTTGGCGAGTTGTTCAAAGAAAATTAGTGACAAGGCAATATGTCAAGTACGGATAAACATAAACAGTTGAGAATTTGTCTGGCTGCTTCAGCGGGAGGACATATATCTCAATTGCTCAAGCTGGCTGCGAGCTGGAATGGATACGAAACATTCTGCGTTACGACAACGGAAGTCGTGCGTGATAAACTGAGCAAATTAGGCGAAGTCTATGTCGTGGGAGAGTGCAACAGACAGCACCCGATACGGGTCATCACTGTATTGCTGCGATGTGGCCGTATTGTTTTCAAGGAGAGGCCTGATGTTGTGATCAGCACGGGTGCGGCGGCCGGTTGTATGTTGTGTTTCCTGGGTAAAATGCTTGGCACGAAGGTCGTATGGATTGACAGTATTACCAATGTGGAGCGAATTTCCCTCTCGGGAAGAATGGTTCGCTACATTGCGGATTTATTCCTCGTGCAATGGCCTGAACTGGCCGACAGATATAAAAGAATCGAATTTGTTGGGACGGTAGTATGATTTTTCTGACCGTTGGAACGCAATTTCCGTTTGACCGTTTAGTCAAAGCTGTTGATGAAGTTGCCGGCATAAATGGATTTGATGAACAGATTTTCGCTCAGATAGGCGACAGCTCTTATTGTCCGGAAAACTTTGAAGCAGCCCCATCGGTGGAGAAAGCCGTGTTCGACCAACATTTTAACGAGGCGGACAGTATTATCAGCCACGCAGGGATGGGCACAATAACGATGGCGCTGGATCACAGAAAACCCTTACTTGTTATGCCGAGATTGAAAAAATATGGCGAGGTTGTGAATGATCACCAGCTTGCTATTGCAAACAAGTTCGAGCAGCTCGGCTACTTGTTGGTGGCTTATGGAGCGGAGGATGTGCCGATTAAAATGAAGCAGTTGAAGTCCTTTGTTCCGCAGGAGCGGCAGCCGTGTGCAGATATTGTTGCGGCACGCATTTCCATGTTTCTAAATGAGTTGTCTAAATCAAGAAGCTGATTCGGTGAAAAGGTAACGGAAGTTCGCGATGGGAAATATTAAGAACAACACGCTGTACAAAACCGTAGAGTTCATGACACCCACCTTTGTGAAGGTGATAACCAAGAGGATATTCTGGAAAATCGTTCGCCTCTACAACAGATGTAGATATATCGAAAAGGGAAGGTTTGTGGAGTTTGGGTACAGATTCAGGTTCGACCGTTCAGCCCCTTATCGTGCTCGCGTTGGCGAGAAGACCATTGCTGAGGATTTCAATGTATGGAACACCGATCTCGGTGACATAACGGTTGGGAAAAAATGCTGGTTCGGGCTTAACAATGTCGTTATGGGCCCGGTTGAAATCGGTGATGATCTGTCTACCGGTCCCTACGTTAAGATCCTCGGGCCGAGGCACCCGGTTCCGCCACAGGCTGCAAAGCAGAGGCAGAAGACCATGATCGGAAACAACGTATGGATAAGTACAGGCTCGATAATTCTTTTTGGAGTGGAGATAGGGGATAACGCCATAATTAGTGCCGGTTCGGTGGTGACGAAAGATGTCCCCGCTGGAGCTTTCGTCGGTGGCAATCCTGCGAGAAACTTGTCCGGCCTTATCCAAAAGGCATGGAAAACGACCGATACGAAACAGCATGAGAAGGCAGGTAACGAAAAATAAGCAGAGAGGATTTTTCTGGACGTAAATATTGTTAATTTGTAAAGTTTACAACGGTTTCTTAATTGAAAACACAATTTGGTAAGAGGGTAATATGGACAATTCTGTTAAAGTCAGGGAATTCGTAGTAGAAAATTTTCTTTTCGGTGACGGAGAAGCGCTCAAGGATGACACTTCATTTATGGAGGAGGGCATCATCGATTCCACCGGGATTTTGGAGCTGGTGTTCTTCCTTGAAGAGACTTTTGGCTTAAATGTAGAGGATGATGAGCTTGTGCCGGATAACATGGATAGCTTGCAGAATATTGCCCGGTTCATTAGCCGGAAACTGAATGCAAGTTCCGCCGCGTAAGCGTAGATTTCGAGGAGAGTTCGAGGGGGGGCTGTTTTTCAAAGCGTCTGATTCTTATCATGTGTGGAATAGCTGGTATCTGCCATATAGATGGCCCGGATGGTGTGTCCTTAAATTGTATCAATAGGATGATAGGTGCTCTTTGCCATCGCGGGCCGGATGAAACGGGGATCTATCTCGATGATCAGGTGGGATTGGGCCATGCCCGGCTGAGCATCATCGATCTGTCCTCCGGGACCCAGCCGATCCATAATGAAGACAAAAGCCTCTGGATTGTCTATAACGGAGAAGTCTTCAACTACCCGGAATTAAAAAAAGACCTGCTGCGAAAAGGGCATCGTTTCTATACAACCTCCGACACTGAAGTCGTACTGCATCTTTATGAAGAGCAGGGGCCGGATTGTCTGAAACAGTTGAACGGCCAATTTGCTATAGCGATTTGGGATGCGAAGAAAAAGGAGCTGTTTCTGGCTCGGGACCGGGTTGGTATTCGGCCGTTATATTACACGGTTCTCAATAATACTGTGATTTTTGCTTCTGAAATCAAGTCGATATTTATGAACGAGAATATCTCTCGCCAGATCGACCCGATAGCAATGGATCAAATTTTTACGTTCTGGACGACCCTAACTCCGCGGACGGTTTTCAAGGACATATATGAATTGCCGCCCGGACATTATCTTAAGACATCCGGCGGCAAGGTCACCGTCAGGAAATACTGGGATATTCCTTTGTATTCTCGTGCCGAACAATCAGATTTATCTACACAGGAAACTTGTCGGCATGTTCAGGATTTGCTACAGGACGCAGTCAGGATTCGCCTGCGGGCTGATGTCCCCGTTGGCTGCTACCTCAGCGGCGGGCTCGATTCCTCGGGGGCTGCTGCTTTAGTGGTGAGAAACTTCAATAAGGACGTCCGGACGTTTGGTATACGTTTTGATAGTGACCGCTTTGATGAAGGCGAGTATCAAAATCTAATGGTTTCGTACCTTAACGTCAATCACACAGACCTTAAAGCGACAGACGAACAAATCGGAGCATCACTTCCTGACTGCTTATGGCATTGTGAAAAACCGCTCTTAAGGACCGCACCTGTTCCATTGTTCTTGCTCTCGGATGTAGTGCGCAAGAGTGGTTATAAGGTCGTGCTGACCGGAGAGGGTGCTGACGAGGTCTTCGGTGGTTACAATATCTTTCGTGAGGCCAAGGTCAGGAGATTCCTAGCGAAATATCCGAATTCGCAGAGCCGAGCCGAACTTATCGGCCAGCTTTATCCATATATATTTAATAATCCGAGGCTCAAACGCACACTGCAATCATTCTTTGCCAGGGGCTTCGATCGAATTGATGACCCGATCTTTTCACACTTTATCCGGTGGGAGAATACGAGCAGAATCAAGACATTCTTTTCAAAAGAGCTAAACGAGGCTATCGGGCAATATGACGGTTATGAGCAGGTCAGGCAAAGTCTTCCGGAAGGTTTTGAACGAGCGGATGATTTTTCCAGAGCCCAGTATCTGGAGATGGCGATTTTTATGAGCAATTATCTTCTTTCATCGCAAGGGGACCGGGTCGCTATGGCTCATTCGGTGGAGATAAGACTGCCGTTCCTGGATCCGCGTGTTATGGATTTTGCGGCGAGGGTGCCTGCCAAATGGAAAATATTGGGTTTGAATGAAAAATATATTCTTAAGAAGTCTTTTGAAGGAATCCTGCCCAAAGAGATTACCAGTCGCCCGAAGAATCCTTACCGTGCTCCCATAAAGCAGAGTCTTCTCAATGAGAAGACCGCTGTTTATACAAAAGAGGTATTGTCGGAAGAATCACTGAAAAATGCCGGTCTGTTTGATGCCGGCAAGGTAAGAAAGCTATTGAGAAAAGTTAAGGAGATTGAGAGTCCGAGCGAGATCGACAGCATGGCACTCGTAGGCATTTTGTCCTCTCAACTCATTCATCGAAAGTTTGTTCAGGATTTCCCGGCGAGTCCTGATGATCCGGTTTCTCCCGCTCTTATTGTGGATAGGAGATCTGAGGCTTTAAGGTCCGTAAGTAAAAGATAAATAGCCATCACTCGTAATCTATGACTTACAGCCGTATTCTGTGTTTTGGAGATTGCAATGGAGTTTCACAAAGATATTCTCAAGCTCGACAGTAAAAGCGAGGTTGAACGTATTTGCGAATTCATTCAGCAAGAACTGCGCGATATGAAGCGTGATGGTATTGTAGTTGGACTAAGCGGCGGTATCGATTCTGCATTATGTGCCGCCCTTTGTGTCAAAGCATTGGGTAAAGACAAAGTGTTTGGATTGATTCTTCCTGAGAAAGAATCCAATCCTGTAAGTGCCGAATATGCAGCCAAACATGCGGAACAACTGGGTATAGAAACAGAGACGGTTGACATAACACCTACACTCGAAGCTTTTGGGACCTATCGTAAGAGAGACGATGTGATAAGAGAAGTCTTTCCCGATTATGATAGTGAATCCAGGTCGAAAATTACTCTGCCGGCCGACTTACTCTCCAAAGATTCCTTTAACTTCTTTACTCTGAAAATAGACGACGGCAAAGGCAATGTGAAATCGGCAAGACTAAAAAAGAAATCGCTCAATGGGATAGTCGCTGCTACCGATTCCAAACAAAGAACCAGGATGATGCATCTTTATTATTATGCTGAAATGAAGAATTACATCG
>CAZSOR010000044.1:11367-16665 GCA_964608395.1 uncultured Pirellulales bacterium
CAAAGAACCAGGATGATGCATCTTTATTATTATGCTGAAATGAAGAATTACATCGTTTGCGGCACAACTAATAAAACTGAAGTTCTGGAAGGATTCTTTGTAAAATACGGAGATGGTGGAGTGGATATTGAGCCGCTCAGTCATCTCTATAAAGCCCAGGTATATCAACTTTCGGAATACCTTGGAGTAATTCGTGAAATAATAGAAAGAGCTCCGAGTCCCGACACGTGGAGTTTCCAGGTAAGCGATGAGGAATTCTATTTTCGCATCCCGTACGAAAAACTCGATCTTCTACTTTATGCGTGGCAAAACAAAATTCCTGCCGAACAAGTCTGTGAGAGTATGAATCTGACCGAGGAACAAGTCAATAGAGCTATAAGAGATTTCAATGCCAAATACAATGCGACCAAACATCTCAGGCAGTTACCACCGACACTTGAATAGATAAATCGAATTATTCGTAGCTAAGACGAAGGAACTATTGAATCACGAAGGATATGAATAAATGATTGAATTCGACCCGATATTAGTACACGAGTGGCTTTCCCGCTCTGCTCGGCGTTTTCCGGATAAGGTGGCCCTCGTATGTGGCGAGCAGCGATGGACGTATAAGGCTCTTGACCGACGTGCCGACCATTTGGCCACGGCTTTGCTGGATGCCGGAGTTCGCCGGCAGGATAGAGTTGCCGTGCTTATGGATAATTGTGCCGAAACCGTAATTTCGTTGTACGGTATTTTGAAAGCCGGCGGTGTCTTTATCATATTAGCCGGCTCGCTCAAGGGCGCAAAATTACGCTATATCATGGAGAACTCCGGCGCCAACATTTTGATTGCCCATACGAGCAAAGCCAGGGTAGTGAGTGACGCGTTGGGCGAAGGGCTCGGGGAGCGTAAGTTAATATGGGTTGGGCCGACAAAACGAATCCCGGAACAGTTTTCGAAATCTTCGCTGGGCTGGGATGAAATATTTTCAGACTTTGTCGACAAAATCCAGGATGGCCAAAAGAACTGCCTGTTACCTCGCTGTATTGATGTGGATTTAGCGACACTTATTTATACCTCAGGTTCCACAGGTGAGCCGAAAGGTGTTATGTCAACACACCATAATATGATCTCAGCGGCACGAAGCATCATACAGTACATAGGAAACGTTGAAGATGATATTATCCTGGATGTCTTGCCCCTTTCGTTCGACTACGGCCTCTACCAGGTTATCATGGCCTTCATGTTTGGCGGCACAGTGGTTCTGGAGAAGTCCTTCATCTACCTTCACAGCATTCTGGAGCGGATCGCTCAGGAGAAGGTAACCGGATTTCCCATCGTACCTACGATTGTTGCTATGCTGCTGAAGCTGCAGGATTTGAAAAAATACGATTTCAGCACACTTCGCTACATGACCAACACCGGAGCGGCACTTCCGGTCGAGCATATTCGCAGACTCAGGGACATGTTCCCTCAGGTGACAATGATTTCCATGTTCGGACTGACAGAGTGCAAGCGAGTCAGTTATCTGCCGCCCGAAGAGTTGGATCGAATACCTTCGTCGGTCGGTAAAGCGATGCCGAACTGCGAGGTTTTTGTTGTCGATGAAAATGGCAGCGAGGTCGCCCCGGGAGAAACGGGAGAGTTGATTATAAGAGGCTCGAACGTAATGCAGGGCTACTGGGCAGATCCGGAAATGACCGCCAGGACCTACCGAGACGGGCAATATCCGAGCGGGAGAATTCTCCATTCCGGCGATTACTTCCGCCAGGATGAGCGGGGCTTTCTTTATTTTCTGGGCAGAAAAGATGACATGATTAAGAGCAAGGGCGAGCGGATAAGCGCCAAGGAAGTGGAGAATAATATTTCCAGTATGGAAGGCGTCGCGGAAGTAGCGGTCATCGGAGTGCCGGATGAGATTTTCGGCCAAGCAATTAAGGCCTATATTGTGCCGGCACCGGATGTTGAGCTGCCTGAAAAGCAAGTGCTGAAATACTGTGCTGCAAATATGGAAACCTTCATGGTGCCGAAATACATCGAGTTTATGGACAGTCTGCCCAAAACGCCAAACGGTAAAATCGACAAGAAGCAACTCAAAGCAAAGGCCGAAGCGGGCATCTCAGGTTAACGGGAGATACAACCGACAGTCTTATGGCAAGCGGAATGAAATTATCCAAAGATATTAATTTGTTCGAGTCTTACGGGCGCCTTATTAATCCGGCATATCCTTCATTCTTGAACAAACTGGGATTGAACAAAGTCGCTGCAGGAGCCCAGGGAGCTACAATCACCGACTCTGAGGGCAAGACTTATATAGATTGTGTCGGAGGTTACGGTTTATTCAACTTAGGGCACAATAATCCGGATATTATCGAGTCCCTCATGGACCAATTGAAAGAGCAGCAATTGTTAACAAAGCCGCTCATTAGTGAAATTCAGGTCCGGTTGGCTGAGTGTATCGAGAAAATTACGCCCGGTGAACTTAGCTGCTCCTTTATCCTTAACAGCGGATCCGAAGCCATAGACTGTGCCATTAAGTTAGTAAGACTTCACAGGGGCGGAAAAACTATTATAACTGCGCAAAAATCTTTTCACGGTTATACATTTGGTGCGCTTACAGCCTCTGGTATCCCTTCTTTCAAGCGAGCCTTTCAGCCGCTTTTGCCTGGCTTTATTAGCGTTCCATTCGGCGATATCGAAGCGCTGGAGCAGTCGATAACAGAGGATACCGGAGCCGTTTTGATTGAGCCGATTCAACACGAAGCGGGAATACTGCTACCGCCGGACGGCTATCTTCAAAAGGTGCGGAAACTGTGTGATGAGCACAGCCTCATTATGATATTGGATGAGATAAAAACCGGGTTTGGCAAAACAGGCCGGATGTTCGCATGTGAACATTATGATTTAGTGCCTGACATACTCGTGTTAGGCAAATCCCTGGGCGGTGGATTGATTCCGACCGGAGCGGTCGTTGCCAAAAGTCTTCTTTGGAAGAGATTCGGCCTGAGTTTCCCAATGTCCGCCTCATCTTTTGCCGGTAATGTTCTTGCCTGCCGGGCGGGTCTTTCAACAATCCGGTATATACAACAGGGTAATCTGCTGGCCGACTGTGCAGAAAAGGGCAAGATGCTTCTGCGTTCGTTCAGAGATTATGTTGATGAATACCCGAATATTCTGCGGTCTGCCGACGGTTTGGGTCTTTTGATAGGAATAGAAACGCAAAGTAGCAAGATAGCACTCGAACTGGCAAAAGAAATGATTCGGCAGGGGATTATAGTGGTACCGGCTTTCGGCAATTCATCTGTCCTGATGGTCGAGCCGCCATTAGTCATATCGTTTCAGCAAATTCGAGCGGTTGTAGATTCTTTTGCAGCCGCATGTGTAAATGTGAGCAATAAATAAATAGAATAGGTGGTAGTTTTATGCAGACGTGTAAAAAATGTGTATTGAACGAACGTTTTATAGGGATCCGGTTTGATGATGAAGGTATCTGTAACTTTTGCCGCTCGGCAAAGAGTCTGGACCAACAGCGCTCCATCAGGGGTAAATATGAAGCCAGATTCCAAAAGCTTATCGAGCAGAATAAAGGCAAAGGCAGCTACGATGCTCTGGTGGCTTACAGCGGGGGCAAAGACAGCACATATACCCTCCACCTGTTACAGGAGCGGTACGATCTGAGGCTTCTGGCGTACTCCTTTGACAACTGGTTTCAGTCGGACAGGGCCAAGCTAAATATCCGTGCTGTACTGAGCAATATTAATGTGGATCATTTGACGGTAACGCCGAGCTTCGAGAGTATAAAAAAGATTACTCTGGCCTCCATGTCCGAAGATATGTACTCAGCCAAGGCGATGGCAAGGGCGTCCAGTATATGCACGAGCTGTATTTCTCTGATACGATTTATCGGATTCAGACTTACGATCGAGCAGGAGATTCCATTTCTGATATTCGGGATGTCACCGGGTCAGGCGCCGATGGCCACGGCAGTAGTTAAAACAAATCCCCAGATGATAAGAACGATGCAGGAAAGCCTGCTGCGTCCTCTGTCCGACCGATTGGGTGATATTATCAGGCCGTTCTTCCTGGAGCAAAGGCACTTTGACAAGGTAGATGATTTTCCGTACAGCATCAATCCGTTAGCGTTTGCAGACTACGATGAGGAGGTGATTTATGAGACTGCAGGCAAATATGGATGGAAAAAGCCCGATGACACAGATGCCAACTCCACTAACTGTCTGTTGAATGCTCTGGCTAACCAGGTCCACCTGGACCAGTTTGGCGTCAATCCTTATGCTTATGAAATAGCTGAATTGGTTCGCATCGGGTGCATGACAAGAGAGCAGGGATTAGCCAGGCTGGCGGAACCTTTCCCGGCCGAGCAAATTGCAGCGGTGAAGAAACAGCTCGGAATCGGTTGATTCATAACATGAAAGTCAGGGCACTTCATATCTTCATAGCTGTTGCAGGCTTATTGGCTGTTGGGATTTTGACAATGGTTATAACAAGAATAAAAACAAGGCCAGACGCCAATAAAATAACACTGCCGTCGATTGATGATGTACCAAGAGAATATTGGGCGAAACTTGCTGAGAAAAAGATTTTCTTCGGGCATCAATCAGTCGGATACAACATTATTGATGGAATCACGGATGTCATAAACGAGCGAGACTATATAAAACTCAACATCATTGAGGCATGCGAGCCTGCGGCTTTTGACCAACCTGTTTTTGCTCATTCCCAGGTAGGTATGAACACGGACCCTTTCTCGAAGATCAAACGCTTTGGGGAAATAATGGATGCCGGCGTCGGGAGCAAGGTCGATATGGCGTTTTTCAAGTTCTGCTATGTTGATATTATGATGGATTCGGATCCGCAGGAAATCTTCGATGGTTATAGCGCAGCGCTGGAAGAACTGAAAGACCGATATCCCGATACAAAGTTTCTGCACATCACTGTTCCTATACGTTCGGTGCCAAAAGGGGCCAAGAGAAATCTGAAACAGTCAGTTAAGCTGTTAATTGGCAGGCCGGGCTTTTTGGAAGATAACATGATGCGCCGGCGTTATAACGATTTGCTGAATGATGCTTATTCAAAAACCGGGCTTTTCTTCGACCTTGCCCTTATAGAATCTGTCAATACGGACGGTTTTAGGTGTCACGCTGTAAAAGGAGCGGAGAAAGTTTATGTCATGGCGCCTGAATACACCGAAGATGGTGGACACCTGAATAGCCGGGGCAGGAAAAAGGTGGCAGAGCAGTTACTGATAATCCTTGCTGAAATGGCGGGCCGCTCTTAGATGTTTATTTGATATGTTTT
>CAZSOR010000044.1:16765-20386 GCA_964608395.1 uncultured Pirellulales bacterium
CAAGTTGGATTCGGTTTCGGCGAATTTGGCATTGTTATCATACGGCATTTATCTTGTTCATCCCTTGGTATTGGTTCCTTTATATCATTTTGGTATAGCTTTACAGCATCCATTTTTGTTGCTGTTTTTAGTATTGTCTATTTCGTCGCTGATAACGTTTATTCTTAGAAAAACGCCGTTGAAACAGTTTGTTTGATGTCGACAGAGCCGAAAGTATCTAAATGCAGATTGCCAAAGCTATTATACTTGTAGGAAGTCGTGACTTCGGGCGGTGTCCGCTTGCCTCACGTTTGCCCACGGCATTGTGGCCGGTAGCGGGAAAACCTGTACTGGAACGTCTGCTCAGCCATTTGGCCGATCAGGGCATAAAACAGGCAGTGATATGTGGCAGCGGTGTAAGTTCGTTACTGGACAAAAGGAATCTTACTGATGATCGTTTGGCGTTGAGTTTTTTTGATGAAACATTACCAGTCGGTACTGCAGGATGTATTCGTGAGGCTCTCAGCGATGGAACTGAAGAATTACTCATGGTATTTCCCGCCGGTATAGTGAGTCCTCCGAAAATCGACGTACTGATAAAGGCTCACCGTGATGGTCAATCTGATTTAACTGTGATGTTGAATCCATGTTGTCGAAACAATACAGATATGGGCGAGGCATCTGGAATTTATGTTTGTAATCCATGTATCCTGGAACATATTCCCAAGGCAGGTTTTTTTGATATCAAAGAAGGCTTGATTCCTAAAATGCTCCTTGCCGGAAGAACGGTTCATGCCGCAAAGTTGCCATATCATGCCGGGAATTTTCGGAATCGGCAGGAATATTTATCTACCGTTTCCAGTTGCCTTGAAAATGTTCCCAAAATGAATGCGGATTTGAAGCCCCTTAATAGGACCGATTCCCAAAATGTATGGTTGGCAGTAAATTCAAAGGTTGATCCTAAAGCAAGAATTGACGGGCCGGTTGTTATTATGGACGGTGCAACAGTATCAAGCGGGGCGGTTGTTCTCGGGCCGGCCATCCTTGGGAAAAATGCTGCTATTAATAAAGATAGCGTTGTAATAAATAGTGTGCTGTGGAATGACGCAAAAGTAGGCTCAAATTGTCGAATCCAGAGATGTGTGGTCGACTATCATGGCGTGGTTCGAGATAATGCCGTTGTGGAAGAGAAATCTATATCATTCGAACCCGAGGGAGTGTTAGGACGTGTGGTCGATCTCGCCTCAATGGTTGTGAAAAATAATGCGAGTAGATTGCAGCTCGTATTGCAGCCGCTTGACAAAATTTCCGAAAAATTCCCGAATTGGACCTGGTTGAACAGGAAGAACATTCTGGCGTTCCTGGCATCAGGTCTTGTCTGTATCGCGTTTCTTTGGTCTTATTGGCCCGGCCTTGTTGAGCTTTGGGAATTGTGGCGGCAAAGCGATGAATATTCCTCTGGTCTTTTGGTTCCTTTTCTGGCTGTTTATATACTTTGGTCAAGGCGTCGTGATATCGCCGGTTGTCCTATCAAGCCCTCTATCTGGGGTTTGTTTGCTTTCGCGGGGGCCCAGGCAGTCAGACTTTTCGGGCTTTTCTTAATGTACAGTTCTGCAGAAAGACTATCCGTAGTCTTGAGTATTGCTGCTTTGATATTACTGTTATTTGGCTGGAAGCTTTTCCGAAAGATATCTCCAATATTATTGTTTCTGTGCTTGATGCTGCCCCTGCCGAACGTCATCCAGTACTATGTCGGCTTGAATCTGCAGCGTTGGGCTACTTCATCGGCGGTCTTCTGTCTTGAGGTGATAGGCTATGCAGTCACGCAGGATGGTCATACTATTGATATGGGTAATGTTAGTGTTGCAGTGCTTGAAGCTTGCAACGGCTTGAGAATGATTACTGCCTTTTTTGTAATCAGCGGACTGGTTGTTCTATTGGTACAACGAACATGGTGGGAAAAGCTGGTCATTCTGGTTTCAAGCCTGCCTATTGCCTTGCTGTGTAACACTATTCGATTGGCAATTACAGCGGTGTTTTTCACTATTCTTGAAGGTGAGTATTGGGAAAATATATTCCATGACTTTGGTGGGTATGCGATGATGCCATTAGCTCTTGCGGCGGTAGTTGGCGAGCTTTGGCTTTTGGCAAAACTCACGGTGCTTCCAACCAAAGAAAAAGCAATAATAATTTCACGACAGGGGGGGTGAAGAATCATTTGTGGCGGGCCGTTTTGTGAAAGATTGCAAAATGAAGCTCAAAACCTGATTAGAATCACAAGTTAATATTGTAGGAGTAATAAAATGAACGAATTAGATAAATATCATGATCCGATGACTGGGCAAGAAATTGTTAATATGCAAATTCCACCTGAACAAAGTGAGGAGGCTACGTCGGATATGGTAGCCGGCATACTTCGTCGCTGGTACATTGTATTACTGATATTCTTAATAGTGTGCGGAATAGGGCTGCCTGCAATATGGCTTACGGTCGAGCCTGTATACAGTGTAACCGGAGCGATAAAGATTGCCCCCATTTTAGCGGACATCCTGAGCGGTGAACAGGACAGAGGAGAAATATCGAATTATGAAAGCTTTAAGAATACTCAGGCAGAAAAGATAAGGAGCAACACAGTAGTGCAGCGAGTCGCGGACGATCTGGTAGATAAAAATCTGTCTTTCTTCGATAATGAACCGACCGATCTGGTATCGAAGTGGAAGCGGAAATTGTTGGGTCCTCAAGCTAAGCTTGAGCCGGCAATGAAATTGAAAAAGGCAATAGTTGAAGACGGGACCATTTTAGTCGGTGCGGACCGTCGTGATGAACTGATAAAAATAGGTATGGAAAGCACAAATATTGGGGAAGCAAAGCAGATTGTGGATTCCTTTATTCGGGCATATATGGAGATTGAAGTTGTCAGTTCGGACGAGGGCGAGAACCGAAACCTTGCTATCCTGGAAAACAGGCGTGACATTCTTTACGAAAGGATCGAAAACGACCGCCAGACGATCTACCAGTTGGGGCAGGAATATGGGTCTGTTGCATTGGAAGGTCGACAGGACATGATGCTGCAGCGTGTTGCGAGTTTGCTAAACACACTTACAGGTGTTGAGGCTGAAAGAATAAGACTCGAAGCTCGAGTCCAATTACTTGAACGCACCAGAGAACAGTCCATCCCGGCTGGGGAGTTGCTGAAGATGAGGCAGGATTATATAAATGAAGATCCTGCCGTCGTGGCGTTCACGCAAAGGATTACACAATTAGAGCAAGAGCTCATTGTTGCCGGGCAGACATTGTCCCCTACGAATCCGGTGCTTTCGCAGAAAACCGAACTATTAAGAATATTAAAGAAACATCTGGATGATCGAGAACAAGAGGCCAGCAATGCTTTTGATAATTTGGTTGCTAAGGAGACTGCCGAGGCCGGCAACAGACAGCTTGTAACTGTACGTAGTGAACTGGAACAAACACGAGAGTATGAAAAACGTCTTAACGATATACTATCTCAACAAGACATTCAAACCATAGGAGTCGGCCGAAAGCAACTGACAATTCAGGAATTGCAGGATAGATTAGACTCGACTAAAGAAACGTATAATATCGTACTCAAGCGTATCCAGGATTTGGAACTGCAGCGAAAAC
>CAZSOR010000045.1:0-9046 GCA_964608395.1 uncultured Pirellulales bacterium
GACAAAAACCGGGAACCTCTTGAATTTATGACAGTATACTACGCGAGCACCCTTTCAGAATGACGCAGCTCCTTATACAATAAGAGCTTGTAACCGACTGCTTGGATTCTCATAAGCCGTTAAATATCTTGAACGGGGTATTCCGCCGAAACAAATCCCGGCGTGTGAGTTACTTTTTACTTGACTTTTAAGCACAAACGGGTATAATAAAACTATAATAGCTTTGCTGGGGTGGTTAGCGTAGATTCCTATACCTAAATCTCTTCTATTTAAGAGAAGGACGCTATGTACTATACGAGCATCCAAGCTATACCGACTGTTGCTTAGGCTCGTTGCCTAATGCTGAGTGCCGAGACATATCCGACCTCAACGGAGGAGGCGAATTTCTCGATAGTGCGCAAACAGTCACTGAAAGCCGAAGCGTTGGAAATCAGAAGAAATCACTGATTTGGATATAAGGGGAGAACGATGAAAAGCCATTATAGTTCGATAAGGACAAGAGTCTTGACAGTCGCCACTGCGATCTTTTTAGCCGTCTCGCTTACGGGATGCATTGATCCGATCGTAGCCGACATGGAAGCAGAACATCAAAGACTTGGCAACGTAGTTAAGCAGGAACTTCGGCAGGGTTATTCATCTTTCCCGCCCAGCCCACAGCCAGATGTGCTTTTCCCGGCTCCGTAAACTGTCAATTCGTGCGATGACACCAAGCCAGGCTTCTCATGTATGCCTGAGGCTGAATCTCTTATCCGGCCTCAGTTCTTCTTGAGTATTCTGCGCCTACAAATTCGACGCCGAAGCCTATTTTTCACCGAACGGCCGCAAAAATGCTGCAAAATACACCTAATTTTCTTGCAACATTTTCTATGGCGATGTAAAGTAATACAAAATTTGGTCTAACGTGTTTTCGTTTGGAAAATGAAAATACCTCCGGCAGTGAAAGGCGTCTCTCTATAGAGCTTTCGGCAGCGTAGCTCAGTTGGTTAGAGCATGGGATTCATAAGCCGAATCGTCCCTTTGTAAGTGTTTGTTACTAAACGATTAATGATTGCAAATTAAAGACTTATGAGATTGATGGTAGACCAACGAAGAACCAAAGTAGCATCAAAGGTGCAAAGTTGATACGCGTTGTACATAATTAAAATGGGGAAATCAGTTCCAAAAAATTCTCTATGTCCTTGTGGTAGTGACAAGAAATACAAATATTGCTGCTTTGCATGGGACTGGAAAACGAAACAGGCTCAACGGAAGACGGTAACCTTTAGCCTGAATGACAGCGGTCAACTGAAGCGCAACGTGCACTCGTTGTACCCTATCCCAATCCATAAAGCCAATGGGCTTACACCTGACATAACCAAAAAAACAAATGATTGCAGCTTCTCCAGGATGTCCGGGAATGTTCCATTATGAAGGCAAATAAAGGTTGGGATCAGTGCGGTAATGCTCAGGCTGCAGTAGACAGCGATGCCCAAATAATTGTCGCCTGTGATGTTACTAACCAAAGCAATAACTAACAGCAGTTTGAGCCGATGGCAGTGGACTTGGTTCGTGTTAATCGTGCAAAGCGTGATTTTATGTTTTTCAGCATTTGCTCAGCCTTTCTTCGCTGAGAAACTTCATGTTGGAGCTTTTCGTGGGTTGTCGTCAGCATGGTAGTTTGATCTACAAGCTGATTATACAGATCGGTTTTCATATAATCATAATCTTCAACTTTCTCTTGCAGCGTCTGCACTTTCTTGTTCAGATTACATATAGTTTCGTGGGCTTGAGTTAGGTCCACCTCAAGAGTTTCACTTTCCGCATGAGAGTTTTCTACAAGTTTCAACAGTTTTTGTGCCTGCACAGTCAGGGTCTTATGCCATTTGGTCATCTCAGTGAGTTCTAAACGTAACTGCTCTATATCCCGGTTCTTTTTTGTCTGATTCGGCTTCTCAGCTTCATTATCAGGCTGGTCATTATCGAGTTCTTCAACAAGGGCTCTGGTAAAAACCAATTCCTTGCTGAGTGTATCGCGCTCAACAGTTACTGCTTCAATCTGTGATTGTGCCTTGGTAAGTAAATCATTGAGTTTGGCTTGCTCTTGTTTAGAAAAGTTGGCCTCGATATGTTCTGTATGTTCTGATGCAGAAGATTGTTCTCGTAGTGAATTGTCTTTAATCTCTGATGGTACAGGAGCTTTTGATTGATCAGACGTCTCATTCTGAATTGCATCGAGAACAGATGTTAATTTATCCTTATTCCCATAGCCCTCTGTCATTACAGTTGATTCTGTTTGAAGAGGCTCGGTCTGTTTGGCATTTTTCTCTGCATCGCTTAGCGGAGTCTCAATGGCTGTTTTTGTGTCTTGGATTTCCTTATTCTCGAACTCAGATGCAGAAAGCTGCTCTGAAATTTGGGCCTGCTCATTAGGTTCTGCTTTAATTTTCGGTTTGGTATCTCCAAGCAAGTCGGCAAGTTTGTCCTGTTCTTCGGCAGTAAGAGGGGTGTCTTTTGGCAACTGGTCTGTAGCCGGCTTCTGTGCTCCCAGGCCATCGAGAATGGACAGGATGTCAGCTGCGTCCTGAGAAGCCGCCGCAGAAACATTACCTTTGCTTCGGTTATCCTCGGCAACACTATCAACCTGTTGATCAGACAAGTCGTTTGTTTCGCTTGATATGTCCAGCGTTGTTTCTGTTATGGCCATTAGAACACTGTCCTTTCATAAGAGCCTTTGTTGCCACAGGCAGTTTGCGGCAGATATCCACCACGGTTGCGTTGTGCCTGATCAGCAACGTTGAGGCTATTATCCACGAGATAAACCGAGTGCCGCCGCGATGGTCTTGTTTTCGGATAGTTTTAGCAATCGCGACTTTATTTCCCTTAGCATCTCTTCGGTTTGTCTGCGAGCGGCAACTTCCTGCTGAATTTTCTCATTAGCTGCCGCCAGTTCAGTGCTCTGAGCAATAAGTTTATTACGCAGGTCAGACACCTGGCTGCCATCTCCAGTGACTTTATCCTGAAGGCTTTCCATTTCATTTCGCAGGTCGCATACGGCTTTATGAGACGCAGCCAAATCTACCTCAAGTGTATCTCTGACCTTATTGGCCTCTTCCAAACGATCCATAAGACGTCGCACCTGTTCAGCCAGAACCTGGCGTTCATCTGTTACCTTAGTCACTTCGGCGCGCAGACGATCGGTATCCGCAACTTTTTCCTGAAGGCGTTTGACCTGGGTTTCAAGGTTGGCCTTCCTGCTAGCCAGTTCCCGTGCTCGTTTTTGGGCAAAGGCCGTCTCTTCGGCAAGTGAATCACGTCCTTCAGTGATTGACTCAAGCTGTGGCCGAATTTCTGTAAGCAGGTGAGCTAACCTATCGCGTTCTTCAGTGAGAGAGGCGTTTTCTTTGCGTAACTGTGCGGTTGAACCAGAGCTTGTTTCGAATGATTCGACTTTTGCTTCCAGTTCAGCACGGGCGGCCGTTTCTATAGAAAGTTTTTTCTGCACTGCCTCGATATCAGTTTCAAGGACATCTTTTAGTTTAACCGATGTATCAGCTTGTCTTTCGAGACTCCTGACAATTGACAGGATGTCAGCTCTTTCCTGTGAAACATCCGCAATACTTAGTATGCTAAAGTCACTATCGGCGATATTGTCAACCTCGTTATCGGCCTGGAGTCGGTCAACGACTTTGCCTTGTGTGGTCTCCAGATTAGTCAGCTCTTCATCAAGACGTTGCTTAAGTTGTTCACGATATTCCTGCAAACCATCCTTTCCAGTCATATCGCCTTCGGCACCTTCCTGCCGGGTCTGCTCATTTGCTACTGTTGACTCGTCAGTATGCTGATCAATCTTTTCCTCAACTTGCTCGTTTTTGGTGAATTCATCCGTATTCGGGCTTTTTTGTTCTGTTGTTTCCGTAGCCATTAGTATTCTCCTTTCAAATATTATAGTTCCCAAAATGTATTCTTTTGTGTTTCTGGGTTCCTTAGATAAGGTCAAGCTTTTGCATCTCTGCAACAAGTTTTCCCTGGTCAATAGGTTTAACAATATAGGACGCACAGCCCTCATCGAAGGCTTTTATCATATCCCTGGAACGGTCCTTTGCGGTTGTCATAATTACCCTTACACCGCTGGAGTCAAGTATGCCACGATCTTGTTCTATCTGTCGAATAGTTCTCAGAGCCTCATGTCCATCCATCTCCGGCATCATGATGTCGAGACATACAAGATCATAGGGCGTACCTGCATCCAATGCATTCCGAACTGCTTCAACGCCCTCGGCCCCATTAGCAGTAGTAGTGCAATCGCCGTATTCAGACAAATACTCCTTTAATACTTCGCATGAGGGGAAATCATCCTCCACAATGAGCATTTTGAGCTTCGACTGCTCTTGCGATTTTGATTCGCTTGCTTTTTCTTCTGCAATTTCCATTTTATTTCTCCTATACTATATTTCAATTTGTTCTATTCACTTAGTAAGACCAAGCTTTCGAATTTCTGCAAAAAGCTTTTCATTGGTAATTGGTTTGACAATATAAGCTTTACATCCCTCCTTAAATGCTTTAATAATATCCTCAGAGTCGTCTATAGCGGTTGTCATGATTACCTTGACGCCGTCAGAGTCGCTTATTCCATATTCCCGCTCTATTTTGCAAATCTCTTCAAGTGCAAGGTGACCATTCATTTCCGGTAGCATGATGTCAAGGCATATCAAATCATAAGGCTGATCCTCATCTAAAGCCTCCTTAAATGCTTCAACAGTTTTGGCCCCATTAACAGCCACGGAACAATCGCCGTATTCGCACAGATATTCTTCCAATAATTTGAAAGAGGCAAAATCGTCTTCCACAATCAGGATTTTTAGTTTAGACTTGCCTTTCGATTCAGGTACGCTCATACTTTCCCGGGCAACTTCCATTTATTCCTCGCTATTAATACTTTTTACGGTTGCTTTGTTCGTATTGCAGAACTGTTTGCTTAGCTCGTCAACTTTTTTCTCGGTAGCGTTAATTTCATCGAGCATAAAATCTGACTCGAATGACAGAAACTCACCGAGTATTTTAAACAGCTTTTCGGCATCAACAGGCTTAGACAGATATGCGTCACATCCGGCATTTAGGCACTTTTCCTCATCACCTTTCATGGCGTAAGCAGTCAGGGCTATAATCGGCAGTGTATAACCTTTCTTACGAATGAGCTTCGTCGCATCGTAACCGTTCATATTCGGCATCTGCATATCCATAAATATCAAATAGTAAGAACCGCTTGTTACCTTATTCACAGCTTCAATACCATCGTTGGCGATTTCTGCCTGGAAGTTGGTTTCTTCCAATATGCCAAGAATAACCTGTTGATTGGCATAATCATCTTCGACGATCAAGATTTTACCGATAGTTTTGTTGATTTCATCGGATGGTTCATCTTTTGTGTCTTTTTTTCTCCACTTGTCATTACTTATCATGGTGGCCGATGCGGTATCAATGTTAGCCGAAATAATTAGTGAGAATGTCGAACCTTTGCCTGGTTCGCTGAATAGCGTAATGTCTCCACCGAGAAGTTCAGCCAACTGCTTTGTGATAGCAAGCCCCAGGCCGGTACCACCATGTTTACGTGTTGTACTGCCATCAGCCTGTGTAAACTTGTCAAAGATAGTTTGTTGTTTATCAATCGGAACACCTATGCCGGTATCAACAACATCGAAACGAATAAACGGTTTATCCCCCATTTTCTCCAAAGAAAGTTCAACCGTTACACCCCCGGTTTGAGTAAACTTGATAGAGTTGCCAATCAGATTTACCAGACACTGATTAAGTCTTGCAGGATCGGTCTTTATATTTTCCGGGACATCCGTCTTCAAAACAATATCGAAGCTAATCCCTTTTTCAGTGGCCATCGGACGCATACTCGAATTAATAGTGCTAAGCATCTCACTTACACTGGAGTCAATAATCTCAACATTAAGCTTACCAGCTTCGACCTTTGATATATCCAGAATATCATTTATCAAGTTTAGCAGGTTATTGGCGCATGTTTTGGCGATAGTCAGAAACTCACGGATCTTTTCATCACGCTCTTTATTAAGCGCCAGAGTCAACATGCCGACAATGCCGTTCATTGGCGTTCGGATTTCATGGCTCATATTAGCGAGAAATTCACTCTTGGCATTATTGGCGACCTTTGCTTTCCTTGTCAGCATATTTGCATGCTCAACAGCTTGTTCGAGTCTGCGGTTTGCCTCTTCGAGTTCTTTTTTAGCGAGAATCGAGTCTCGCTCCGACTCTTTGCGTTTGCTGATATCTTTAATGATTGCTATCGAACTTATTACTTTTCCTTCTAAATTTCTCAACACACTAAGTGAAATGTCAACATCAATCATCTGGTTATCTTTTGCAATCATTCTGCTTTCCAGATGAGCTTCGAAGCTTTTTTGTCTGATGTTACGTGATCTTATTTTTACCCATTCTCCGTCGGGATAAAGTGATTTCACAGGCTTGAGATGTAAATCTTCGGCGTTCATACCAAGTAGTTTTTCCGTAAACTTATTCCAGGAAACGAGTCGTTCCTGTTCATCGGCCACCATGATAGCAATAGCGGAGTTTTCAAAAATCGTTCGGTACTTTTCTTCACTTTCCCTCAGTTGGTCCTGTGTTTGCTTGTATTTGTCAATAACGGCAGCTTCCTCCGGTCCGGGTTCGACAGTTGGTAACGAACCTGTATCTGCAGACTCCGAATCAGCACCGGCACCGGTCTGAGTAATTTGGTCAGTCAAGTTTTGAAAACTGCGGACCGCCTGCGATACTGCCTCTATCGACCGAACGGAATCTTCGTCCTCCTGCTGGGGTACTTTCGCCGTTGCTTCAGTTGCCTCAGAACTTGCATCCTTGGCCTGTTCGGGTAACTTAACAGGACCACTACTCATCTTGGCGACAGCGTGGTTGATTTCGTCGAGGATTACCTGCAAGCTCTTAATCTCCGATTCATCTGTCGGGCGTAGTGTTTTTATTGCTGAAGACGCCTGCTTTATGAGTGATGTAAGTTTATCGCCATTTCGCATTTTGTACCTTATTAAGGGCCAGTGTCAGCATGCCCACAATACCGATCATTGGTGTTCGGATTTCATGGCTCATATTAGCCAGAAATTCGCTTTTGGCACTATTAGCAACCTTTGCTTCCCTGGTCAGCATATATGCATACTCAACAGCTTGTTCAAGTTTACGGTTGGCCTCTTCAACCTCTTTCTTGGCCCGGATTGAAGCTTCTTCCGACCGTTTACGTTCGGTGATGTCCTCTGCAATAAAGAGAGCATCGTAGCTATTTCCGTCAGACGCCGGTACAGCAGTAACAGTAGTGTTGAGGATTCTTAATTCACCGTTCGGTAGAGGCGAAGGAAAAATATCCTTGTGCAGCCGAGCTGAAAGAATAATCGGTGGGCCACCATTGAATACGCTTTCAATTCGACTGCGGTACCTGGATTCATTAAAGGAAGGGAAATTATTGCCAAGATCATCGCCTTTGATATAGTCTTTATGAATTCCAGTCCAGTCTTCCATGCAGTTGTTCCAGAACCGGACTATATAGTCTTTATCTATCACATATACGCCCACAGGCACATGATCCAGTACTCTAAATCTATCATCTATAATTTCAGAAGCATTCATTATTCGCTTGCTCCAACACTAATGGAGGCAGCATCAATCATTGTCAACAATTTATCGAATGAGCCTACTTCAAGAAACAGTCAGGATATCACCTATTCGACAATATCCCTACATTCGGCAATATTCTTACTCTACTTAAGACAACACTCCCACCACCATATTTTTTAAGGAAAGATAAAATTTCAGATATATTTACTGCCAGGAAGGCTGTATGTTATCGGTCAATATTCTGATGTTATCGCTATGATGAGAAAAAAAGTCGAGAACGACAGATTAAGTATACCTTGTCATTCAAGATTGGCTTAAGTTTCCGCAATCATACGGGAGCGACCAGATCGGGTTCCATCGTTGGTGTGGACTCAATCTCCCTGTGGTCTGAAAAATGGTCAGATGCGGATTGTTCCTTGTGTTCATTACCTGATGCCGAGATGCCTGGACTGCTTTTTAGCTCCAGTAATACTTTGAAGATATCGGTATCTGTTACTAAACCCTGAACTTTGCCTTGTTGATCTACCACAGGTAAACACAGCACGCCATATCGGCACATATTCTCCATTACGTTCGCAAGAGGTGTCTTCGGTTTTACGATATGCACTGGCCTGCTCATTATCCACTTGATCCTGATTTGAAGCGTTGCATCATCCAGCGGCCGCCGCCACTTCGCAAATACCGGACGAAGGTAGGGACTGAGTGCCCCTGTTATATTGGAATTCGACACAATACCTACCAACACACCATCTATGCCCACCATCAAATAGCCGCTATCAGACTGCTGCATTTTTCTAATAGCCTGTTGGACGCTATAGTCAGGACTTCCCCACACAAACTCTTTTAGCATAACGTCTTTTGCACATAAACCGAAACCTGCCAGCGACTGCTCTCTCGGCTGATTTGACTGCGACTGAGCCATTTGTCGAATGCTCTTGGAAACTTCGCCCGCGGTTGCTTCTTGGCTTTCAGCCTTTATCTCTACTTTTATTTCTTCAGCTACATCTTCAAAGGCTGTCTTAGCATCCTCTGCTTTTTGCTCAGCGGCTTCAGCGCCCTGCTCAGCTTCGCTCTCAAGCGTCTCTTCGGTTTCTTTTTGAGAGACTGCTTCGGCTTCCTGAAGCTCCTCCTCGCCCTGGATGTGCTCTTCTACCGTGTTACCTTCAATTTCTTCTTCAGCCTTTGGTTCCTCACCCTCTGGTTTTTGTTCAGATCCTTCGACCTCAGCCTCTCGCTCAGCTTCGCCCTCATGCGTCTCTTCGGTTTCTTTTTGGGAAATCGCTTCGGTCTCCTGAAGCTTCTCCTCGTCCTGAATGTGGTCTTCTACCGTTTTACCTTCGATTTCTTCTTCATCCTTTGGTTGCTCATCCTCTGGTTTTTGTTCAGATCCCTCGGCCTCAACCTCCTGCTCAGCTTCGCTCTC
>CAZSOR010000045.1:9146-18367 GCA_964608395.1 uncultured Pirellulales bacterium
AGCTTCGCTCTCAAGCGTTTCTTCGTTTTCTTTTTGGGAGACTGCTTCGGCCTCCTGAAGCTTCTCCTCGTCCTGAATGTGGTCTTCTACCGTGTTACCTTCGATTTCTTCTTCATCCTTTGGTTGCTCACCCTCTGGTTTTTGTTCAGATCCCTCGGCCTCAACCTCCTGCTCAGCTTCGCTCTCAAGCGTTTCTTCGTTTTCTTTTTGGGAGACTGCTTCGGCCTCCGACTTCGTCTCATTGGCGTCTGCCTGATCGAAAGATTCGGTTTCCGGCTCTACTTTTTGCTCAAGTATGGGTTCTTTGGTATTAGCCTCTACCCCCGCTTTTACCGAGACAACCTCTGTTTCCGACATGGCCTTCTGCTTAGCAATTGCCTTGTCGGCATCAGCCTTAATCTTGACAACCGCAGTTGTGAAAAGTGCCTCAACTGTTTTTGAAGGTCGGTAACGGCTTTTTTCTTTCATCTTGTTTTGTAATTCGTTCATTATTTTGACAATATTATAGCTTTTATTTATTCGGCAATATATTAACTCTGCTTAAGACAATATCGCCGGCTACAGATTCTTGAGGAAACCAACAGTTTCAGGTGTGTTTACCACTGACGTCAAAACCGGGCGGTAGCCCTTAATATGGGACAAATTCGAGAGTAATCTGCTTACTGCTTGGGTAAAGTCCGTCATGAAGGTAGCGTGAACCTAATTCAGGCTTCTGTGTGGAACGAGGGAACCTGTCGCTCCGATGTTAAGGGAGCGACTCAAATGGATGACCCACAAGAGCGGGAGTACCGATGCGGGGCACAGGGGCAGAATAACTCGTATTAGCAAGGAAATCCCGTAATGGGGACAGAGTGAAAGGATTACATTGTCCAGTTTTCCCTTGCCAAAGCACCCGTTTTCAGCCTGTTTCATAATACAATCCCAATCATCAAGGTGTATAAGTTGCGTTTTTTTCATGAAAATAGCCCTTTTCTCCCGATAATACCTATAGTACATTAGTAACAAAAGGCTGTTGAAAGCGTCTTGTGAACAATAGAGTATGTCTGATTTATGGGAAAACAATTTTTGGGAATAGCGTAATTCTATTTGACATACGCCGCGGAGCTACGTAGAATCCAAGGTGAAGGTGGAAACTTGATATAGCAGTTAAGTTCTTTGTAGAAAATAAAGTAATGCAAAACGTGTTTTAAGAAAATAAAATTGGCGAAGCAGTTGGAGACCCATATAATATCGTAAAAGTGTTTTTGCAGAATTAGTAACTCAGTAAGTAATACTGCGCTATTCATTGATGTATGAGATTTCCTGTCTTGCGATTTATCGCAAATAGAAGTGAGGGCCTCAAATATCGGACATGGATGTAATACCAGCAATGGACTGCAGAAGTTTGTTAAAGTTTCCCTGAGTCCAATAAAAGCAGCCCAAGAAGATCCAACCAGGCTGGTTATCCAAAGGGATGGCAGGCCGGTTTTTTTTATGGTGATAATTCACAACAATCGATGGATGTCAAATTAGGAGATAAACCGAAAATGGGATTAGTCGAATTGGCATTATTGGGTGTGGTCCTCGGAGCGACGGGAACCGAGTTTCTCCACATAAAGAGGCCTGACATTGTTGAGAAAGTCGAAGATGCCGCGAGGCGCTTTGTGGATTCAGTGTGGTCATCAGAATCCAATGATGAAAAAACAAAGGAAGAGTAAAGAACAAATTTGTTTTGCCAGAAAGAAAAAGGGAAGGAAATGTTATGGTTAAGAGCCTGGGAATCCTGATAGGTGGAATATTTGTCGGTGCTGTTAGTGCAGAAGTTATTCGCAAAAAGTACCCGAATTATATGAATAATGTATATGCCAAGACCTGTGAGATAACATCAGGAGTAAAGGAAGCTTTCAAAAAGGGATATGCCAATGCCATGCAGTCCCAGCAGGCCGCGGAACCAAGTGTCTGACATTATTGAATACTGCGCAACACCCCCGGAACCGAACAATAAGGGAAGGCGCAGAATACGAATAAAGCCTGGATGAAGGAGATTGGAATATGGCTACTCCACAGAATGACGAACCTTCAAACGTTGTTGGGTCAATATCCAAATTTGCTGGTGTTTTGGTCGGAACCGCAGTGGTTGCTGGTAAGCGAATCATTGGCTCGGTAACGCCACCGAGCAAGGATCCGTCGGACAAGCCTAAGAAAAAAACTATGCAGGCTCGGAGCCAAAGAAAGAAAAAAGCGGTTCGCAAGACAGAGGCAAAAGTACCCAAAACAAAAAAGAAAAAGAAAAGGAAAAAGAAAAAAGTGGTAAAACGAAAAGGAACAGGCTCAACCGCTAAGAGCAAGGCATCCGAAAAGAAATCAATCTCCAGCTAAAAAGAAGAAAGGCGCAACACCTAAGAAAAACGACACGCCGCAAAACAAAGATGACAGTAAAGAGTGAAGGATCGAGCCGTTCCCAGGATAGTCTGATATCTGAAATAGGTACAGAAGCGGACGTGCCGATTGGAAAAACAGGAATCTTAACGACAGCTACCAATTGCTGAGCCCGAGATGGATAGTGAGAAGTCCAGTAGTACCTAAAGCAGGCATAGAGAAAAACAGGAGTAGCCAGGACGTAAAACTTTCGGTGCAGATTATTGAGTATAGTAATAAATCTGAAAAAGCCGTTGTTTCAACTACTTCTGTGCTTTGAGGTTCTGAGTGTACTACGCTCTGTGGGTATGTAGAATGACAAATAATAAACTGATTATATGGAACAGTTTATGCGAGTCTGAAAAAGGCGGTTGATATGGACATCAAGCTACAAATTCTCAAGGTCGTTTAAAAGGAGTGGAAGACAATAATGAGCGACAATTATGATAAAGAGTCTTCAGGAATAGTTTGTACAGTATCCAAGCAGGTAGGTGTTGTTGCTGGAACATCAGTAGTCATTAGCAAGAAACTTGCTGACTATGGCATTAAGACTGTGACAACGACGAAGGATTGGCTTAAGCGGCCTTTAAAGGTTCTTGCGCCAACAAGAGATAAAAAGAGCGGGACCACATCCCAAGCATCTGCCCTCGAATCAAAGGACGAGCAGGAAACGGGGCGTAAAAAGGCAGCCAAGGCTCTAATTGCAGCGCTGGAATCGGATCTGGCCGCAGCCCAGCATGAGTTGAAAAAAACCTGGAGTAATGCTAAGAAGACACAGTCTAAACTGGCTTCGCAGTTGGATGAGCTAAAAGCAGAGAAGAAATCGTTACTCTCTGATCTGGAGCAGGCGAAAAGTGATGATAGCGAGGCAGCGGCCAGGGAAAATGAGGTGAAGACGCGGGTAGCTGCATTGGAATCCGACCTTGCTGCAGCCCGGTATCAGTTAGAAAAGCCTCGCAAAGAGGAGGAAGACACAATGTCTCAGCCATCATCCGACCTCAATACTATGGGGATAGAAGAGATTGAGCTCTCCCATCAAACTGAGGAAAAAGTTAGGGTGGTATCGACTGAAGAAGATGTCAAATCTGCGATAGAACCAACCGTTGCTCAATCAGTTGAGGAACTAAATGTAAAAACCGAAGAACAACCATCTCAGAAGGCAGTTGAGGAGGAGATATCGGCCCCTGTCGCGGTGACGGATGAGGATGTACAAGCAGCTATTTTTTCTAATGCGACTGACAAAATAATTTTTTCAAGCGCTCTTTCTGATATTGCCCGTCAGGACGCCACCGTGCGAATAGATGCCGTCAAAACAATGGCTGGAATTCGCCATGAGTTGTCAGTCAAAGCTCTTGCTGCCCAGATGGCTTGTGAGTCATCGGCACAGGTGCGACAAGAATGTATCAAGGCCTTGGTAGCATTAGATATGACCAAAGCACTACCTGCTATTGAACGCGCCTTGACGGACGAGGCAAGTTCGGTCCGGCTGGCTGTTGTGTGGGGTTTATACCATTTAGCCGGGACAGGAAGTGCCCCGGCACTGAAAGGTATGCTTTCCGATGAGGACGAGGAAGTACGCCGAAGGGCTGCCACCTGCATCGGTTGGCTTGGTAAGGATGAGCTTTTAGGATGATTAGGCTATGCAATAATCTGCGTCGGCCCATATTTTCGATTAAATGTTGCGGGAATGGTTTTGTGGGTCCTAAACCATTCCCGAAAAGATTAGGATCAAGGGTTGTAGAAGGCGTGCTTTTCGGTCTTGACTTATAGTCCGTGATGGAGAGCGCTGCCAATTAAGACACTCGCTGACAATAAATTAAGGAAGTCATCCGATGCTAAAAAGTCAGAAACAAAAGACAAGTGTAAAGAAAAAAAAGAAGGCGATCACAAGAAAGAAAAGAACCGATAAGCCTCTATTAGAATCGACCACTGACCAGGCAGCACCCAACGCAGTTGCGGTAAACAGCACCATAGAGGGCTTTACTGATGTTTCTGAAGAGAGAACCAGTATCATCTCCATTGTCAAGGGTCTTGAAGGACAAGTCGAGACAGCATTTAAGCTAAAAGAGGTTCTGGAAGCTGAACTTGAGACAACTCAGAATAGACTTGCAGAAGAGTTGGATGCTCGTGCTCAGTTGGAGGTACAGGTCAAATCACTCGAAGTGAGTGCTGCTCTGGCCGAGCAATTACGCGAAGACATCTTCTTTGTCGAAGAAGAACGGAACAAGTTTTCCAACCAGCTCGCCAGCATTCAGCTACAACTTGAGCAAGCTACTGCCGAGCGGGATTCGCTTGCTGAGAAGATGGCTTCTACCGAAACGAATGTTAAGGAACTCGAAAGCGAGAAAATAACTCTCGAGGCCAGTGTGATGAGTCTCAAAGACAGAATTGTTGGTACTAATCATCTGCGGGGGGAACTTGAGGAAATAACCGAGGCCCATCGGGGCTCGCGCGAGCATGTGCATGACCTGACGAAGCGTCTGGAAGCCTCGGAGGCATCGAAGGAGGCCTTTGAAAAGGAACTGGCTGAAACCCATCAAAACGCGCTAACTCTGCAAGAGAAAGTTACTTGTGCCGACAATCTAATAGCCGATTTGCGTATTCAGCTCGAAGACCAGCAGATCACCAATCGAGAACTGATGGAGACCAATACACGCCTTGAAAACGAAATTAAGATGGTGAATATCAACTATAAGGCCACCAAGAATGAACTCGATGCATCCAAGAATGCCCTGCGCGATATACGTAGCGAGGCAACTCAAACCAGCGGACGCGTCCGCCAGAGATACTTTAAACCAGCCTCTGCTAAGGCCTGATTGGTAATTATAACGATTAAGTAAAGAATGCCGGTTCAGGCATATGTACATGCTACAAAGCAATTGAGTATTTCAACTTGTCTGTCTTTCTCTACTTTTTTTCTCATCATAGTGATAAAAATTAGAATGTGGGCCGATAATATACAACCATCTTGGCGTTAAACACATCTGAAATTGTATTTTTACCTCAAAAATAATATGTTGGCAGGAGTATCGTCTTAAGTGGAGTAAGAATATTGCCGATTAAGGAAGGAGCGTAAAAGGCGTGCTTTTTGGCCTTGGCTTACGATCGTTGATGGAGAGTGTCGCTAATTGGGACTCTCACTTAAGGAGGTTATCTAATGGCAACAAGTCGGAAACAAAAGACAAATGTAAAGAAAAAAAAGAAGCCGGTTGCAAGGAAGAAAAAAAACAATGACTTTGCCGATGTTTCTGAAGAGAGAGCCAGTATCATCTCCGTTGTCAAGGGTCTTGAAGGACAAGTTGAGACAGCATTCAGGCTAAAAGAGATTTTGCAAGCTCAACTTGATACACTTCAGAAGAGGTTGTCCGATGAGTTTGATGCTCGTGCTCAGTCAGAGGTACAGATGGCAAGGCGTCTGGAAGCCTCGGAGGCATCGAAGGATACCCTTGAAAAGGAACTGGTTGAAACCCAACAAAACGCGCGAATTCTACAAGAGGAAGTGGAACAGCTTCGAGAGGAAGTGGAGCAGCTTCGAGAGAAAGTTGCTTGTGGCAACAGTCGAACAGCCGATCTGAGTATTCTGCTTGAAGACCAACAGGACGCCAATCGAAAACTGACGGAGACCACTGCACGCCTTGAGAACGAAATTGAGATGGTGAATATTAACTATGATGCGGCCAAGAATGAACTCGATGCATTCAAGAATGCCGTGCATGACATACGTAGTGAGGCGACTCAAACCAGCGGGCGTGTCTGCCAGAAGTATCTTAAACCAGATGATGCAGGTAATATGAACCAAATTGCGAACCGTTTTAAGGCAAAGACTAAATCCTCACGAAAACGGTCGCAGCCTTCGTCCACTAAAGCCTAATTGGTGGCTATAACGAAATTACCTGAAGAGTGCCAGTTCAGGCATACGTGTATGCTACGAAGCAATTGAGTTTTAGTCAATCCAAGTGCACCTCCAACGACAGCCACAACCACTGCAAGTGAAGAAACCACATCAACACGATGATGTTTGGCATGGGCTAAAATGGCGGGGCTGTTCATGTGTTTATATGCACAGATGTTGAACCGGTAGATTATCTTGTTAGCGGCAACAGAAATAACCGCTGCTGCCAAAGCCGCCCAATGCGGAGGGGCGTGTTCGTCCATAAAGATGATCCTGATACAATCACCCAGCAGGAAAACCGTTGCTCCCAGAATAAGGATACTCGTGAAAACACAGACAATATATTCAGCATTGCCGTAGCCATACGGGTGCTTTTTATTGGCAGGTCTTTTTGCTATTTTCAAGCCGATGAGCACGTCAACGCCGGAAACCACGTCATGGAGTGAATAAAGGGCACTGGCTGTTAAGGCCCGGCTTCCTGTAAGTATTCCAATAACACCTTTGAAAAGTGCTAAGAAAGCGCTATCCCATATACCGATCCACGAGAGCCGAAATGCGCATTTGATACATTTATCTTTACTATGCATAACTTAATACTTTTTGGAAAAAAGCCTACTTTGCAGGAGCTTTAGCCCACCCACGAGGCAATCTCTGCTCCGGTGAGGAGGTATAAGATCATCCCCTTGGTTCTGCCATGTCACTGCCGCTGGTTATTTTTCGAGGTGCAACAGGCAGTGACGGATGTTTTATGCCGTAGCAACGTTGGTCTTTGCGATTTCGAATCCTTCAACGAATGCCTGCTTTGCTTCGGCCGCTATTGCTGACGTTTTTTCCCCGATATTAGAAACCTTTTTCCTGGCGTTTTTCAACAGATTTGGGTTCTTCTTTGCAATTCTACATGCGACAAAACCTACAAAAATATCCGCCACAACGACACTGCCACCAATACATAATCCTTCTCCTATTGTTTACACTCCTTTCTCAATTCCTGCTCTCTTATCTGCTATAACAACCTCGTTAATTATCTACCCCAGTACTTGCCAGAAATGCTTGGGCATTCGCTGGGCCATTTTCAATGCTCCGCTGGCCCCGGCAAAGACAGGCTCTTCCACACAAGTTATCGTGCCTCCGCCAAGTTCTTCCATACCTTGAGTAATAAGCGTTGTCAAACCAAACATTTGGCTTCCACCGCCGGCCAGTATTACGTTGGAACGAATGGTTTCTTGAAACTCCGGGTCATAAGTAGCGATCAGTTTCGCAATTGAACCAACTATACCAGGCACAACAACTCTGCAAGCCGTCCGTAACTCGTTGGTGATGTCGAAGTCTTTTGGCCGGCCTTCCACGGGAAAACGCGATGACACCCGGTCGGCGTGGTTTGAAACAAAACCGTACTGTTCTTTCAGTCTTCTAACCATATTGACATTGAATTGTGCCTTGGGGTATTTTTTGTGAATCAGACTTGAGAGCTTTTCGTCCACAAAATCGCCGGCCTCGTCCAAAGTAATCTGGTCTTGTTCTTCAGGAAGCGTCCCATGTAGGCGGCATAAATCGACTGTCCCTGCACCAATATCAATGATCAGAGCCCGGTCAAGAATATCCAGCCCATAAGCCACAGCAAAAGGTTCCGAGACGATCATAACCGCATTGAGTATCCCTTGAGCCGCATTAATAAGTATACGCTTGCTGGCAATACTGGCACGAGCCGGTGCGCCTATTACACCATAGACCGGCTGGCCAGGCTTTGGCCGGGTACGCTCCAAAAGGTGACGCACCAACTGTTGCACAGCCACGAGATTCTTGTTCACGTCTTTTCCATTGCCGCTTTGTATTACCCCATGAGCCAATGGTCGGATCAGTTCTACAGAGAGACGGTGTTTGATCGCCAATTCCCCGAATAGTGGCTCGTTGCCCAATAACTCCTCAGAGATGTTATCTTTTGGATATCCAACATAGGTCGGAACTACCTCGCGGATTCCGTTACTGGCGGCTATCGATGCCCGTGAAGTGCCCAAGTCGATACCTACAAAAAGAGCTCCGTCTGCTGATGGAAGACCAAAAGAACTTTGGGTGATTGAACGTTCTTTACGGACTTGCTTTTTGGCCTTTTGTCCAACCTTTCTTTTTACGTTTTTTTTAGTCATCCTTTTCATCCTTTCTTTGTAACATTGCTAATACTGCACAATGAATTATAAGTCTTCCCTGGCAGCACTATCAAGCTTCGGCTTTTGTAGTACAAGATTCTGCTGAAAAATATTTTCCAATACGGCTTTTTCATCATAATCAAGGGATGCGGCCGCTTTAACCGAATCCGTCACCTTCAATATATCTGATTCACCAATAGGACCATGGACGCTCAGTTCATTAATTCGAGTTCGCAATCGCTCACCGGCATCTTTTATTGCGTTGGTCTGCTGCTTGTAATAGTCCTCTTGCTTTTTACGCCTGGTGATTTCGTCTTGGAGCTGTGCCTCTACAGTCATTAATTCGTCACTCTGTTGCTTTAGGCGTTGCTCAAGCTTATCGCGATGTTGCTCTAATTTGTCTTTTGCCCGCTCACTTTCGCATATTTGCTCCCGGAGTTGCTCGTTCGCCGCCGACAGCTCGGCTGTCTGTTGCTTGAGCTTCTGCCCGGCCTGCTCGTGTTCCGTGATCTGGCCCTGCAGTCTCGATTTGGCAGCTTCTAACGCCTCGGTCCGCTGCTTGAAATGTTCCTCTTGCTTTTTACGCCTGGTGATTTCCTCCTGGAGTTGTACCCCTACAGTCGTTAATTTGTCACTCTGTTGCTTTAGGCGCTGCTCAAGATTATCACGATGTTGCTCTAATTTGTCTTTTGCCCGCTCACTTTCGCATATTTGCTCCCGGAGTTGCTCGTTCGCCGCCGACAGCTCGGCTGTCTGTTGCTTGAGCTTCTGCCCGGCCTGCTCGTGTT
>CAZSOR010000045.1:18467-20349 GCA_964608395.1 uncultured Pirellulales bacterium
CTGCTTGAAATGTTCCTCTTGCTTTTTACGCCTGGTGATTTCCTCCTGGAGTTGTGCATCTACAGTCATTAATTCGTCACTCTGTCGCTTTAGGCGCTGCTCAAGCTTATCACGATGTTGCTCTAATTCACCTTTCGCCCGCTCACTTTCGCATATTTGCTCCCGGAGTTGCTCGTTTGCCGCCGACAGCTCGGCTGTCTGTCGCTTGAACTTCTGCCCGGCCTGCTCGTGTTCCGTGATCTTGCCCTGCAGCCTTGATTTGGCAGCTTCTAACGCCTCGGTTCGCTGCTCGATGAGTTCCTCCATGTGGCAACGGTATTGTCTTAATTCATCCTCCGTACGTTCCTGCTTTGTGATATCTGTAGCAAAACCAACAAGTCCCATAGCCCTGCCCGCATCGTCGTTGAATATGACCATTAACATTTCCGTGAAAAATGGTGTTCCGTCTCTTCGGACATGGCCCAATCGGCCGGCGAATTGGTTTCTCCGTTCTGCCTCCTCGATGCAAGGAATTACATCACTTGCCATCTGCTCTTCAGTATGGAATACACTAATCTGTTTGCCAATCAGTTCGTCCGTGGTCTTGTATCCATGCATCACGGCCCAAGCCGCATTGACGAACTGAATGACTCTGTTAAGGTCGAACACAACAATTCCCTCCCTCCCCCGTTCGGCGATCGTTATCAGATGCCGCAATGTCCGCCCGACCTGTTTGTGGATAGCAATTATATCTTGCATATGTTCACCGATTTCGCAAAAGAAGCTGTAATTTTAATATTTGCCAAGCATTGGCCTGGAAAACAATATTCATGACGAAATTACCCTTAATGATTTCTGTTACACAGCATTATCAACAAGTTCCGGTTTCTGAATCGCAACATTCTGCCTGAAAATGTTTGTCAGTATTACTCTTTCCTCTTCATTCAGCAGGCTCACGTTTTCGACTGAAGCCATTGCTACCGAGACAAGTGCTTCACGCTCAAGACCACGTCCGCTTAATTCCAAAATTCTCTTTTGAATAGCTTCTATGGTATCGGTCATAAGCCGCAGGCGTTCTTCAAGCTCAGATAGAGTGATTCTTTGCCCTGTGCCCTGTGAGTGTGCCAGCTCCTCGATGACAATTGTTCGAATTTTATTCCTCGAGGACAGGGGTCGCAGTTTTCCCATCAATTCTCTCATGGCTTTTCGTGAAGAGACCAAGACGCTAACACTTCCTCCAATGAATTTTCCCATGCCACAAGCGAAATAACGACAAACATTGGTGAAACTCACGTTAACCCCAATAACACAATTAAAGACCTAAAAATAGATGGTGACAAGCCTTGGGTAACCTCAACTGGCCTGATTCGGTTTCCACTCGCCTCACCAACTCTTCGTTTATCCTTTCAAGTTCTCTTTCGATTGCCTCTCTTTCCTGTACGGTGGTTTTTTTCAGCCGTCCGACAAATAAAAGCGTCTTGTTTATTTCTATCAAAGTAACGGCATTATAGAGCTTTTCGACCTCTTTAGCTATAGTATTATCAACATCGTCAAGTTTGCTCATTTCCTTGGCACACGGACAGTCCGGATCCAAAGCCTCTATCTCCTTACGGACTGCCTCAGTTACAAAGGTAATCATTTTACGTATTATCGTGTTCATGGAACTTATCAGTCGATTTCTATTCTTTATTTCAGCTGCATTGAAAAGCCAAGCCGGTTGGGTTTAGTTTCTCAAACTGAGGTTCATAAAAAAGCTCTATCACTTACGGCCACCGGTATTTTACTGAACATTTTGTCGTGGCATACCCCATTCTTCGAGCAATTCAATATACCCCTACCCATTGTCAAGACAGAAAAATAGAGTTTCTAAGGTAGATTTGTCGCCGTATATTAAAGCAGTTGG
>CAZSOR010000046.1:0-20246 GCA_964608395.1 uncultured Pirellulales bacterium
AAATGACCAAAACGAGACCTGGGCCAACTTAAGTTTGACGTACAGATTCTAAAACTGCCGAATCATAATAATCTCAGTAAATAAGAACCGATACCACGATTGTCATGATAAACGACGAAGATGCTGGATTCCCGTTTTCGTTGGAATGACAGCAATGCTTAATCGGTTCTAATTGCCTAAGTTTGATATCAGTTACCATGTAATCACAAAAGGCCGGTCTTAAAATACCGGCCTTTTTTCGTTCGTTCTTTCAGAAATTTCCCGCCCATTAATGTCAATCGGAATGACCTGTGCCTACAGGATAAAATGATATCAAGATACTCTGCCGGTCATAAATTCCGCTGTTTCAATCAAGGCATCTTTAGCATCGTTTTGCTTCAGGCCGGCTAATGCCTGTTTCGCGGCAGCGACAAACTCTCGTGCCCGACTACGTGCATATTCCAAACTGCCGTATCGGCCCAGCATCTTTATCAGAGCATTTTTATCATATTGTGCATCTCTTCTATCGAGAAACGAATTTATAATCGTGTTTTTTTCCCTCTCATCCACTGCTTTTAGCAGATGTATTACAGCCAGAGTCAACTTGTGTTTATCTACATCGCTGCCAAGCGTTTTGCCTGTTTTGCTTTCGTCGCCGACTATATCGAGTAAATCATCGGTAATTTGAAACGCGATACCGGCATTCAGGCCGAAATCTGCTAATGACTTGATCTGGGATTCCCCAGCTCCGGCTAATTGGCCGCCAAGGTAACAGGAACTACTAAAAAGAACAGCACTCTTTTCAGTGATAACGTCCAGATATTCCGTTTCGCTTAATTGCCAGCAATGTTTCTGAGCGACCTGCCTTAATTCACCTTCGCAGAGCCGGACCGCAGCAGCGGCAATTACATTGGCCACCTTCGATTCAAGCTCGGCACACATCTTGAAAACGCGGCTTAATAAGAAATCACCCAACAAAACAGCGGACTCGTTACCCCAGAGACTATTGATTGTCGGCAATCCACGCCGTTGTTTGCCTTCGTCTATCACATCGTCGTGTAACAGCGTAGCGTTGTGAATAATCTCAACAATAGCCGCAACGCGAATGTGATTGTCTGTGATTTTACCATAGCAGCGACCGGCGAGCAAAACCAGGCCCGGACGAATCATCTTTCCGCTGTGACTGCTGATATGTTCGAGCAATTCGTTAATATCTCCTGCCTTCGCCGATGCGGTCAATTGCTCGTTAATCAGGTCTCTGACCTTGCTTAGCTGCTCACCGATCAGCCTGAAGGCTGGGACCTTGTCTTGTGGAGCCCACGCTGATATGTCGGTATGTGTCGGTGACTGCATAGTCCTAAGAATTGACTATTTTCTATTGAATATTGACTATTGAAAGGTTGGAACGCACCGGCAAAACGCTTAGATGCGAATAGTCAATAGTCATTTGTCAATAGTCAATTATTCTCCTTTCCGTGAGCGTATTCGAAGAATTTTTTTCTCAGCAGACTTGTAATCGGTCCGGGCTTGCCGTCGCCTATTACCCTTCCGTCGACATTGACAATCCCTATAACCTCGGCAGCGGTACCGCTGAGGAAAAACTCATCGCAGACATATAAATCAAATCTCGTGAGATTTTTTTCAACGACCTGAATGTTCTCTTCTTTGGCCAGTTTGATAACAATACTTCGTGTGATTCCAGGCAGTGCTCCGGCTTCTGCCGGCGGTGTATAAATTACGCCGTCTTTAACGATAAGAACATTGTCACCACTGGCCTCGGCAACATATCCTTCGTGGTTATACATTATCGCTTCAGGCACATCGTTGTCGAGCGCTTCGATCTTGGCCAGGATGTTGTTGAGGTAGTTCATGGTCTTGGCCTGAGGCGGAATCGCCAGAGGATGGTTGCGAACCGTTGTCGCACTGATTATCCTCATCCCCTTCTCATAAAGCTCCTCGGGATAAAGCTGGATACTATCGGCAATGATATATATGCAGCTATTTTTACAGATAAATGGATTCAGCCCGAGAGTTCCCACACCCCGGGTTACTACCAGCCGGACATAGCCATCGGTAATACTGTTGGCCTCGACGGTCTCTTCGACGGCACCGGCCAGCTCGCTATGGCTTATCGCGACCGTTAGACGAATCGCCTTGGCCGATTCATAAAGCCTTTTGATATGGGCGTCCAACTCAAAGACTTTGCTGTTATAAACACGAATGCCCTCGAAGACGCCATCGCCGTAGAGCAGGCCGTGATCGAAAACAGTGATTTTTGCGTCTTCCCGGTCAACAAGTTTGCCGTTAAGCCAAATTTTTAGTGCCATAGATTTTTCCTTTTTAACTGCACAAGTCACAAGTTATTTGAATTCTTGTGCTCAATTTTTCCATCGACCAATGTTACAGTCCGCCCGGCCCTTTTTGCAATCCTTTCATCGTGGGTAACCATTACAATTGTCTGGCCGGCCCTGTTCAGTGCCTCAAGAACCTCTAAGATACCATTTCCTGTGGCAGAGTCAAGATTTCCTGTCGGCTCGTCGGCCAAAAGCAGTTTCGGCTCATTCATCAAGGCCCTGCCGATGGCCACTCTTTGCCTTTCCCCGCCGGAGAGCTGATAAGGTTTATGCTTAATCCTTTCAGCCAGACCCATTTGGGCCAGCACTTCCTTCGCCCGGTTTTTCGCCTGTCTTCGGCACGCAAACCAGCCTACTATGCTTTTGCTCGTCATCGCCGGCAGAAAAACATTCTCCAGCACGCTTAATTCGTCCAATAGATGGTAAAACTGAAAAACAAATCCCACCATTTTGTTGCGAAATTCGTTTATATCACCGTGTTGATTCTTTACACCAGTTCGCAGGATTTTGTGCAACACGCCAAACATCAGAATCCAATTCAGCAATTCACGGATCTGCGCCCCGGCAAACATCTTGGATAGATCCCGGCCCTCAAAGAACACAGAACCTTTATTGGGTCTGTCGAGGGCCCCCAAAATGTGCAGCAGTGTACTCTTACCGCTGCCGGAAGCCCCGATGATTGCTACAAATTCACCCTTTTTAACGTTCAAATTGACGCCTTTGAGCACCCGGACTTCGGTAGCACCCATCCGATAAGATTTATGAAGTCCTTCAGCTTTTAATATGAAATCGTCTTTACTCATAATCTATAATTGGCCAACCTGCAAAGTCTCCACTGGTTTTTTTCTTGCCGCCTGCAAGCTCGGTATAAGTGCGCCGATCAGGCACGCAACTATCGCCGAAACGACAATGATCGCCAGAATCTTAAACTCGACCTGGTTTGGAATATCGCCTATAGCATAAATCGTCCTGTCCCACAGTTGAAATCCAAAATGTTCAAAAAGCCAGTCTTCTATTGTGTTTATTTTCAGCAGGAAGATCCAGCCGGCCAATAAACCAAAGCCTGACCCGAGTATACCCACCATGAAGGCATAGCCTGAAAACAATTCGATAATATCGATGTTCGAAACACCTATGCTCTTCAGTATCCCGATGTCTTTACTCTTATGGCTGATAATCATATAAAAAACAACCAAAACAATAAAGACCGTCGTAATTCCTACAAAGCCGAACATGACGCTCATCTCCGTCTGTTCATTCTCCATTGGTGCGATGGACGCACGCCTGTATTGTTTCCAGCTTTGGACGGTGACCGTATCCAGCGAGTATGCTTGTATTTCGTCGGCCTTGTCCTGCCTGAATTTTTGCCACAATGACTGTACTTTTTCGCACCCGTCCTGGATTTTGACATCCGGCTTGAACCGTATGTGTAGTCGGGAAGCCCTTTTAGTTGATCCCGCCATACCGCAGAGCAGTTGAGCTTCCTCAAACGGCAAATAAATTATTGAGCCATCAACCCGCGGCAGGCCGGTGGTTGATTGGTCGCTAAAGTAAAAAGTTTTCGTGTTAACCATATCCGTACCCGCCTGGGCCAGGGCGCCCCTCGCGGTCAAAGGGAAGCAGCTTATCGAATAGGGTATCCGGGGCAGGTTGGCTACACTAAGATATCGGCTATTGGTGTCTTGAAGGAGCATAAAGTCACCCAAAACGCATCCGGCCAGATTCGCGTCGCTGGCAATCTCGAATGTTCCGGACACATCGTCCTTATGGTAATACAGGGTATCTCCGAAGCCGGTCGCCTGGCTATGCCTGACCGGATCGATCCCCATGATCTCAGCGATGTTGTCCTGATCTGAGCCTCTGCGTCTTTTTAGTGCAAAGCTTTTTATCGTCGGCGAAACGGCCTCGACAAAATCCTGCTGCTCTAATAACTTTACAAAATCTTCGTAGTACGCGAAACCAACCAACGATTCGGTCCCGACGACGCAGTCACCTGCGAAGCGATGATTTTTTTCTTTGAATTCATTTACAAGCCCCGCCATGACGGTCATCACCACGACAACGATAAAGACGCAAAGCGCGACCGCCAGCACCGCAAAATACGTGATTCGGCGTTTCAATAAATACCTGGTTGCGAGAATAATTTTGTACATAATTCCATCACATGGAATTTTTAAGACCTTTATTCAACCCGGGCTATTCGTATCGCAGGATATTAACGGGTTTTGTTCTTGCCGCGACGATGGCCGGTATCAGCGTTCCTATCGCTGCTGCTATAATTGCCAGCAATACAATACGCATGGCCCAGGGCCAGTTCACTTCGTTGGGTATTTTACTGAATAAATACACGCTGCTCTTCCAGAGCTTCAATCCGAATATTATCCTGATCCAGCCTTCAATCGTATTGATATTCCTTGTGATCACGTATCCAAGTACGGCTCCGATGCCCGAACCGACCGCCCCGACACAAGCGCCGAAACCGACGAAAACAAACGCTACCGAGCTGCTTGTCGCCCCGTAGCTTTTGATAATCGCGATATCCTTTTGCTTGAGCCTTACTATCATGTAAAATATGCAAAAGACCAGCAGAACAACGCCGAAGCTGACGACACCGAAGATCAACAGCAACACTCCCATTTGCTTCTCATACGCAGCAATATATTGACTTTGTAACTGTCTGGCTGTGTTTATATCTGTTGATGTCATCAGGTACGGATTAGCGTCAAGCTGTTCCTGAACAAAGGTGCGCCATACGCCGCGAATCACAGCCAAAGCAACATCCGTATCGGTATTATCCGCAAGCTTGATCAGAATCTGGCTGGCGACCGGTGATTCTTCATCAGGGTACAAGGTTCTGCGCAGCTTCTCGATCGGCAGATACACGTAGCTGCTGTCGAATTGATAGACTCCCGTTTCGACAATATCCGCAATGGCGAATCTCATGACCTGTCTCTTGAAATTCGGCCTTGAGCCGTCCTCAATGTTTTCTCCTGTCACGGTGCCTGTGGTCAGGGCAACGAACTCGCCGAGCATCTTCTCGGCGGCGGCGTAATCATACTCATCAGTCTGTTCGTCAGGTTCGCCCAGCACACCAATTCCTACAAATCCGCCGGTTTCTTCCGGAGAATCCGGGAAATTGAAAGATGGCTCACCTGCGGCTTTGCCCTGCCTGCGCAAAAACCGGGCAAATCCCGTCACTTTCGCTCTACCGGCCGGCTCAATCCCCCAGACTTGCACAGCCCGCACGTTGCCCCTGCCCAGATACAGTATACCGTAACCGGATATCATTGCCGTTGCCGCCTCGACTATTTCGGTTTGTTCGAGGCGCTCGATCAGCAGTGGGTATTTCGCAAATGTAGTCGGCGGACTCGACCGACTCAGAATGACGTCACCGACCGCCTCGACAGCCGCTCGTTCGAATGTATCGATGAAACCGGTAAACAGGCTTGCGACAACTATCAGCAGCGACACGGAAAGAGCGACTGCGGCAATACTTAAGAAAACGATTTTTCTCTTACGCAGATATCGCAGCCACAGGAATAATTTAAGCATAGTATTAGTCGCCAGTACTTAGTCGTCTATATAACCTCACGTTTTACGTGGTGTATTATGCGGGATTAAGTCCTAAGTTTTTGCAGGTCTTAGAAGAGGAAACAGCACCACGTCACGGATACTTTCAGCACCGGTAAGCACCATTATTAACCTGTCGATTCCGATTCCCAGTCCGCCGGCAGGAGGCATACCGTATTTCAGTGCCGCTATAAAATCGCTGTCCATAGTCGCCATTGTCTCTTCCTGTCCGCGAAGCTGGATATGGAAGTTTTCTTCCTGTACTGCCGGATCATTCAATTCGGTATAGGCGTTTGCCAGTTCCATCCTGCCGATAAATAATTCAAAACGTTCGGCGTATTTCGGATCGTCTTTCTTACGTTTCGTTAAGGGACACAACTGAGCCGGATAATCTATCACGAAAGTCGGATTGACAAGATTATTCTCAACTGTAGTCTCAAAAACTTCGTTTACAACTACCACATCGTCCATGTCCGCTTCGTCCAGTTCGAGCTGCCTGGCTTTTGCTCTGACGGTTTCTATGTCATCGATATCACAGCCGCCGTATTCTTTCAGCAGGTCTGCGTATTTAGCCCGCCGCCAGGGCCGGGCGAAATCAATCGTGAATTCGCCGAACTGGATTTGTTTTCCGCCGCCGTGTTTTTCCAGGCAAAGCGACACGACCTCTTCGGTCAGATCCATCATCACATTGTAATCAGCGTACGCCTGGTACACTTCTATCATGGTGAATTCCGGGTTGTGCTGTCGGCTGAGTCCTTCGTTGCGGAAATTCCGGTTTATCTCGAAGACTTTTTCCATTCCGCCGACGAGCAGTCTTTTTAAAAACAGCTCCGGTGAAATCCGAAGAAACAAATCCATATCCAGGCTGTTATGATGCGTGATAAAAGGTTTGGCCGCGGCTCCGCCGGCGATGGTTTGCATCATCGGCGTCTCAACTTCCAGGAAATCTCTGGATACGAGAAAATCGCGAATAGTGGTAACGATGGCGCTGCGTGTCTTGAATCGCTCCATCACTTCGGGATTGGCCCACAAGTCTACGTATCTCTGCCTGTAGCGCTGGTCAATATCCGCCAGACCGTGAAATTTCTCCGGAGGGGGCAGCAGGCATTTGCTCAGCAGAACGACCTCTTCGGTCCAGATTGTGATTTCACCTGTTTTGGTCTTGCCCAACTGGCCGGTGGCGCCGATGATATCGCCAAGCTCGAACAATTTAACTAATTGCCATTGCTCGGCCAGCAGCTTTTTGCTCAAGCCGATCTGAATGGTCCCGCTACGATCGCGCAACGTCATAAAAATCAGCTTGCCAATATCTCTAAGAAGCACGATCCTGCCGGCACACTTTGCCTTTTGTGTCGTGTCGCCATCTTTAAATCCGCTCTTGACATCTTCAGCCGGCTCGGCACCTTCGTATCTGCTGCCGTAAGGCTCGATGCCCAGCTCCTTAATCCGGGACAGCTTTTCCTGCCTTTGCCGCTCAAATTTACTTACATCTTCTGCCTTTGACAAATCAATATACCTATAAAAAAGGAAAAGTTATCGATACAGAAGTCAATTAACCAGATGCGCCTGGGCGAGAGTTTCATCCTGGATTAATTTGCTCTGAATTATCAACAGGCCGACCGCCAATTGCGGATCGACAGCGAGAGTATCTTCAATCGTACGCTTTTTATAGTCGTTGGTGCCGTTATGATTGGCTTTCACCAGCACGTCATTGTCCCTCTGGACTTCTATCATTTTTTTGAGTTCATCGCTTCTCAATTCGACCTCTACGTTCGGCGCAACGCCCCAATCTTTCCTGTCCAGTTTTTCCATTTCATCTCGGCTTTCAACCCTTTGACCGGAGGGTAGATGGTAGTACGCCATTGTATATTTTAACTGAGCGCCTCCGCCGAGATAGCCTGTTATCCCCTGCACACTGCCCTTGCCGTGAGTCCTGGTCCCTACCAGGATCGCTCTTTTATATTTCTCGTCCGCCAATGCCCCGGCGACAATTTCAGAAGCACTTGCCGAGTTGGAATTGATTAATATGACGAGCGGATAATTCGGATGTGTTCCCTTCTTATTGGCCGTTTCGTAGATTGGCATTCTACCGAAACCGGATTGTCTTTTGACTATCACACCTTCTTCGATGAACATGTCAACCACGGCAACAGCGCTGTCTAAAAGCCCGCCGGTATTGAATCGCAGGTCCAGAATCAGCCCCTTTAAGCCCCTATCCTCAAGGTTAAACAACACTTTTTCCAGGCCCGAAGCTGTTTCTGAGGAGAAACTGGTAAGGCGGACAAAGCCGATTTTGTTCTCCTCATCAATCATATACAGCCATTTACCTGCTTTGGACCTTTGCCAGCCGCGGATTGTCGAAACAACAATCGTGTCCCTGGTTATGGTAACATCGAACAGTTTGTCGTTAACTTTCTTGTCGTCACTTGAACGTCTTACTTTCAATTTCACTTTAGTTCCGGCCGGCCCCTTTATTTTTTTTGCAGCACAAAAGAGGGACATGTCCTTTGTTACGACCCCGTCTACCTCTTCTATTACGTCACCTGCATCAAGAATGGAATTGAATGCCGGAGTGTCGAGCAAAAGGCTCGATACCGTCAGCATTCCTTTTTGTTTCGAAATCTCGATTCCAATGCCCATAAACGCACTGGTCATCATCTGTTCGAAATCCTGCACCTGCCTGGGCCAGACGATTACCGTATAAGGGTCAAGGGTAGAGAGAGCTGCTTCTACGAATTGTGCGATAAGCACCGTCCGGGGCAAATTTATTGTTGATTTGTTCAGATCAAGAACATTGTCAAAAACATCTAAAAACTTTTTCTTATCGAGCCGTGCGAGTCCGCCTGAGGCGGATTTGGCTTCATCCAGCAGTTCTGTTAGACCATCCGACCAGGTCGCAAGCTTCTCGGGATCCAAAGTACCCTTTATTGCATCTAAGCTGCCTTGATCATCATTTTCTGAGTCCTCGTTAAGTCGGGATGATGTCGATATCACCTCTGCCAGCAATTTGCAGCGTTCAATCGCTTTAGTAGCCATTTTGTTGTAATTGGCAATGCTGACATATTGTGAATTCAGGAAATTAATCGCCCGAATAAACAGCTCTTTCTTAACACCATGAAAACGTTCCTGGCTGGTCTCACAGGGGCTATCCTCAAAAGCCAGTGCGATAGTGGCCTTATCCAGAAGCTGCTGGGCGTAATCCGAATATCCCTCATTATTTGGATCGATTACCGTCAGCCATCCGTAGCAATTTGTATATGCTTCGAGCCATTTGCCCTCAACCTCGTATTCGGCGGCTTTGTCTATCGCTTTTTGCGTCACTTTTTTTACAAACGTATCGGACAGGAGCTGCTTTTTTTGTGCCTCGTCTGCGAATTCGCCGGTTTTAGCAATAACCGAGAGTACCGAAGTTAGACGATCCTCTGAGTTTGCGTCATTCACGTCATTAGCCTCTGCCGGAGCCTGAAATTTTTCCAGCTCCGCCAGCGCTTCTGCGTATGCAACTTCTCTTGAAGATCGTCGCTGTTGACTTATACTCTTGTATTGGTCAACAACTTGCAATAACCGTGGAGCAGCCCTATCGAGTTGAGCCGGGTCGTCATTGCTGCTTTGTTTTATCAACTGATCGGCGGCATCGAATTGGCCCTCGTAAATCAGCTTGCAAGCTTGGCTGATAATACCGGATTCAACTGATAGAGATTCGGCAGCTTCGCTTGTATAGGCGGCTGACGACAATACTATTGTTACCAGCCAGAACAGTCGTATCAAATTGTGTATCATGTGTCTCTTGTCTTGCATTTTGTATAAACCTAAAATTTAAATGTTAAAATCCGGAACAATTTATAAACTCTAATGCTTTTGAGCGTCAAATCACCTTTTTTTATGCGATTTTAATGACGTTCATCCGGCATTGCTTCGGATTCCGTTGTTCCTGCCTCCTGCTTTTCATTTACACTCGGCCGCCTTGCCGGCACAACCAAGAACGTGCAGTTTGTGCTTGACCATTTGTTTGATAGCATCTCTGCCCGGTCCGAGGTACTTACGTGGATCAAATTCGGCGGGTTTTTCTGCGAATACCTGCCTGATTTTAGCGGTGAGGGCAAGTCGCAAGTCCGTATCGATGTTTACCTTGCAGACGGCCATCTTTGCTGCCTCGCTAACGGCGTCTTCCGGAACGCCCATCGCGTTCGGCATATTGCCGCCGTATTTGTTGATTAGATCCACGAACTCCTTCAGCACACTGCTCGAACCGTGCATCACCAGTGGAAATCCGGGCAGCTTGTCGGCGATCTTCTGGATCACGTCGAAAGCCAGCTTCGGCTCTTTCTTGAACTTGTAGGCCCCGTGGCTGGTGCCGATCGCCACGGCTAAAGAATCGACGCCGCTTTTCGCGACAAACTCCTCAACCTGATCGGGGTCGGCTAAATGTTGGGCGATATCGTCGTGAGCTACACCGACAACATCCTCTTCGATTCCGCCCAATTGGCCTAACTCAGCCTCGACGACCACACCCCTGGCGTGTGCATACTTGACTACCTCCTTGGTAATCGCAATATTTTCCTCTAAAGGCTTACTCGATGCGTCTATCATCACCGATGTAAAACCGTCGTCGACGAATTGCTTGCAGGTCTCGAATGTATCGCCGTGGTCGAGGTTTATCGCGACGGGGATATCCGGATTTTCCTCAACGACTACATTAATAATTGCTTTGAGATAACTGTTTTTTGCATATTCGCGAGCCCCCCTGGAGATCTGCAGAATCACCGGGGCCTTTTCTTCGGCCACGGCGTCAATTATGCCCTGCGTGATTTCCATATTATTCACATTGAACGCACCAATCGCATAGCCATTCTTGTAAGCCATCTCAAACATCTTTTTAGTATTCACCAATGCCATTCTATTCTCCTTAAAATTCAATCTTCTACCGGACTTCCGCAAAACCTTAACCAGGCGTAGCCGGTGCTAAAAAGCTCAGTTATGCCGTCTGGCTAAGTTGAAGCCGGGCATACTTTGAAAAGGAAAAATGTCGCTGGTTTTTCCCTCTTCAAATAACAACGGACCTTAAATAAAGATCCAATCCGATTATTTGAGGAAATCAACAAAACGGATTTCCGTTAATAATATATGTTCCACTTAAATTATGCAAGTCTTTTCATACCCTGACAATCAACCGTCAATAGCCTGCCGAGCCTCCTAATCCAATGTATCTACTCTCTCCAATCGCCAGTCCCGGTACGCCCTGGGGCCATAGACTAAAGACAATAGACTGTTTGTCCAGCGATTCATCCGCACTAAACGTCAGGCCCCAGTAAAGCCTGTGGTACTGACGAATCAGCGTTATATCACTTCGTACTATTTCTCCGAAGTCAAAATCAATTTGCTGCGAATAAACCACGGTATATCGCGGATCGAGTACGTACGTAACCGCGAAAGTAAATGCGTTTGAGCCATATTCGCCATAACCGTTATCAAGACGCCTTAAATATCTGCTTCCTATATAATACTGTAAATTGGGCCATCTCAGGTGCGAGAAACCCACATTAAATTGCTGCACGACCCCGCTTTGCATGTCAAAATTCATATCGGACAATACAGCCGTAGTGTCGCTCAAAAGCCAGCTATAATCAGCTCCGAAATAATTACGTCTCGGACCAAATAAATCAGTGCCGCGCCTGTCTTGCTGTGGAATCACCCGGCTAACCGTATTTATCGTCGGAATAAACGGCTTATTCCAGATAAATCTATCCGGCCCAGCCGAATCGTCACCGGGATTATTGACCCACGTTAAGTCCATATTCAGTCGCATCCAGTCAACACTTCGTTGTTTCTCATCTAAACCGCGTTTCGTTTGCAGCCGCTGTGAGATTCCTACGTTCAAAGTATTCCTCTGTTCGATAAGCGATTCGTTTTGAGTATAAGCGACAGCGGTCAAATACGGCGTTATTAAGTGCCGCATCTGGTTCAAATCCCAGAGTTCCGATTTGACATTGGGATAAACCTTCCAGTATGGTTGTATTGAAGCACGAATTCCGGTTTCGCCAAACCAGGCATTCTCTTGCCCCTCGGCCATTGAGCCGTCAAGCTCTCTGTAGAAGCCTAATCCGTCTTCATAAGCTACGGTCCCGGCCACAAAAGGCACGATTTTCGCCTTGCCTACGGTCATCGGCATATCAACTTCGTTTCGCGTCGTCGCAAATGAAAAGTACTCATCCGAACCGGGATTATTATTGGATGATGCGTAAAGTTGACGAAACCTGCTGACCTGAGTATCACTGTAGAACGTCAGCTTGTCGTCGAAAAACGACTGGCCTGTCCAGTGGAATTCGGTACTGGGCAATTCTTCCAGTTCATTCGTGAAATCGTTTATTCGGACTTTTCCTAATAAAGAAAGGCCCCAGTTGTCCTCGATACGCTTCAAATAAATGAGCGTTTCCTGTTCCTTGCCGACGTAAAACTCGCTACGATAAAAACTCTCTAAGAAGTTCTCATCGGACTCATAGCTGGTCTCGGCGGTAAGCTGCCAGTTGTAGGGCAGGAACTGCCTGTGCTGCCAGTGGAAGCGTCCGCGCAGTTCGCGTTCCGGCTCAAGATTTCTGCGGCTGTCGTGCCTTCCGAGCCGATCCTCGCCGGTATCGTGAATCATATAACCTAAAAGTCTGCCGAAATAGTCCTCTCCTGTGTATTCTGTTTCTATTCCGCCGCCGAAGCCGTGTTTGCTATAATAGTCCAGCGCTAAGGTGCTGTTCGTACCTTCCGGCTCCTGCAAGCCTAACAGCCGGGCCAGGTACCATCGCGTCTCAATCAACGATCCCCAGATGCTGTCATAGCCGAGACGGACGCTTTTAATCGGAAGATCGGGCCTTTGTAGATTACTACGCACGTAAGGCCAGTAGAAGATCGTTTTATCGTACATCTTAAAACGCACATCATGCATCTTTGCGTCGTAACTGCTTTTGGAAACTTCTCCCTGCTCTTCGTCGGTAGTGGTCGTATCAGTGATTGTTACATTCGAAGCGTTAAACGAGATCTGAGGCAGGTAAAACTCGCTGGTCGTCAAAGTGATGTCATCGGCTGCGAATTCATTTTCCGCTGTCTGCCTGAGTTTTGCCGCTCGCAGGTAAATCGGGATCCCTTCGCGTGTGTCGAAATTCCTCATTACTACATTTACTGCAATCAATTTTTGTCTTTGAAAGTCGTAGTATATCTCATCGGCCCGAATCGTTCGCTGCCCTTTGGTCAGCACAGTGTCGCCAGACATATAGATTGCCTGCATAGCGGTCGGCATACTTTCCGTACTTCTTTTGCCTTCGTCCGCCGGGGCTTGTTCCTCAGATAAAAATATAACCGCATTGTCGGCCTGCAATTCCAGCAGCCCGCCCTTTTCATCCTGTTTCTGGCTGAGATAGAACCTGCCAATAACCGTTCCAATGTTCTCCTTATACTCGACCTTTGTAGCTTCTCCGACGGGCGACAAAACAGGCAGATACTCAAAGCCCGGCTTCTTTACCTGCGACTCGGCAGCTTCCTGCCCCGGTTCTTTCAGCGTTATTGTCTCTACCTGCAATTCAATCTCCCGTGGCTCGGCCTCGGCGATCGCCGGCTCTATCCCGGCTGCTTGCAGCGACTCAAAGGCCTCTCTGTAAAGCTCCAATCCGCGAGGATCTCCAATCTTCCTACTGTCCGCATTTATGAATATCTCGCCGGTGACATCGAATTGGACCACCATTATGCGACCCGGCTCAATCACTGTTTGGCTCAAGTCGGTTGTTGTGGCGCCTTCAGGCTTTTTGGCCGAGACATTGCCTTGTAAATAGACCGTCGCTTCGTAATCAATCCGAGTGCCGGAGGCCGGCTGAGTTATTCCGCTTCCTGGAATTCCCGTAGAGTTAGGGCCCAGCCATACTACCGCTCTGTCGGCGGAGAATTGATGAGCTCCGATTGACAGGGAAAATCCACTCTGGAAAACGAGCACGTGGTCAACGGGGGATAAACGGTAGCTAATCAGCTCTTGCCCCTGCATGTGCAGATCCTGTCCGGCAAAGGCCGCGGCTTTGTCGCCTTGGGCAGTCCATCCCGATCTTGGCGGCATCAACACCAAAACCGATAGAACCAAAATAGGTAGTATGTTCTTTCGTATACTCATCTGCCAATATTGCTGGCGTCGTCGGCTTATCGTGCCGGACGTATCGCGCATTAACGCTTGACGAGATTATAGCCTGCTATCCCGGCAAATCCAGCAAAAAGCTCTGCTGTTGTCCTGATGACTTGATTTATCTGCGAGTTTGCTGTAAAAGATGGCCCATGACAAAGAAAGAATATTCGCAATATCAGAAATCAGTGATATCGGGGTATTACAACAATCTTGATACGATAATGCTCCAGAAGCTCGGCGAGCTTGTGACCGAACTTTACCTGGCTGACACGCAGGCCAAAAAGGACCGGCTATGGCAGAGAACCCACAAGGCAATGCTAAAGTTGAAAATCCCGCCGGTCATCATAGACCATATCATGAAAAAACAGGATGTAGAAATATTAGCTAAAAATCTCCAGGACTGGCAGGGCGGGAAAAACAAGAGAAAAACGAAATAGCAATATCTCGCTTTTTACTTTACGGCCTTCAGCTTCGTTTGATCATTGCTGTGGACAGAGACGGAGGGAGAAAAATATTTTCCTTATACCAAAAGCTTTGCGGAGAGCGTCTGAATTGGTAGAGGGCAGGTTGTAGACGCGATATTCGAGTTGTTTATGTTAAGGTAGGTGCGCATTCGTTCTGCGCTTGCGAGATTGAAAGGGATGAAGAATGGATAAACAGAGAACACAAACAAGAATAGACAGGCGTGGCTTTTTACATTCGGCAGCAGCGGCGACAGCGGGATTGGCATTCTCGCCGATGGTTCTGGGCCGGACAGGCACTGGTAAGAAGCCGGATGATATCAATGTGGCCTTGCTCGGCGTCGGTGAACAGGGGCAGGTTCTGATGAGCGCGTGCCTGAAGATTCCGGGGATTCGCATTAAGGCAGTCTGCGATATCTGGAAGTCATACAATCAAAAACGAGTCTCACGCGTGCTTGGGAAATACCGCCACGAGCACAATACTTATGTGGACCACAAGGAAATGCTCGACAAGGAGAAAGACCTCGACGCCGTCATCATCGCCACGCCTGATTTTTGGCACGCCGAGCATACTGTTGATTGCCTTAACGCCGGCCTGCATGTCTACTGCGAAAAGGAGATGTCCAATACGCTCGAAGGCGCTCGCAAGATGGTTCTGACCGCGAAGAGGACTGGCAAGCTGCTGCAAATCGGCCATCAGCGGCGCAGCAATCCGCGATATGTATTCTGCTACGAGAACCTTATAAAAGGTGCGAAGCTGCTGGGACAGATAACCGCAGTCAACGGACAGTGGAATCGCAGAGCGAGTGAACCGCTCGGCTGGCCGAAAAACAGCCCTATTGACCAGGCGACTCTCGAAAAATACGGCTACACGTCGATGCAGCAATTCAAAAACTGGCGGTGGTACAGGGGATTTGGAGGCGGACCTATGGTCGATTTAGGCTCGCACCAGATCGACATTTACAACTGGTTTCTTCAGGCGAATCCCAAGTCCGTCATGGCGAGCGGACGAACGAACTTCTACGATCGCAAGACACACGAATGGCCCGACACGGTGATGGCGGTCTATGAGTATGAAACGGCCCGGGGCAGTGTCACCGCGTTCTATCAGACGGTGAGCAGCAGCGGCAGCGGCGGATATTTCGAGAACTTCATGGGCAGCGAAGGTTCTCTTATTATTTCTGAGAGCGGTAACAGATGCGAAATCTACCGTGACGAAAGGATAGCGCCTAAGTGGGACAAGTGGATCAAAGGCGGCCTATTGTATAAGCAGTGCGATTGCGAGATAGACTACATTGAAAAGGCCAGGCAAGAGTGTGTCGAAAAGTGCGGGTGTCCGCAGATTGTGGAAAGGAAGACCGGGGCCGTCCTGGATGTTCGTGAGTCGCCGCCGCCACCGAAGTATGATCTGCCGGTGGCAATGAATAAGAAACCTCACCAAATGCATCTGGAGAACTTTTTCGACGCTATCGACAGCGGCCCAAGGGTAGAACTCACTTGCCCTGCAGAGGTGGGGTATGAGACGGCGGTAGCCGTGCTGAAGGTCAACGAAGCTGCGGAGGTCGGCCAAAAACTCACCTTCAAGCCGGATGAATTCAAAGCTTAACGCAACCGCGCATAAAGTGCCGGGCCGGTGTTTTCGTTAGCCGAAGTTGTAGTATTTTTTGACCGGTTCGGTGACCTGCCAGGTACACTTAAGCTCTTCGGGGAATACCACGAGGTCGCCGGGGCCGAAGCTTACCGAATCGTTGCCGTCCGTGACTGTTACTTTGCCTTCTATCAGAAGACAGGTTTCCTTTTCAGTGTATTCCCAGTCGAAGGTGCTGGCTTGGCATTTCCAGGTGGGCCAGGCCTTGCAGACGGCAGTCTCTTCATCCGACGGCTTTTTGACAATTACATCTTTTATAGTAGGCATATTGTATTGCTCCTTTGACTATTGCCGGTTCAGGTTGTATTATTGACTATTGAGATAAGTCGACGTCCAACCAGTGAAGACATTAAAAACAATAGTAAGTAATAAATCGGAAATAGTAAATAACAAATGTTAGCCAGACTGCACAGTGTGACGCTTGACGGAATCGAGGGAGTGATTTGCGAGGTTGAAGTAGACGTTGGCCGGGGCGGGTTTGAGAAGTCCGTCATTGTCGGCCTTCCCGATGCCGCCGTGAAGGAGAGCATCGAGCGGGTCAGAAGCGCCATCGTCAATAGCGGCTACAGGCATCCGAAAACCAAGTCACTGATAAACCTGGCGCCTGCGGCGGTGAAAAAAGCGGGGCCGGCCTTCGATTTACCTATTGCTTTGGGCATGCTCATCGCCCAGAACGTCCTGGCCAGCTCGATTCTGCATGAGACGATTATCGTCGGCGAACTGGCCCTGGACGGCAGGGTCAGACCGGTCAACGGCGTTTTGAGTATGGCGATGAGCGCCGCGGCCGAAGGTTTCAGCCGGATGCTCGTGCCTCTGGATAACGCACAGGAAGCCGCGGTCGTTCAGGACATCGAAGTCTATGCTGTTGGCTCGCTCGCCCAGGCGGTCGGATTTCTTTCGGGGCAGTTGCCGCTGGAGGCGACCAACGTCGATATCGACGAGCTTTTTAACGTCTCGGCAAACTATGACGTTGATTTTGCGGATGTCAAAGGTCAGGAAAGCGTCAAGCGGGCGCTGACCATTGCCGCCGCTGGCGGACACAATATCATGATGATAGGCCCGCCCGGCGCGGGAAAGACCATGCTCTCCCAAAGACTGGCGACGATTCTGCCGCCACTGAACCTGGAGCAGTCTCTTGAGACGACCCGCGTGTACTCCTCGGTGGGATTGCTGGGCAGGAATCAGGCCTTGATGGCGACTCGTCCCGTGCGAACGCCTCACCACTCGGCAAGCGGTCCGGCCCTGGTCGGCGGCGGGCCGATGCCCCGGCCGGGAGAACTGTCATTAGCTCATTTCGGGATATTGTTTCTCGACGAATTTGTCGAATTTCCGCGCCACGTCCTGGAAATGATTCGCCAGCCGCTGGAGGACGGTTTCGTCATAGTCTCGCGCGCGAAAAAGACGGTCCGGTTTCCCGCCCAGTTCATGCTCGTCGCGGCGATGAATCCGTGCCCCTGCGGCTATTTCGGCAGCGACGCCAGGCGGTGCAAATGCACGCCGGGCCAGATCAGGCGATATTTCTCGAAGGTTTCGGGACCCCTGGTGGACAGGATTGATATTCACATCGACGTACCGGCGATAAGTTTCAGGAAGCTACGCTCGAAGTCAGGCCAGCTCGACTCGGCGATAATGCGTTCCGACGTTGTCCGGGCCGCGGCTGTCCAGGCCGAGCGCTTCGGCGATGGGAAGACTCATACCAACTCCAGAATGAGCCACAAGCAGGTGGAGAAATTCTGCAAGCTCGACTCGGCGGGCGAAATGATGCTCAAGCAGGCGATGCAGGAATTCGGCCTCAGCGCCCGCGCCCACGACAAAATCTGCAAACTCGCCCGCACAATAGCTGACCTGGCCGGCAAACGTGACATCGCCGCCGAACATATCGCAGAAGCTATCAGCTATCGCAAGTTAGACCGCAAGCTGTAAATACCATAACACAACTCAGACACGGGTTTTTAGGCAGACAAATGGGCTTTATAATGAAAAGGAAATTGAGTTTTAACCCAAAGATGTACCTGACACCTTTAATTCTCCGAACTACCGAAAACCTTTCCAATAGTTTAACCATTGAATCGCAGAAAAAGTAACCGCTCCGGTTCACTGATTTGTTACGCGGTGTTAGCTCTGGTCATGGTGATTCGCCTTGGTCGTGAGCGTAACATCTAAAAACATCCGTCAATCCAGCAGCTTCATTCATAATCTTAACGGCTTGCTGTGCTGGTATGTGTTTTGTCAGATTCAAGTGATAAAAAGTCACGAAGGCGGTTAGCGAATCGGACCATGAGACTTTCTCCGCTGGTCCGACGATGCCAATACATGGCTTAGGTGGCCCTCCCGCAAACATCTTCGTGGAGAATTCACGCGGGGGATCTCCAAAGAACATCCTGCTCGCGAATGCACCATCGCACGTTGAGAATGTAGTGAGAAACAGGCAATAGCCGGAGGGCCCGACATAGCCAGTGGCTTTGCCAAGGGCTAGCAGCATGATTCTGAGTCCATCCCAAGGGACAAACTCGTCGTTGGTCAATGCTAGTCCATTTTCGTTTCCATGCGCGGAAAAATGCAAATGAGGAATTGCTAGAACTTTTCGGTCACCCCGTTGCTGTCGAGACTTCGTCGTTTTGCAAATGCTTGCGAAGCACTCTCCCAGTGTCTTTACGTCTTTCACACGATAATAATCTGACGTTATTTCGGCCAAGCGCAAGGCGGTGCAAAGTGCCTCACCTTCAGATCGCCCATCACGAATATCGTCTAGTGAAGGCGACTCAATCACGAACACCGTTGGATCGAGAATAGGCTCCATGTTGACCGACCCTTACCCATAGGGCTTTTCTGCCGAACGCTCAGCATCAGCGGCGGCGCACAGCGCCGTCCGCTGCATGTAGTTGTTAAACATATGTTATCGTTGAAACACGTGACGATCTCTAACTGAAAGCTTTTTGTCCTTAATCTTTCTTACATACTCTTCGATTTCTTTCCAGTTGATTGTTTCAAGGTCGTTATTTTTGGGTATTCTAATTGTGACTGAGTCTTGGCTTTGATCTGGTTCATCAACATCACTTAACAGCAACCAATAGGCCTTGTTTGCTCCTGCAACAAATTTTACAAGCATAACTACCTGCAGTTTATCCCACAAATAATTGTACGTAGACGTTTTCAAATTGATGGTTTCGTATTCATGTTCATCCGATGTTTGTGAAGATTTTAGTTGAATCAGTAATTCCATAGCAGTGGCGTTCTGATCTTCAAAAATGTCAACCTTGAGATCCACCCCATAATCGTTTTCTGGTTTCTCACATACCCAGTTGCTTGGTAAATGGCTGATGAAATATCTTTTGGATAGTTCTTCAAGTTGGTGAGTGTTTGGTCTTTTTGGATATGAAGTGGCCATTTGTGTTTTTCTCCTGTTTAACAATGTATATATGGTTTCCGTATAAGATGCCAAGCTTCCCGTCCTTCGAAGAAAATCTATCAGACTTCGAACACCTTGGCCTCTATCGTTCAGAGCATTGTGTATAGACCATGTGTCTATCTCAGACTCCATCCCCGTTAGTGTCCCGCAAGCGGTGGGCACGCCGGAGAACCTTCACTCATGACTCCAAACGTCAGGGTACGACCGCTATTGTTAGTTTACATACCAAGGGCCGGATTTTCAACTTAAAAATTCTGCGACAAGCGAAATGCGACAATGACGTGAAAAAGATCGCAGATGGTATTTCTGAGAAAAACGGGAAGAAAGATAGTTGCGTGTGCAACCGGATTGTCAATTAGACCGGTAGTGGTGAGAAAACGAAAGGGGCAAGCCCATGAGCTTGCCCCTAACTTCGACATTTGCTATTCGTTATTCAATATTCGAAAATCTTTTTTTGTTTACACCGGATAGACTGGCAACTGCTCTCTGAGCAGCTCGGTAATGTTCTTGCCGTCCTTGATGGTCCCTTCCGAAGTTTCGCGGAAGATGGTCTGCAGCTCGTCGAAGTCGGTCGTCTTGAGGTCCGCCAGGCTCTTCTTTTTGCCCTTGGCGCCCTTCGTGTTGGCATCGACGAACTTGGCCATCGTATCACTGGCCATCTCGCGGATAAGCT
>CAZSOR010000047.1:0-19583 GCA_964608395.1 uncultured Pirellulales bacterium
CCAAAGCCGAGTCGGCTAAGCCGGCAGGCAGAATAATGGCCTCACCAAGAGCGAAGAAACTTGCCGCGGATCTCGGCGTGGATTTGGCGAAAGTAACCGGTACGGGCCCCGCCGGTAAGATTACCGAGCAGGACGTCCAAAAAGCGGCTTCTGCAAAACCAGCAGCGCCCGCCGCCCCGGCAGCTCCCGCCGCAGAGGCCAAAGCAGGCCAGAGAATACCGGTTAACCGGCTGCAAAGAATCACAGCGGAGAAAATGCTCAAATCCAAGCAGGAAATCCCGTGCTTCTATCTGACCGTGAAAGCGGATGTCACCGACCTTGTCGAGTTGCGAACCAAACTCAATGAGACCGGCGATGTAAAGCTCTCTTACAATGATTTTCTCCTGAAGGCGGTCGCAATGGGGCTGGAAAAATATCCTATTATGACCGGCCAGCTTGCCGGCGAAGAAATCCGTCTGGCAGAGGCAATCGGCATCGGCCTGGCGATATCCGTGCCGGACGGCCTGGTCGCACCGATTGTCAAGGACGTCAATAAAAAAGACGTCCGGCAGATCGCACTGGACAGCCAGGCCCTGATCGAGAGGGCACGCAGCAATAAATTAGTCCCAACAGATGTCGAAGGCGGCTGCATTACCGTCAGCAATCTCGGTGCGTTCGGGATCGACAATTTCATCCCGATAGTAGTCCCCGGCCAGTGCAGCATATTAGGAATCGGCCAGATATCCGATACATGCGTTCCCAACAACGGCAATATCATGGTCCGCAAGCTGATGAACATGACCATCTCCGTGGACCACAAAGTCGCAAACGGCGCCTACGCCGCCCAGTTCCTCGATTTCGTTAAAAAAATGCTGGAAGACACATCCACGTTTGGTCTTAAATCCTGAATGCTGAATTTTGTAGAAGGTGGGAAGGAGCGTTTGAAATGGCTCAGAGAATTGAAGCGAAACATCTACCGAATATAAGGAAGGCAACGCCAAAGGTTCCGGTGATTGGGGTTTTTGCTACGAGCGATCCCCGGATTGACCAGGCGAGCCGGACTCGTTGTCAGAATATTACAAAGATGGCGGCCGACGTTATTAGCGGTTCTGTGGTTCTGCCGGATAAGACGCCGGTGCCTGTTGTTTATTCAACCGTTTTAGTTGACGGCGAGGCTCAGGCCGATATTGTCGCCCAGCAGTTTCGCAAGGCAGGCGTTGATATTCTGGTTTGCGTGCCGGATACATGGGCGTTTCCGCAGCTTACTGCTATTTCGCTGCTCCAACAATTTCCACCTGATGTCCCCATCAATATCACCTGTGGCAACAGCGGCCCGAAGCCCGGCGTGGTTTACGCTCACGCGCTCAACGGCGCTCTTGCCCAGTACGGTCGAATGTCTGCTCTGAATGTCGGTACATGGCCTGATACGGGTGACAATCCGAAGATGACCGACCAGACGGCGAAGAATCTGATTGACTGGTGCTATGCCGCTGTAACCACAGTCGCCCTGCGCGGCCGAAGGGTCGTAGTGCTTGGCCACGACTCAATGGGAATGGAAACCGCCCTTGCACATATTATCCCGACGAGGAATACATTCGGTCTGGAAATCACTCGCCTGGATATGAAGCTCCTGGCCGACATGCTAAAGAAAAAAGCGTATAACGAAAAGGAACTCAAGACGCTGCGGGGCTGGATCAACAGGCACGTCGGCAAGCGTTTGGAGCTTAGGGACGACGCCGACAGCGAACGGTTCAACCAATCGCTGGCGATGTACTTAATCGTCCGCGACCTGATGGCAGATTTGAATGCCGTCGGCGGCGGATTCATGAGCCAGTTGGAATGGGGCAGCGACATGCGGGGCATCCCCCTGCCGGTCGCCGATGTAATGGAGAGCCTGTTCAACTCGACCTTCGACCACAACGGGCGAAAAGCCCCCCTGCCGTACGCTACCGAAGCCGATGCGCAGGGACTATTGACGATGCTGTTCATGACGTACCTGACCGGCGGAAATCCGCCCCTGTTCATGGACTTCCGTAAAGTCTGGGAAGCATGGGAGATTAAAGAATTAGCTAAGAAAATCGGAGTCAAATCACTGGATAAGAAAGCCGACTGGTACAATAAGGGCCTCGTAGACGGTGACAACTCCGGCAGTGCGGCATTCGATTGGGCACAAAAGCCCGGAGCATCCATCAAGAAGATTATGGATAGTATTCTAATGCCTGTGGCCGACGCTGACTATTTCCCCGGCGGCGGCAATTCGGTTACGTTCATGACACCTGCGGGAATCGAAGGTCTCGCCGCCCGATGTGCTTACAGCAATTCGAATGGGTTGTTCAGCATGATCTGGGACGAAGCGCACACTACCGAAGTGCCGGCAAAACTCGCCAAGGCGATGTGTGAATTGACGACAACTATATGGCCGCACACGTTTGTCGTGCCGAAATATGCGAGCATGGTCGAGTACAAGCAATATCCGCCAGCCAATCATTTTCACATGACCTGGGATCTGCCTGTTGCGCGACTCCAACACTGGATGGATTTGACCGGGGTGCTGAGCGTTACGCCCTGGGCAGCCAGGCCGAAGTTCATCGAAGGCGTTGACAGGCCGCAGCCCCTGGTTCACCTGATAAACGGCGGCGAAGATGCATTTAAAATGCTGCCAGTTCGTCGCTAAACAATAGAATCCTCAACACCAAAAAAGTTTTCATGATAGCATAAACAAACAGCCGCGGGCATTTACTGTACTTCTCCCTCACGCTCACAGTTCTGTTTAAAAGGACATAATTGTATTTTCTTGCAATGAGTCTACAATTTTGTTATTTTGCCGTTATCATGTATTCTTAACGAAAGGTTAGTTATGAAAGCGAGACTTGCGAAAGAAGTAGAGCTCTTAAGCGATATATCAAAGGCCCTGGCCGAGTCGCTTGACCTCGAAGAAACGTTGATGTCCATACTGAAGTCTTTCGATACTCACCTTAAGTTGCGGCGGGGAACGATTACTCTGCTGGACCCGGATACTGAGACGATAAATGTCAGATTGGCCCATGGAATAAGCAAGAAATCGCAGAACATGGCCAGCTATAAAGTTGGCGAAGGCATTACAGGTCTTGTCGTACAAAGCGGTAAAGAAATTATCGTGCCGGACATTTCCAAAGATCCGCGTTTCCTGCATAAAACGAGATCACGAAAGCAGGTTATGGGCAAGCAGATTGCTTTTTTCTGCGTTCCGATCAAGCTGGAAGGCAAAACAATTGGCGCGATGAGTGTCGATAAGCAGGCCGATCCGAAAAATGAATTTGACGCTAACGTCAGGCTGCTTAACGTCGTCGCCACGATGGTAGCCCAGGCAGTAAAACTGAATAAGCTTGTCAAATCCAACCGCAGGCAACTCAGCGAAGAAAATGCGCGCCTGCGCCAGGAACTGAAAAATCACTTCAATATACACAACATGGTCGGCACAAGTAACTCAATGAAAGAAGTTTATCGGCTTATTGAGCAGGTCTCGAACAGCAATGCAACGGTTCTTCTTCGCGGTGAAAGCGGTACGGGAAAGGACCTTGTCGCCCACGCGATTCATTACAACAGTCTTCGTTTGGATAAGCCGTTTGTGAAAGTAAATTGTACCGCTCTGCCGGATACCCTACTGGAAAGCGAGCTTTTCGGGCATGAAAAGGGGGCTTTTACCGGTGCTGTAGAAAAAAAACTGGGCAGGTTCGAAAGAGCGCACGGCGGCACTTTATTTCTCGACGAGATCGGCGATTTCTCTTTGAATCTGCAGGTCAAGCTGCTTCGAGTCATCCAGTTTAAGGAGTTCGAGAGGGTAGGCGGCCTGGAGACAATAAAAACAAATGTCAGAATAGTCGTTGCGACCCATAAAAACCTCGAAGAGCAGATAAAAGAAGGCTTCTTCCGAGAGGACTTGTACTATCGAATCAACGTATTTCCTATTTACATGCCGCCTCTGAGGGACCGCAAAGATGATATCATGCTGCTGGCAGACTACTTCCTCGAAAGATTAGCCGCCGAGAACAATAAGGACATTTCCCGCATTTCAACACCTGCGATTGATATGCTGACAAGATATCATTGGCCGGGCAATATAAGAGAGCTTGAAAACTGTATCGAGAGGGCAGTGTTGCTATGCAATGACGATGTCATACGCTCCGAGCATCTACCGCCTTCGCTTCAAATGATAAAGAAGGACGTAGCTGTGGCTAAGCGTTCCCTGACCGAGATAATCGAAAATAAGGAAAGGGAACTTATTGTAGACGCCCTTAAGAAATTCGACGGCCAACAGCGAAAAACCGCAGAAGAATTAGGAATAAGCGAACGTATTTTGGGCTACAAAATCAAAAAATACAAAATCCATCCAAAATACATCTGAAAAGCAAGTAACATACATTATTGTAGGCACATTTGGATATACCTACAATATTGTAGGTTTCTACCGGTCCGGTCCCATTAGCATACATCACCCTATCCCTCTTTCTATAAAGTACTTACGGGATTCCCAAAAATATATATCTGTTGTGGCACAGCAATTGTTATATACCAAGATAGGATTTGCTGTTTGTGAAGTCTAAGTAAGTTTTAGTAATTAGGATTTGATCGATAAATTATATTTTTAGGAGATTGATTGAGATGAGACAGATCAAATGCACGCTGGTTGTAATGTGTTTAGCAACGTTAATGAGCAATGGGGCGTTGAAGGCTGAAGATGATGTTAGTATCGGAGCAACTGCTGATATATTCAGCAAGTATGTCTGGCGCGGACAAAACCTGGTCGACGATTGGGTACTGCAACCTGGCGCCAGTGTCGGGTACAAGAATGTTACAGCATCAATTTGGGGAAATCTCGACCTGACGGATGAGAATTACTATAAAGGTGAATTCAGTGAGGTAGACTTGTCTCTCGATTACTCCGGGCAGTTTCCAGGCATCGATATTCTTAGCTATTCTCTCGGCGTGATCTACTATGAGTTTCCCGCTAGCGACGGTGATGACACATGGGAGATTTACTGGGGCTTTGGTCTTGATGTTTTAGCCAGTCCATCTTTGACGGTTTATCACGATGTGGACGAAGCTGACGGCACGTATATCTCATTTGGTATCGGGCACAGCTTTGAGAACGTAATTGAACTGGGCTCAGGCTCTGGGCTCGGAGTGGACCTTGGTGCCGGCATTGCTTGGGGCAGCGGCGGTTACAACGAGTTTTACTGGGGTCCTGACAAATCGGCAATGAACGACCTGGTGCTTTCAGCGGCCTTTCCATTCGAGGTTGCAGGCTTTGCCGTCATGCCGAGTGTGAATTACGTAACACTGATGAGCGATGAGATTCGCTCGCCAAATGCTTACGGTAGTAACGACACATGGTATGCCGGTGTCGGTTTTTCGAAAGAGTTTTAAGAGACAATTTTTTACGAAAGGCAAAAAATGAGGAAGATACGATTATATATAGTTTTCCTGGTTCTAATCGCGTTGTTGACTCCTGTGGCGGTCATTGCAGCGCCGGTTGAAAGCAGCAGCGTTGAAACGATCAAAGAAGAGCTTCAAACGAACATAAACATTGTCTGGACATGTATTGCTGCGTTCCTTGTCTTCTTTATGCAGGCGGGTTTTGCAATGGTCGAGGCCGGCTTCACCCGGGCGAAAAACGCAGTGAACATCCTGATGAAGAATCTGATGGACTTTTCCGTCGGCACAATCGCCTTCTTTTTGATAGGATTCGGCCTGATGTTCGGTAAAACGAACGGACTGTTCGGGACTACATTGTTTGGCCTTAGCGGCGTCGAGCCGGGCGCCGACTGGAACTGGACGTTCCTGATCTTCCAGACGGTGTTTGCTGCAACAGCAGCGACGATTGTCTCCGGAGCAATGGCCGAGCGTACGAAGTTTGCAGGATACCTGGTTTACAGCTTCTTTATAACCCTGTTCATCTACCCGATTTTCGGTTCATGGGCATGGGGAGGCTTGCTCGACGGCGGCGGCTGGCTCGAGAAGCTTGGATTTCTGGATTTCGCCGGCTCGACGGTTGTCCATTCGATAGGTGGATGGCTGGCTCTTGCCGGAGCGATTATTTTAGGGCCTCGTATCGGCAAATACGGACCTGACAGAAAACCAAAAGCAATACTTGGCCACAACATACCGCTGGCAGCACTGGGCGTTTTTATCCTCTGGTTCGGCTGGTTCGGCTTCAATCCGGGCAGTACGACAGTCGGAGATGGTTCGATAGGCTATATTGCTGTAACGACGAATCTGTCTGCAGCCGCTGGGGCGATTGTTGCGATGTGTGTATCCTGGGTGATTATGAAGAAACCCGATGCTTCAATGGCGCTTAACGGCGCGCTTGCAGGGCTTGTATCAATTACCGCTCCGTGCGATGGAGTTACTCCTGTAGGTGCGATCTTGATCGGTGTTGTTGGCGGTGCATTGGTAGTCTTCGCTGTGCTGTTTATCGACCATGTTTTGAAAGTCGATGACCCGGTTGGAGCCGTAAGTGTTCACGGTGTTTGTGGTGCCTGGGGAACGCTGGCAACAGGCCTGTTCAATATGGAAAGTGGCCTGTTCTACGGCGGCGGCTTGAAACAACTGGGTGTCCAGGCCCTGGGGGCCGGAGCGGCTTTTGTGTGGGCATTCGGTCTCGGACTGATATTATTCTACGCGATCAGCAAGACAATCGGACTTCGCGTGACTCCGGAAGAAGAGATAAAAGGGCTCGATATTGGTGAGCATGGTATGGAAGCCTATTCCGGATTCCAGGTGTTTACAACCACATAATGCTTAATTTGAGATTTAGGAGACAGAACAATGAGACTAATAATAGCATATATCCAGCCGCACAAGCTACAGGATGTTAAGAAGTCGCTCTATAAGAGTAAAGTCTTCAAGATGTCGGTTACAAACTCTTTAGGCTGTGGAGAACAGAAAGGCTACCATGAAAGCTACCGCGGCGTTGACTTCGAGGTAAACCTGCTAAAGAAGGTCAGACTTGAGATAGCTGTGAATGAAGAGTTCGTGGACAGTACGATCGATGCGATCATTGAAGGTGCCAAGACCGGCCGGATCGGAGACGGCAAGATATTTGTCTTAGAACTGGCCAAGTGCGTACGAATACGCACAGGCGAGGTTGGCAGCAAGGCTATAGGGTAGCATCCCCGGCAACTTACTGCGACCATCACTTCGCGCCCTTTGGGCCGAGAAATAGGCCTCGCCTGTACCGGCGGGGCCCGTTCCTCATAAAGGCAAAAAATACAATATCGTAGTATTTGTAATTAATATCTACAAATATGTAGAAATTAAAAAAACTGAAACTTGGTTATGTAACCATATAAACCCATATAAGAAAGAGACATAGAAACATTTAGAGTATATATGACTACTTTGGCATGGCTATTGCTCGAGAAATACTTAGATTTTCGTCTGGACAGTTGTGGCATAACCCACAGGTGAAGCAAAAGCAAGATAGGATTGAAAATGAAAAGATTATCGAAGAAATGGCTGGTAGTCACTGGTATTACACTTTTAGCGTTATTTCTATGTACAGATGCCTATGCGGCCGTCCAAGAGCCAGCCATCGATTCAGGCGCTACGTCGTGGATGCTGACTTCTACCGCTCTTGTTCTATTGATGGTTCCGGGGCTGGCTATGTTCTATGGCGGGCTGGTCCGGACAAAGAACGTCCTTGGCACGATGATGCACAGTTTCGTGGCGATGGGCATTATGACGGTCCTTTGGGTAATCTGCGGCTATTGCATGTGCTTTGGTAAGAATGTGCTGGGTGGCTGGTTCGGATGGGATTGGTCATACTTCTTTCTGCGAGGGATTGACGAAACGATTCTTGAAGCGGGTGTGCCCGAGTATGTTTTCGCCATGTTTCAGGGCAAGTTTGCGATCATTACTCCTGCCTTGATCGCAGGAGCTTTTGCCGAGTGTGTTTCGTTCAAGGGCTACTGCATATTCATTGCACTTTGGGGTTTAATAGTCTACAACCCCTTATGTCACTGGGTGTGGGCGCAAAACGGATTCCTCTTTAACTTCGGGGCAGGCGGGGCGATTGATTTTGCCGGCGGAACTGTCGTGCATATCTCGGCGGGGATCAGCGGCTTGGTTGCCACAATCATGCTTGGTGCACGAAGGGGCCATCCCAAGGTGGCTATGAGCCCCAACAACCTGGTAATGACGATGATGGGTGTCGGGCTGCTGTGAATCGGTTGGTTTGGATTCAACGCCGGCAGCAGCATCTCCCAGCGGGCTGGCCACCGCCCAGGCGCTGACGGCGACTTAGATTTCGGCCGCCTCCGGCGCGCTGACATGGGTTCTGATCGAAGGCTTGCGCCAGGGCAAAGCAACTGGCCTGGTGCTCGCCAGCGGCATATTGGCCGGCCTGGTGGCAATAACTCCGGCCGCCGGAGTTGTCCAACCGATTGGGGCATTGGTCATTGGAGCCGTAGCGTCGATTATTTGTTACCAGGCGATTCTTCTCAAAGATCGGCTGGGCTATGACGACAGCCTGGACGCGTTTGGCGTGCACGGAGTAGGTGGAATTGTCGGAGCTATTTTGTTGACGTTCTTCATTCGCAAAAGTTGGATGGCCGATGCAGCAACGGCGGCAGGTGGATCGTGGACGGTGGTGCAGCAGTTGGGCGTCCAGGTCAGCGCGGTGTTGATTGCCGGCGTTTATGCGGATGTGGGAACATTAATAATAGTGTTGGCTGTTGAGAAAACGATAGGCTTTCGCGCCGACGAGGTACATGAGATGGCAGGCCTGGATCGCGTTTGTCACGGTGAGTACGGATATGGAATGCTTAATCCGGGCAGATAAGATAAGAAAGGAAATCAAAGCCATGAAGATGGTTACTGCGATTGTTCGCGAGGAGAAGTTAGAACAGGTGCGTGAGGCGCTAATTGAGGCAGAGATTACAAGAATCACGGTAAGCCGGGTCTCGGGGCACAGCCGTCAGATGCAAGCTAACATCCACCGCGGAAAGAAAGTTGTGCCGAATCTTGTTCCCAAGGTCCACCTGACAATCGCAGTCAATGATTCAGTTGTTGAAACGACCTGTGAGGCCATCATTAGTGCAGCCCGAACTAAAAACGAAGGGATTATAGGGGACGGAAAAATATTCATTACTACCCTGGAAGAATGCATACGCATTCGTACCGGGGAAACCGGTAGCAATGCAATTTGAGCGATTCTGGAAAAGATGGGAACAAAAACCGGTTCGGTGATAAAAATCGCAAAGCATAGGTTAGTTGTTGAATAACTCTCAATGCCAACAAGAAGCAGTAGTAATTGAAAAGAAATGAAATATGACGCCTTAAGAGTTTTCCGAATTCGTAAGGAAGAAAAACGCGAAAATGGTCGACTTAAAATTTAATTAGCTTTATGGGCGAGGCTTGTTTGCAGTTGTCCGGTTCTCTATCGGGCAGTTGCCTTGCCCTTTTTAGTGTTGCTGTCTACAACTCCTATCCTATAGACTTCAACAATATTGGGAATAATTTATTTGAAGATTGACAAAATCCGAACAAAATGAAAAAACGTAGCTAATATTGTTTTTAAGAAATGTAGGAGATTTATCATGAAAAAGCCAGGTGAATCAATAACCGAATTGTTTGGCTCAAATGTATTTAACGATATAGTGATGCGCTCGCGTCTTCCGAAGGATGTTTACAAATCCCTGAAAAAGACGATCGAAGGAAATGAGCCGCTCGATGCTGCGAGTGCCAATGTTATCGCCAACGCGATGAAGGACTGGGCCGTCGAGAAGGGGGCGGCACATTTTTGTCATTGGTTCCAGCCGATGACTGGATCGACTGCCGAGAAGCACGATTCGTTCATATCCCCGACGCCGCAGGGCAATACGATTATGGAGTTCAGCGGCAAGGAGCTCAGCCAGGGCGAGCCGGATGCATCGTCGTTTCCTTCGGGCGGATTGAGGGCAACATTCGAGGCTAGGGGCTATACAGCGTGGGACTGCACATCACCCGTTTTTATCAAAGAGAACGGAAGCAATATCACACTGTATATACCGAGTGCTTTCTGTTCGTATATCGGCCATGCTCTGGATAAGAAGACGCCTCTGCTTCGTTCTATGGACGCCCTGAACAAGCAGGGGATGCGCGTTCTTAAAGCGCTCGGCAATACGACATCCAAACGGGTAACGGCAACGCTGGGGCCCGAGCAGGAGTACTTTCTTATCGAAAGGTCCCTTTATAAGGAGAGGCTTGATTTGATTTTGACGGGCAGAACTTTGTTTGGCGCTCCTTCCCCGCGAGGCCAGGAGATGGACGATCATTACTTCGGCACGCTCCATGAGCGCGTCGCGTCGTTTATGCACGAGCTGAACCTGGAATTGTGGAAGTTAGGCGTATCGGCTAAAACCCAGCATAACGAGGTCTCGCCGGCACAGTATGAATTGGCGCCGGTTTTTGCGACGGTAAATGTCGCTACGGATCATAATCAACTGGTTATGGAGACTCTCAAAAAGGTCGCTCTCCGGCATGAATTTGTTTGTCTGCTGCACGAAAAGCCGTTTGCCGGCGTAAACGGCTCCGGCAAGCATACCAACTGGAGTATGGTAACCGACGACGGCATAAACCTTCTGGAGCCCGGACAGACGCCGCACGAGGATATGATATTTCTCGTAATGTTGTGTGCGGTCGTAAAAGCAGTTGATAAATATTCCAAACTGCTGCGTGCAAGCGTTGCAAATTCCGGCAATGAGCATCGTTTGGGCGCCAACGAGGCACCGCCGGCGATTGTTTCGGTATTCCTCGGCGATCAGCTCAGCGACATTTTCGACCAGTTGGCTGTCGGCGGGGCTAAATCGTCGAAGCAGGGCGGCGAGCTTAAGCTGGGCGTTTCCACACTTCCGCCACTGCCTAAGGATTGCACGGATCGTAACAGGACGTCACCTTTTGCATTTACCGGCAATAGGTTCGAATTCAGAATGGTCGGGTCCACGCAGTCTACATCGGGGCCGATGTTCGTACTCAATACCATTGTCGCCGACGTGCTAAGCGAGATTGCCAATGAATTGGAGAAAGCCAAGAACGTAAAAACAGCAGCGCAGAAAATACTGCAGGATATCGCTACCAGGCATCGCAGGATTATCTTCAACGGCGACAATTACACCGATGTGTGGGTAGAGGATGCCGAGAAACGCGGGCTGCCTAATATCCGTTCGACGGTCGCTTCGCTTGAGACCATAATGGACAAGGAAAATGTCGCTGTTTTCAAGAAAAATGCTGTTCTGACGGAAGCCGAATTACATGCACGGACCGAGATATTTCTTGAGGCGTACAGCATGTCTATCAATATCGAGGCAATGACGATGCTGAATATAGCCAAACGCCAGATCCTGCCTGCCTGTATAGAATATTCATCCTCATTGGGAGATGCGGTTTGTTCTGTAAGTGATGCGGGCGTTGACGCCGGGCCTCAAAAAGAGCTGTTAAAAGACGTATGCGGCCTGATCGCAGCTATGAAGAAGAATATTTCGCAGCTCGAAAAGGAGGCGGCAAAAGCCGGTAAAATAGCAGATGCTATAAAGCAGGCCAGATTCTACAGAGACGAAGTAATCCCGTCTATGGGAGCATTGCGCGGAGTTGCCGATAAGCTGGAATCGGTTGTGGATGCAGATTTATGGCCTATTCCGACTTACGCAGATATGCTTTTCTTAAAGTAGAAGTTGGCTCTGAGGAGTAAAGGGCCTTGAGTAAAATTTCAGTCGGTTTGCTCAAGGCCTTTCTTTTTGTGTTAAAAACCATAAAGAGCATTCCTACAGGTAGCAAACTGACCTATTGGCGCAAAGACACGCTCTTTGCAGAAAATATGCCCTTATCAGTGCTAATGAAACAGTTTTTGGAGTAATCAGCTTAATACGATGTGGTCTTAGCTGATAGTGAATATTAGCAACTACTATTTAGGTATAAGACTTACTTATATAGTCTATTAGAAGAAAATTGGTGCCACATTTGATTTAACAGAGTATTATAGAAAAAGAAGGTTGAGTTGTTTTTTGGGTGGTGACGGAGTGAGCTGGGCAAAAGTCTCAGACCTTAATTAATATTCAGGTAAAGAATTATGAAGAACCGAGAGTTGAAAATATACCTTTTTTACTATTTAAGCAGTCTTGACACACAGGAGATGTCGTTGTGCTGCAGTGAACCAAATGACAATCAATCTACCTTATTCGGGAAAGGTAGATTTACCCTACCTTCCAACGCGTTTTAAACAGGTCCTTAATGGCTGTACAGTTGAAAAACATGGGATTGTATGAGACTCGGCGAGAACATGACGCTTGTGGCATCGGTGCGGTTGTAAATATCTCCGGTCGTAGGGACCATAAAATCATCGAATATGGCAATCAGATACTTATGAATTTGCATCATCGTGGAGCAACTAGCTCCGATGAGACCACGGGTGACGGCGCGGGTATCCTTTTTCAGATTCCACACAAGTTCTTTCTTGCCGAATGTCAAAGATCGGGCATTACAATTCCTGAGCCTTCTCGGTATGGCGTAGGCATGGTTTTCGGCTCGAAAGACACCAAGGTTAGAGAACAATGTGACAAGATGCTGGAATCGGCGATTAGTCATTATGGCATGAAGGTCTTGGGGTGGCGAGATGTACCGTCTTCCAGTGATTGCCTTGGTCAAATAGCATTGGCGGCGGAGCCTTCGATAAAGCAGGTTTTTGTGGATGGGGCCGGTTTTGAAGGTGAGAAGCTCGAGCGACGCTTGTATATGGCGCGCAAACGGGCCGAGAGGCTGGTAGAATCCGAACTCGGCGATAGGGGTGAGGATTTTTACGTAACATCGCTTTCATGCAGAACAATCTGCTACAAGGGTATGTTCATGGCCTGGCAATTATTCACATATTATCCGGATCTTTCCGATGAGCGTATCAAGTCGGCCCTTGCTATTGTTCACCAGCGTTACAGCACTAATACGTTTCCGAACTGGCGTCTTGCCCAGCCGTTTCGCTGCATTGCCCATAACGGAGAGATAAACACTCTCAGCGGCAATCGCAGCAGTATGCAATCCCGTGAAACAAACATGGCCTGTGAGCTGTTCGGAGACAATATCAGTGACTTGCTGCCGGTTTTATCACCTGAAGCGAGCGATTCAGCGTGTTTTGACAATACGCTTGAGCTTCTTGTTCGAGCTGGACGAAGCATGCCACAATCGGTGATGATGATGATACCAGAAGCTTTCGGGCCGAAGTATCATATCAGTACAGCCAAGCGTGCTTTTTATGAGTATCACGCATCGTTAATGGAACCGTGGGATGGGCCTGCTGCAATGGTATTTACTGATGGACGTATCATTGGCGGGACTCTGGACCGTAATGGTTTAAGGCCATGCCGTTACTTAGTTACAACCGAAGGTCTGGCAATTGTTGCCAGTGAGGCTGGCGTTGTGGAATTTCCGCCTGAAAAGATACGTAAGAAAGGGCGTTTGCGTCCCGGACATATGTTTCTGGTGGATACAGTCGAGGGGCGGGAAATCTCCGACAATGAGATAAAGAGCAAGGTCGCCCGTCGAAAGCCCTACCGCAGATGGCTGGAGGAGAACAGAATTGAGCTTCGTGGTCTGTTTGATGCCCCCAAACTTGTACACAGTGAGCCTGAGACTATTGCTCAAAGGATGCGGGCATTTGGCTACACAAGTGAAGAACTCAAAATGGTTTTGACACCAATGGCGGTCAACGGCCAGGAGCCGATCGGATCGATGGGTAACGATACACCGCTGGCTGTGCTGTCTGATAAGCCGAAACTGTTGTTCAATTATTTCAAACAGTTCTTTGCGCAGGTGACAAATCCGCCAATTGACCCACTCCGTGAAGGGCTGGTCATGAGCCTCATGATGTTCACGGGCAAAAGGTTGAACATTCTTCAAGAGACTGCCCGACATTGCCGACAGCTCAAGCTGCCTCATCCAATTTTGACCAAGGAGGATATCGAGCGCCTGCGTACTGTCAGTCGAGACGACTTCAAGGTCACCACAATTTCTGCGGTTTTCGAGCCGAACGGGGCTGATTCCGGCGAGGCGTTGCGTCGCGGGCTAAATTTGCTGGCCGAGGCCGCGGAAAAGGCCGTCAAGGATGGTGCCTGCTTGGTCATTATCAGCGATCGTGACAGTTCCGAGACAAAGGTGCCCATCCCCTCACTACTGGCAACATCAGCGGTACATCGCGCCCTGCTCAATCGGGGGCTACGCGGAGAAGCCGGCCTGATCGTCGAGAGCGGCGAGCCGAGAGAGGTCATGCACTTCTGCCTCCTGTGCGGCTACGGCGCCAACGCAATCAATCCATATCTGGCATTTGAGTCGCTCGACGAGTTGCACCGTCAGGACGAGTTGCCTGCAAAGATGGAGCCGGTTCAGATTGCGGACAATTATATCGCCGCGATAAAGAAGGGCATTTTGAAAACGATGAGCAAGATGGGCATCTCGACACTTCGCAGCTATCACGGTGCTCAGTTGTTTGAGGCTATTGGGCTGGGCAGTTCTTTTATAGACGAATATTTCACAGGCACGAGTTCTCGGATCGGCGGGATTGGGCTTCAAGAGATAGCACAGGAGACCCTTGCCCGGCATGAGTCGGCATTCGGAGAACGCCATAACGGATATCTCGATCTGGACTTTGGCGGCGAATATCATTATAGGCACACCGGCGAAGAGCATTTGTGGAATCCGATTACCGTCTCGCGACTCCAACATGCCGTAACGAACGATGATCCTTCGGCATATGCCGACTATGCCAAAGCGGTGAACGACCAATCGCGAAAACTGTGCACATTGCGCGGACTGTTTGACTTTACAGGCGGCGAGGCGATAGACATCGAAGAGGTGGAATCGGCCGGCGAGATAATCAAGAGATTCTGCACCGGTGCAATGAGTCACGGCTCGATCAGCAAGGAAGCACACGAATGCATGGCTATTGCGATGAACCGTCTGGGTGGCATGAGCAATACCGGTGAAGGCGGTGAGGATCCTTCACGCTATAAGGTCGATCGCAACGGCGATTCGAAGAACTCCGCCATCAAGCAGGTGGCCAGCGCCAGGTTCGGCGTCACTATCAACTATCTTGCTCACGCGAAAGAGCTTCAAATCAAGATGGCCCAGGGGGCCAAGCCGGGCGAGGGCGGCCAGTTGCCTGGACATAAAGTGACCGAAGAAATCGCGGCGATGCGTTACTCTACACCAGGAGTGACGCTAATATCGCCGCCTCCCCATCACGACATATATTCGATTGAGGATTTGGCCCAGCTTATCTACGACCTGAAGTGCAGCAATCCGGGAGCCAAGGTTTCAGTTAAACTCGTCGCCGAAGTTGGCGTCGGGACAATCGCTGCCGGCGTTGCCAAAGGTAACGCCGATGAGGTTCTTATAAGCGGGCACGATGGGGGAACCGGCGCCAGTCCGCTTTCTTCGATCAAACATACCGGCTGTCCGTGGGAGTTGGGTTTGGCAGAAACCCAGCAGGTGCTTTTGATGAACGGTTTGCGTGACCGAATAAGGATTCAAGCTGACGGCCAGATGAAGACAGGCAGGGACGTAGTAGTAGCGGCACTATTGGGGGCTGAGCAGTTCGGGTTTGGGACGGCAGCTCTCGTAACGCTTGGGTGTACACTGTTACGTAAGTGTCACCAGGGTGCTTGCCCCTTCGGGATTGGAACACAGGACCCCGAGCTTCGAGAGCGATTCGCAGGAAAACCCGAGTACATCGAGCGATTCATGCACTTTGTTGCCGAGGAAGTACGGCAGATTATGTCCGAATTAGGCTTTCGCAAATTCGAGGACATGGTGGGCAGAGCTGATAAGCTCTCGGTATGCAAAGCCATTGATCACTGGAAAGCGAAAAGCCTGGATTTCTCACGCATTTTCCACCAGGCGAAAATTAGCAACGGCCAGGCAACACGCCAAACTTGTTCCCAACAGTCTAAAATCGATGACAATCTTGATTGGCAGATTCTGGAAAAAGCCAAGCCGGCCATCGAAAATCAAGAGAAAACTATCATCGAAATAGCAATTCGCAACACGAACCGCACCGTGGGAGCGATTCTAAGCAATCATATAGTGCATAAATATGGGGCTGAGGGATTACCTGATGGTACGCTCGAAATCCTCTTTCGCGGCTCGGCAGGGCAAAGCTTCGGTGCGTTCCTGGCACCAGGCGTGACAATAAGACTCATCGGCGAGAGCAACGATTATCTGGGCAAAGGCCTTTCCGGCGGCCGAATCGTAGTGCAGACGCCTGAGGATTCCCCTTTTTCGGCCCATGAGAATATTATCGCCGGCAACACACTGCTTTACGGGGCCACCTCCGGCGAAGTGTTCGTCAACGGTGTCGCCGGCGAGCGGTTTGCCGTGCGTAATAGCGGAGCCACGGCGGTAGTCGAAGGCGTTGGTGACCATGGGTGCGAGTATATGACAGGCGGAGTAGTTGCTGTACTGGGCCAGACCGGCTGCAACTTCGCCGCCGGCATGAGCGGCGGCATTGCCTATGTTCTCGACGAGATGCAACTTTTCGATACGCTCTGCAATCTTGACTTGGTCGAGTTGGAAAACGTCTGGCGAAAAGACGACAAAGAAATGCTGCACGACTTGATCGAGCGCCATCTTAAGTGGACACAAAGCAAGCGTGCTCAGCACATTCTGGATGCATGGTCCGATATGGTGGGCAAGTTTGTAAAAGTTATTCCGATAGATTACCGCAAGGCCCTTGAGAGAATGCGAGCAGCCGAACAACGTGGCACCGAGACAACTCCTGCAACTGAAGAGGTGTTTCAATGGGCGAAGTGAAAGGTTTTATAAAATACACTCGGCAGGAAGTGGGGCGCCGTCCTATCGCCAAGCGAGTCCGGGACTTCTCGGAGTTGAACCTCTCGCTAACGCCCGACCAAATCCGCCAGCAGGCAGCCAGGTGCATGGATTGTGGAATACCGTTTTGCCATGGAGTGGGTTGTCCATTGAAAAATTGCATACCCGACATGAATGAGTTGATTTATAAGAACCGCTGGAAGCAGGCTTGTGACTATCTTCATTCGACAAACAATTTCCCGGAATTTACCGGTCGTGTTTGTCCCGCTCCATGTGAGGCCGCCTGTACCCTTTCGGTTAATGATGAACCTGTGCTAATCAGACATATTGAGTTTCAGATTGTTGAACGCGGATTTGAAAAAGGATGGATCAAACCGCTTATGGCCGCACAGAAAACAGGAAAAAAAGTCGCCGTGATAGGTTCTGGCCCAGCGGGTTTGGCTGTGGCCCAGCAACTCACACGAGTTGGGCATGATGTGGTTGTTTTTGAAAGAAGTGAGCGAGTAGGAGGTTTGTTGCGTTACGGCATCCCGGACTTTAAGCTTGAAAAACATATTATCGACCGCAGGCTGGAGCAACTAAGGGCTGAGGGTGTAGAGTTTCAGACGGGCGTGGATGTGGGAGAGGATATTTCCGCACGCTATCTGCGAAAGATGTTTGATTGCGTTTGTCTGGCGATGGGGGCAGGACAACCGCGAGACCTTAACATACCCGGCAGAGGATATGACAACATCTTGTTCGCAATGGAGTACTTATCGTCACAGAATAAGATTTGCTCTGGCGAGTCAATAGATGAATCCGGTGCTGTTACGGCCAAAGATAAAATCGTGGTTGTTATAGGGGGTGGTGATACGGGAAGCGATTGCGTGGGAACTGCCCGCCGCCAGGGGGCCAAAAAGATATATCAATTGGAAATTTTGCCTAAGCCTCCGGATACTCGGCCGCCGGATACACCCTGGCCAATGTGGCCGAGAATTATGCGGACATCTTCATCACATGAAGAGGGTTGCGAGCGACGATGGGGTGTGATGACTAAGAAATTTTCAGGCTATGAAACCCGGCTGGGACACATACACTGCTGTGAGGTTGAATGGATAAAAAAGTCCGGCGCCTGGAAAACAAAAGAGGTGCCGAACACCAACTTTGCTATTGAGGCAGACCTCGTAATCATAGCAATGGGATTTCTGCACATTGTCCACGAGGAACTAATCAAACATCTAAGCTTAAAGTTGGATGAAAAGGGTAATATAGCAGTTTACAGTTGCCAAACCAGCGAACCGTGGGTATTTGCCGCGGGCGACTCAGCCAGTGGTGCTTCATTGGTTGTAAGTGCGATTAACAGTGGCCGCCAGGCCGCGGCGGCGATCGACCGATGGTTGCAGAAGAAAAGTTAGCCTAAGCATCTTTGGATCGGCTAATCTCAGTGAAGCTCCCAGGGTGCCCAGATGTTACTTACCGCCCTTCGTCCGAAACGTATGGGCGGGCGTCCCAATTCGAACGCCCCCAGGTCAGGCGCTTTTCCAGCGTAATCGTCGTTGAAATTCGCGAGTCTCACTCCTGAATCGACAATGGGATTCGGAACCGTTGTCACCGGGTCGGTTAAGGTTACGGTTTTGTCTCCAAATTGGGTCGGTACCTTGCCCCATTTGATTCTCGTGGTCGTCGAAGCGGGATAAAACTCCAGGGCGTACGATTTGACAAATGCAGGATTGCCTCGAATTCCATGTCGCTCTTGTGCGATGCCTCTATCAGAGCCGGTAAAAAGATCGTAATCGAAATCGCAGGGTGTTTCGACTTCCCGTGAAGACGTCAGCCGGCCCGGGCAGTCAAAAATATTGTTTCGCGTCACCGTGTTCGGATTGACATGGCCGCTGAATGCATGAAATGCACCTTTGGGCTGGATCGAAGTATTATGAAAGACGAACTTTCTTCCGCCCCCAAATTCGTCCCGCTCGCCTACTTTTATCATACTGCCGCCGAGCGGGTCGCGATGCGTCCGGCGGCTTTCACCGAAAACATTCCGGAAGATGTACAGAGGCCCTTTCGACGTGCACGCGGTGGCAATGTGCTGGAACGTTTTCTCGATATAATTGTTCCATATCCGAACGTTCATATTCGCCCCTTCGCTTTCGATCGCATCGTCCCAGACGTTGGCGATGATATTACCGTAGATGTCCGAGTCGCGATTGGGGCTTCCCTCGAAGCTGTAATTGGACCCGCCGCCGATGGCGTCGTTGTAGCCGTGGTCTTCCGTCGATCGAATCTCGTTATAGCGAATGACGTTTCCGCCGCTCGAATTAATCAGGGTAATCCCCTGAGGTCCGGCCGGGTGGCCAGTGTCCCAGTCGTTCGATGCGCCGCGCGGATTCTCAATCAGATTCCGCTGGATCGTCAGGTTGCCTGAACGACGCTCGGCATAAATCGCGCTATCCGTGCCGCCCTGGTTCCCATACGTCCTTGGCCCGCCTATCCTGCCCCAGAACGTGAAACGGCAGTCCTCGACGACATTGTCATGGCGTTCCGATTTGATTACAAGGCCGTGAACGGCGGCATTACAGAATTCGAGCCCGCGAACGATGACGTAATCTGCATCGATAACGCAGGTGTAACTTTCCGCGTTTCGAACGTCAATCGTCGCTTTCGAATCTTTTGCCGGCGTGATTAAATGGTAGCCTTTCGCCGTGCCGGACTCGGTAATGACAAGTGGTTTCGAGCTGGTTCCGCCTTCAAGATAGGTAATCTTGCCGATTGGAAAAGAATCAGTCCTGGTTTTACAT
>CAZSOR010000048.1:0-19498 GCA_964608395.1 uncultured Pirellulales bacterium
CAGAGAAAACAAATTAAACCTAAATGAAGGAACCATATTATGTCTACTCGACGATAAACATTTGATCCACCTCCCTGTTGCGGCACTCCTTGGGGAATGGATGCCTTGAACTCGCGCAGCATTTTACTGAAGCGTTCCACCTCGTCAGGATATCGATCTGCCACATTGTCGAGTTCCATACATTGGGGATCGGCCTCAAAGTCGTATAACTCTTTGCGCGATCCGTCCGGGTTCATCAGAAACTTCCACTTGCCCGAGCGCAGGGCCAAGCTGGGACTCTTGTTGGAGGTGTGGCCTGCCTGTATACCGGTCCAGTCCCAGAAAAGGGGTCGCTTCCTTTGCACCGATTTGCCCAAAAAGACCTGACTCATGTCTTGACCGTCGGAGTGGTAGTCATCAGGTAACTCAATGCCTGCCTGACTGCAAAAGGTAGGCAGCAGATCAACCGCAGAAACAATGCTCTTGTCATCCACCCTGCCGGCGGGTGTATGCCCCTTCCATTGAACGATGAATGGAACCCGCACGCCTCCCTCATAGAGACTCCTCTTACGCCCCCTAAACGGGCCGGCCGTGCCAATCCCGCTATGGCCTGCTCTACGGCCACTGATGTCTTCCGGGCCGTTATCACTGGAAAACACGATGAGGGTCTCTTCAGCCAGGCCCAGGTCGTCAATCGTCCGGATCAAGCGTCCGAGATGATAATCCATGTCCGTTACCGCACCATAATAGATTTGGGCAGGGGTCGAAAACCCCCTTTGCTTGGCTGCATCATGGGGACCCCATTGTGCATAAGGCGCCATCTGCTCATCCGTTGTATCCAGGGTGGTATGCGGTACCAAGGTCCAGAGATTAATATAAAAGGACTGTTCCTTATTGGCCTTGATGAAGTCTATGGCCTCGTCGACCATTTTCTCCGTGGATTGATGCCGGGGGACATTCAATTTCCCGTACCTGGAATTGGTTGTATAGTGCACATCAATCCCATACGCAGCGAAAGAAGGTGAATCTTCTGTCCCCCCCAGATGCCATTTTCCGAAATGACCGGTTTTATATCCATGCTTCTGCATCAGCTTCGTAAGTAAGGTGACATTGGGGTTCAAATAATCCGGCATATTGAGAGCCACATTGCGCTTGTGATTACTCGTAAAATGCCTGTGGATACGATGTCTTGCCGGGTACTGCCCTGTCATGACCGCAGTCCTGGAGGGCGAGCAGACCGGATTGGCAACATAAAAATTCGTCAGCAGCAGGCCGTCAGCAGCCATTTTGTCGAGATAAGGAGTTTTGAGGCGTGGGTGCCCGTAACACCCCAGATCACCCCAGCCTAAATCGTCGGCGAAAATGAAGACAATGTTAGGTTTGGTGGCTAACGGCAGGACATCGGCGGCGTCCAGCGCACTCAGCGATGCCAGCAACACGGCAAGGAGTGTACCTGAGTAAATAGCTTTCATATCATTTCTCCATAAAGTGCTATTGATCTTGGGTTTTCATTATTAATCTCCTGTAACGGCTTCGGGTAATGCGTGTCTGCCTGCATTCTCGCTTTGCCGAATATCGGTATGTCTCGTCCTCCGATTGGTATACCAGTGATACTTACCTTTCGCATCCGGATCGATGACTACGGGTGCATCATACTCCACAGCAATCACGGTATTTCTTGAATCTGGCGCATTCGCAGGCACTTCAACCTTAGTGACTTGACCGTTCGCTTCATAAGTCACCGGCAAAGCCTTGCGTTTCGGATCTGCCAGGAAGTAAGCCTTGGACGGCTTGCCAACGATGCCATTGAACTCAATGCCTTCCGGCTTCCACTCCAAAACGTGCAGATAAATGGTCTTGTCCTTCTGGGTCATCGCCCCCCACCAGAAGTCGTAATCAACCGGAGAGTAATGGGTTCCGTAGATCGACTCGCTATTCACTTTCATCCATTCACCGACCTCTTTGAGACGTTCGATCTCTTCAGGCAGCAAGGTGCCCTCCGGCGTCGGGCCGACGTTGAGCAGGAGATTCACCCCCCGTGCGCCGCACAGCGCCAAGAACTCAATAATGTCCTTCGGGTTTTTCCAGGCATCGTCGGTGCGGTCGTAGCCCCAGTTATGGCGCATGGTCATGCAGGTCTCGGAATCTTCTGTCATTCGCTTCTTGGGAAGCATCCGGTCAGGAAGCGATTCAAAGTCGGCATACTTGCGCTGCTCGGCCGGCACCCTGCGGCTGTAAAGACGGCTGCAGATCACGGCATTCGGTTGCAGCTCGCGCACCCGTGCGCCCTGCGCGTCGGCCTCGATCACGTCGTTGCCACCGGTATCAAACCACAGAACGGCCATCTCGCCATAGTTCGACAGCAGTTCATCGAGGTTCTTCTCGACCAGATCAAGATACTCCTCTGTTGACATAGTCCCGGGATTGCCCCTGCCCCGTGAGCGGTGGTACCAGTCCTTGAACTGGGAGTAATACACACCAAATTTAATCCCCTGCTTGGCGCATTCCTCCGAGAGTTCTTTGATGATATCGCGCTTAAAGGGAGAGGCTTCCATGATGTTGTAGTCCGTGCCCTTCGTCTCAAACAGGCAAAAGCCGTCATGGTGCTTGGAGGTGATGACCATGTATTTCATGCCCGCCTGCTTGGCAGTTGAGACCCACTTTGCGGCATCGAATTTCGTGGGATTGAATTTTGGTGCTAATGTATTCCGATATTCTTCTTTTGGAATATTAGCGCTGTTCATCAGCCATTCCGCACTGGCTCCGCCCTGTTCCTTGCCATAGTCCTTGCCCTTCCATTCCCCACCCTGGACGGAATAGAGCCCCCAGTGGATAAACATGCCAAATCGGGCGTCCCGCCACCACTCCATGTGGGAGTCGTTCTTAGGTGCGGAAAATGCCAGCACGGGCATGACCAGCAGTACAAGTAAGGTGCAAAATGATTTGTTCTTTGTCATCATTACATAATCTCCAGTTTTCCGATTTTTTATCTGTTCCGTTAGTAACTTAGCGTCCCGCCTTTTTTGGGTTTCTGCGTTTCGCTCTCCCACCATTCGCTGGGGCCTTCGGCCTCGATGTCCGCCCAGAGCTTGAGGATGATATTTTTCATTTCCTCAGTCTTTTCCGGTATTTTGGCGGCAAGGTCATTCTTTTCTTGCCAGTCCTTTTGGACTTCAAATAGCTGGAATTTTGTCAGCGTCTCGTCACCGACGATTTTCCAGTCACCGATACGCATGGCGACCCGATCATTCGGCGAAGAAACGTGTGTTCGCCAGAACATTGGGATCTTGCGCTCGACCTGCTTTCCTGACAAAGCGGGAATCATGCTGACGCCGTCAATCGTGCGGTCTGTAGGCAGAGGAATCCCCGTAATGTCGAGCACCGTCGCAAACACATCCGTGCCGATCACAGGCACATCGCTGGTGCTGCCCGGCTCAATATGCCCCGGCCAGCGGGCCAAGCCAGGCACACGAACACCGCCCTCGTAATCACTGCGTTTGTTTCCGCGCAAACCGCCGCTTGTTCCACCATAAGCCGGAACAGGGCCATTGTCGGACGTGAAAAACAACAATGTATTCTCGCTTAAATCCTGCTCATCCAAGGAATCTATCACCATACCCAACGCATGGTCGAGCTGGGTAATATTGCCCATGTATTTGCTGTTTTCGTGCCCCTTGTAGAGAGACTGGAAACGTGAATCGGTGGCAATCGGTGAATGGGGTTCATGAAACCAGACGGTCAGGGCAAACGGCTTCTTCGGATCGTGAAGGTCTTTTAACCAATGAACGGCCTCTCCTGCCACAAGCTGGGCGGAATAGGCCTCCAACTCGCCCACGGGCTCGCCGTTACGCACAAAATTGTTTGGATTTTTATGGCTCGGGCTGGCGTTATTGTGAGTTGCCATCCAGTAGTCGTAACCATGATCGTCTGGTTGAGGATATTCAGACTGATTGAATTGCTGCTTCGAGAGCAAATGCCACTTGCCAACGTGACAGGTTTCATAACCGACCTCCTTTAATAGTTCGGGATAGGTGATTTCGCCGGCCCGAAGATGCGACGGTCCATTCCCGGATAGGTGCCTCCACACGCCATTGCGATAGGGTGTCCTTCCCGTCAAAATCGCCGAACGTGACGGCGAGCAAACGCCGCAGGCGGAATAGCATTGGGTTAACTTTACCCCCTGCGCTGCCAGCTTATCCATATTCGGGGTCTGGATCAGTTCGTTGCCATAGGTCGCAGAATCGCCCCAGCCCATATCATCAGCTACCACAACAACAATATTCGGTTTTTTAGTTTCAGCATGCGCAGAAAAACCAAACAGCAGAGCCATTACAAAAATGCACATTATTTTAATATTCTGTTTCATTATAAGCCTTTCTTTTCACTTTTTTCATATCCGAAACATAATCTCATATTAGACGGCGCTCATTTCAATCGGATGCGAAATCCGTTGACTATCTTACCCGGCAGGATTTTAGGAAGCAGGATCGTCAGACCATCCGAAGAGCGTTTCCATATGACCTTCTTGTCGCTGCCCATCAGCTTGATGGATACAATATCACGGTCGAGCAATCCGCCGGTCGCCAGTGTCTTGATCTCAATATCTTTCGTTGGCCGGGCGAGCACAAAGGCATACAAGTTCCCGTCTTTTTGGGTGAAACGAATATCCTCCTGGGTGAAATCTTTGTGGTTTTCTCCCTGACGGCCGTCCTTCATTTTCAGCGGCCCCTCTCCAAAGCTCTTCCATGGACGAGTACCATAGATACCTTCGCCGTTTATTTTTAGAAAATCCCCGAAAGCGGTAAGATACGCCGCTTGGTTTTCGGGCAGAGTGCCGTCGCCGCGCAAGGCAACATTTATCATGACCACGCCGTTTTTACTGATCGCATCGACGGCGTTTCCGACCATCACCGGGATGCTCATTCTGTTGACAGCGCCCTTGCGATAGAACCAACCGCCCGACACATCGGTTGCCCACATCCAGGGTTCGGGTTTGATATCGCCCGCACTGCCGCGTTCCAGATTGTAGGTGAAGGCGGCCTTGTCTTTTTTGGCATCCTTAAAGGAGAGGACGACGGTTTGTTTGCCATTGTTTTCCTTCAGGTCGCGGTTTATATAATCCGTAAAGAGTTTGATACCGAGCCCCTTGCCGCCGCCGATTTTCGGATAGGGTGAATCGTTGTTGAACATATCGGGATCATACTTCTCGATTATTTCCCAACAACGAGCATACCAATGCTCGTTCCAGCTATCCTGCGTATTGTAGCCCCTTGGGCTATAATCCATATTGAAGAACGCCCACTCAGGGGTGCCGGGTTTCTGGTATTTGCGGGCGTTTGCAAGAAAACGCGGCGACCAGTAGAGATGGGTCGAAACCCCGAACTTGAGTCCGTGCCTGGTGGCCGCCTCTTTCCATTCCTTCAGGGTGTCACGTTTTGGCCCCATTTTCAATGAGTTCCACGGGTGAAAGGAGTCATACATATCGAAGTTATCATGATGACAGGCCACGGGCATGATGAAGCGTGCACCGTTGTCTTTGACGAATTTCACCAGGGCATCGGGATCCCATTTCTCGGCCTTGAACAACGGAATCAGATCTTCATAACCGAATTCGGAGGGATGCCCATAGCGTTCCGTGTGCCACTTCGTCAAAATCTGCGACATGCCCATCTTGCCTGTATAGTCATCCGGAACGACAGAATACATTCGACGCGCGTAATGCGACCCATCGTTCGGACGGTTTTCATCGGTAGCAGAAGGAATTCCCCAATGCATCCAAACCCCGATCTTGCCGTCCTGAAACCATTGAGGCACTTTATAGTTAGCCGCCATCGACTCCCAGGTCGGGTCAACTGACGCGGCCATTGCGAGACCTGCCCACAGGATTAGTCCAAGTATCAAATTTTGTTTTTTCATTTTTCCATTCCTTCAACATCCACCTTCCTGGTTCGTTTAAAGGCCTGGTCTGCGTCATTGATGATTACGTTGGGGTGGTGCTGCTCCGTATCCGTGACAATCTCAAAAGACCAGGCATAGAAGCTATCACCCAAGGCTTGAGGCGGGGTAATTTTCAAACCCTGTGGAGTTATTGCCCAGGTGACTTTGGCCTTGGAACCAAGCAGGCGTATCGATTTGATCTGGTCAGCCTTCCACTCGACAGTGCCTGTGATGGTGAACGGAACCACGGGTCTGGAAAGCTGGATGGCATAAAGTCTCTTGCCCTTGGTGGTGAACACAAGGTACTGGTTCCTAGTCTTCTGATCGCTCTGCTTCCAGTAACGCGTACCATAAATTGCTTCACCATTGATCTTCAACCAACGTCCCATGGTTTGCAGTCCTTCCACTTGCGGTTCGGGGATCTTCCCGTCTGCTTTCGGGCCGATGTTAATCAGGAAGTTGCCATTACGACTGATCGTTTCGATCATTTCATGAATCACTCGCTCCGGATCTTTATACTGATCTCCCTCTAAATAACCGTAAGAGGTGCCGAAGGTGGTACAGCTCTGCCACTTGGGACCAATGACCTCGAGCTTTAGATTATCCTTTTCCAGACAGCCGACACCATCGGGCCAGTTCCGATTCCGTCCCTTATTATTACAATATACCTCCTGGCCTCGTGCCGCACCGTCATTCATAAAGTCGGTGATCATGAGACGGTATTGATCATAAAAATATTTAATCTCCGGCTTAAATTGACCGGCGGCAACCTTATTCCCGTCCCGCGTAAAAATCGGCACATCGTCGATCCACAAAAAGTCGGGCTGATACTTAGCCTGAATCTCTTTCCATCGCGCCACATAGTCATCGACAAAAGCCTTATCGTAGCTAAACCAGGAGCCGTAGAGCAAGGCCGCTTCGGGGTGGCGACAAATCTCTTCCGCAATGTCATCCAGAGGCTCACTGTGAACGGCGTAGAGCTCTTTCGCGAAGAATCCGGTATGACGTTCGCGATGATAGGAAGGTGCATATTTCAGCCCGTGCTTACGGACCGCTTTACCCAAGTCACCCACGAGGTCCCGCTTGGGGCCTTTATCCACCGCATTCCACGGTGTCAAGTCGGAATCCCAGTTCGCCCAACCATCATGATGCTCAGCAGTCAATACCACGTATTTTGCCCCGGCATCGACAAAAAGTTGTGCCCAAGCCTCTGGATCCCAGTTCTCGGCTGTAAATTCCTTAATCATGTCCTTATAGCCAAAGTCGGGCGGTGTTGCTCCCCAACGTTTCCTGACGAAGGGATAATAGTGGTTCGCCTCCCGGTAGATCTGTTTCGGTACATGCTCTGAATAGCCTCTACCGCCCTTGCGGTATCCGATAACACTGTACGGTCCCCAATGGATGAAGATTCCGATCTTACCATCTTCAAACCAGGCCGGTACCGGCATCTTCTGCAAAGATTCCCAGGAACCATCATAGGGGGGAACTGGTTGCTTAGCAGCTAAGGTCAGAAGACTCGACGAAAATACTAAAGCAAGAACAATGATACTAATCTTATAGTTCATAACATCCTTTCGTTTCTTGACTACTTTAAAGTAACTTCTGAGGTATAGCCATTGACTCCCGTTTCACTTTCTCTTGCCGGGTCAGGGATATGCAAATGAGCCGGCCCCAGCCGGCATAGTCGTAGAGCTAGGCAGCGCGTTATGCCATTGCAGTAGTTGGCGGCTCATGCGACGAACTATTTGCGGATTTTCACGCGCCAGGTTGTCAACTTCACAGGGATTTTCTTTGAGATTATACAGTTCTACCCTGCTACGGTCAGGATTCATCATCAGCTTCCAGTCGCCATCACGAATGGCCAAAGCCGGGCTCTTTTGCAGATATCTGCCCCAGGGACCAAAACGATATTCCCACATCAAGGGCTTTGTCCTTTTCATGGGGATTCCCAATATGGCCTGTGACATATCCTGGCCATCGAGAATCTGGTCATGGTTCACTTTAATACCGGCCAGACTGCAAAACGTGGGCAGCAAGTCCACGCCGGACAGGATTGTGGTGTCATCCACCTGTCCGGCCGGTGTGTGCCCGGGCCAAAATGCAATGAACGGAACACGGATGCCGCCTTCATAGAGGCTGGCCTTGCATCCACGCAACGGCCCCACGTCGCCTGCACCGCTATGCGCCGTATCAATGCCCCATATTGGTGCAGGCCCGTTATCGCTGGAAAAAACCACCAGGGTATTCCTGGATATATCCAAGCGTTCGAGGGTATCCAGCAATCTACCGACTTGTCTGTCTATTTCTGTGACAACGGCACTGTAAACCCGGGTGGCGCTGGTGAAATCCTTGGCCCTCGATTTCAGTGCCGGATACTCGTCCAGTTGCTCCTGACTCGGTGCCAGTACGGAATGGGGATCGACCAGCCAACAGTTGACAAAGAACTGTTTATCAGCATGAGATTCGATAAAATCCAGGGTGTGCTGCATGGTTCGCAGGGATGAATCGGCGCGACGGTCCCCTTTTTTTTTATAACCGGATCCATTGCTGAGAACAGTTACGCTGACGTCAATACCATAAGCTTCAGGCGCGGGCGCCTTTTTATCTTGCGGGCCACCCATATGCCATTTACCAAAGTGACCAGTGGCATAGCCGGCCGATTGCATGAGCCTGGTGATTGTCATGCTATTGGGATCAAGAAAATTGGGCATGTGACGCTGTTGGTTGCTGTCAATACTGGCCAGATGACCATGGAAACTATGTCGGGCCGGATACTGGCCGGTCATCACGCCAACACGCGACGGTGAACAGACCGGTGAAGGCACCGTGAAATTGGTAAACAACAAGCCTTTAGCAGCCATTTTGTCAAGGTTCGGCGTTTTAATTATGCGGTTACCATAGCAGCCCAGGTCCCCAAAACCCAGGTCGTCACAAAAAACAAAAATGATATTCGGTCGTCCCTGGAATCGACTCTTAGCATTCGCTAAAGAAGTCTCAGACATGAACAAGGTACCAAACACAACACTTGCAACAATTACCAACTTAACACTACATGATTTATATAGCATCATCAATAACCTCAACAACAGTCTGAAAGACCTTATTATCCTTCATGGCACATGGTTTTTCTGTTCTTTTCATAAAACTGGTTTTTCAATCGTTCGAATACTTTACTTCGGTCATATCGGCCCATTCGCACCATCGGGCGGCGAGCTTACGTGTCAATTCAGGGTGGGCGGCGGCTAAGTCCCTGGTTTCAGTTTGGTCGGCGGTAAGATGGTAGAGTTTCCATTTACGTTCCCTCTTCTCCCATACGGCCTTCCAATCGCCGGCGCGAATGGCGCGGTTGCCCGACCAGTGCCACATCAGATTCTCGTGCGGTGCGCGTTTCTTATCGAGAAAAACAGGGAGGAGGGATTTTCCCTCGAGAGGAATGATATCCTTGCCTTTGTAAGTCTTGGGATATTTTATTCCAGCCATGTCAATGAAGGTACCCATAAAATCGATAATGTGGCCGGGTTGACGTTCAATAGTGTTGGCTTTAATCTTCCCAGGCCACCGGGCGATCATAGGAGTACGTACGCCGCCTTCGTGTGTGTTGGCCTTGTATCGCTTAAACGGCGCGTTCTGTGCCCAGCCCCACGCAGGCCCCACGGTCATGTAGGTCGATACGCCACCAAGGTCCTTGACCGGGTTGCGCTGCAAGTCCGCGCCTCCCGGCTCTTCAGAGCAGCCGCCGTTGTCGGAAAGAAACATCACCACCGTATCTTCATCGATACGCAGTTCCTTCAGCGTCGCCATGAGACGACCAATGTTCTGATCCATAGAATCGATCATAGCGGCGTAAACGGCCATGCGAAGATCTTCCCACGCCTTATTCGATTCTTCCCAATCGTAACGCTTGGGTTCACCCTGGGAAAGTGGGTAGTGTTTAGGATATATCAATCCCATTTCGATTTGGTGTTGATATCGTTGCTCGCGCATCTTATCCCAGCCCATAGTGAATTTGCCGCGATACTTTTCAATATCTTCGGGCTTGGCGTGCAAAGGATAATGTGGTGCGGTATAGGTCAAGTGCAGAAAGAAGGGGCTGTCATTCTTCGCGAAGCGCTTGATGGTCTTGATGGCATGGTCCGTGAAGGCATCTGTAGTGTAGTAGCCTTCGGGGAACTCCGTGATAAGTTTGTCATTGTGACTGAAAGAGCGGATTCTTCCGCCTTTGAACTCAGGATCCGGTTGGGCGGGATTGAAAAAATTACAGCATCCGTCCATGAGGCCGTAAAACTCGTCGAAACCACGGTCATAGGGACGGTTTGGCGCCTTGGAGCCCAGGTGCCATTTGCCGACCAGCGAAGTTTGGTAGCCCGCCTCACGCAACACTTCACCGAAGGTCACCATGTGCTCATCAAGCAGGTTCGATCCCTTGCCGCCGTGACGGGGATACAATCCCGTAACGAGCGAGGCACGTGTGGTAGTGCATTTGGCATTGTTGTAGAACTGTGTGAAACGCACGCCTTCGGCAGCCATTTTGTCCAGTGTCGGTGTATGCACTTCGCCGCCGTAACAGCCGATATCCGACCACCCCATGTCATCGCACATGATGAGGATGATATTGGGCCGCATAGGCTCAGCAGCGTGGGCCAAGGCAACCACACCAATAGATAAAATACTCAGAACGAGTATTGAAAAGGTCGTTATCTTCATGATGTTCACTCCTTCAACTTAACTTCATGTTAGTCATATTATATAAGAAACGGCAAAAATATCATCAGCGTTCCACAAAACATTCTACGTCATCCAACATGATTTTCTTTCGCGCATCTGCATTTCGAGTACTTAGCTCTACATTCTTGAAAACAATATTACGGGCATGCCGGATATAGGCGCCCCACGCAGGCAGTACGCCGAAGAAAAACTGTTCCGGATAGCGCGCGATGTCCTCAGGTACCACGCGTTCGGCATCTTCCTCGGTGCCGCCACCGGGATAGGATATCCTGATGTTTTCCAGGACAACATCCTCAACGTAATGACCGGGAATCCCCGTAATCATAATCGGTCCTGATCTTGACTTATTATCTCCTGTAACTTCCGCTACGAGGTCTCTTATTCGTATATTTTTCAGAGTACCGACGGGTGCCCCATCCGGTTTCGCGTCCGCACCCTGTTTTTGCCCTGTGCGTTTGGTATAGGTACGGCCACGATTTCCCAACCGGATAAAGATCGGATTGCCCACATTTTCCATTACTATTCTCGAAATATCGACGTCTTCCAATCGTCCGCCGTCAACCAACTGCAGTTTGATGGCACCCATGGGACTGTTATAAAAATAGCAGTTAGTAACCTTTACATCGATAAATCCACCCCGGGATGAGGTTCCAAATTTCAGCGGAGCTGTATTGCTGGTCACTTTACATCCACGCACAACAATGTTTCGACAGGGATTCAGTGAACTTTTCAGGCAGATGGCATCATCGCCGGAATCGATATCGCAGTTTTCAATCAACACATTTTCACAGCCATCCAGGTCGAGTCCGTCATTATTGTATCCATTATTACGGAACCGGATGGTGACAGCATTGAAGTGGATATTTCGATAATCGATCAGGTGCAATCCCCAGAAGGCCGGGCGCTTATAAGTGACACCGGAAAAAGTCAGGCGGTCACAGTTGACCATACTTATCAGACGCGGACGCGGCAGCCGCTCTTTCTTCAAACCGCTTCTGAACCGAGGGAAGAACTCAGGCGTACCTCTGCCATCGATCACTCCGAGTCCTTCGATAGTGATGTTGGCAGCGTCCTTTGCATAGATCAGACAGCGAGGGCCGCCTTCTCTGGGATCGTCGAGTCCTTCAGTTGGGTAATCAGCCAGGTTTTGACTGCCCAGCAGGTTGGCTCCGTAATCAAGTGAGAGGGTGACATTACTTTTCAGAATGATGGTACCGATCTGAAAATCACCCGGAGGCACCCAAACCGTACCCCCGCCGGCGGCGTGGCAGGCATCAATGGCCTTTTGAATCGCCTCAGTCTCCATGGTCACACTGTCTCCGATGGCGCCATTGTTTTTGATGTTAAAAATCTTTGGCTTGGCAATCTGGGCACAGGCCACTGAAGCCATACCTGCGATTACAGCCACCAGCAACAACCTGCCAATCATCCTTTGCTTCATCGTTTTTTTCCTATTCTTACAGGATTTGTCATTTCTCGCTGAACATTACATTCTCGAGCTTCACCACCACAGTGTTGGGCCAGGCCCGGTTGTTATAGATACGCTGGGCCCGCATCACTGAGATTTCGAGGCCGACGTCGGTTTGCTTGAAACGTGAATGCGGATCAGCGGTAGGAGCGTATTCCAGTACCTTGTCGTTCTGTCCCAATACCGAAATCGCGGTCTGGTCCGTGGCCCGCCAGCTCTTTAGTACGACCTCCTTGCGCTGCCCCCTTTTCCAGCGTTTCTCCCCGGTGAATTCCGTTAAGAAGACATAGACCGATTGGTCGTTCTTGGACTGTGTGTACCAGATATTGTCTTCACCCACCACATCACAGGGACGGATGCCGTGGATGGCCTCATCGTTGATGAACATCCACAGGCCCAGTTCACGGAAGATGCGCTGCTGTTCGAAGGGGATGATGCCGGAGGGTTCAGGGCCGACATTGATCAGCAGATTGCCACCCTTGGCTCGGGTCTCGATCAGCATCTCGATGAGTTTTCCACCGGTTTTGTAATCCTCGTTGGTCGGTTTAAACTGCCACTGGGTACCCAGCGTAAAGCAGGACTCCCACGGGCCGGGCATCGGCTCTTTCGGCAGCCTTTGCTCCGGGGTTTCCATTTCCCCGCGTGTGACAATACACTTCGGTTGCAGCTTGTGAACATATTGCGTCAGTATCTCCTTCTCTCCGCCATCAAAGAAGACGACATCAATCGGGCCATAGTTGCCAAACAGCTCGTCGAGCTGTTTCTTATTGTAGGCCAGCAGACCATCCTTTTCCCTGCCGGAGGTTCTAACCCTGCGAACGGTTTCGCCCATCCGATGCAAAAAGATAAAGTCCTCAGGTGAAAAATAGAAGCCAACCTTGATCCCATGTCGGCGACAGGCATCAACATATTGTCTTACGATGTCTTTCCCGTAGGGCGTGTTCATGATGCCGAAGTCGGTCGTCTTCGTATCCCACATACAGAACCCATTGTGGTGCTTGGTCGTCAGCACCATGTATTTGACGCCCGCAATCTTCGCGATGTCCATCCATTCATCCGGATCGTACTTTTTCGGATTGAATGTCTTCGGCAACTCGTTGATGTAACGATCCAGATATTTTTCCGAAGCCCCGACCATAGAATGGCTGATCACCGATCCCAATTGTGAATCGTGGGACCAGTGGACAAACATGCCCAAGCCCCAATCCATAAATTCCCCTTCCCGGGCGGGATCGTTCAGAAGCGGCCCCCTGCTTTTAAGCTTTAACGCATAGGATTTGGAGGGTAATGCCAAGAGTAAAAGGCATACGGCAAACGTGAGTTTCAGTGCTGTTTTCATTGCGGATTCTCCTATTCTCAACGATTTCAACATTGTCCGTTAGTTTTCCATATTCTTTGGTTGCTCGATGCGCGACACGTTGTTGTCTGTTCCAAGGTCAGTGACTGGCCCGAAACTGACGACCGTGTTTCCACTCGCCGACGATAGGAGAATGATGGGGTACTCGGTTTCGTTTCTGATGGTCGAGTTATCATCCCTCACCACGATCGGACGCAGGTTCGGGTCTATGGGGCCTTTGGACCGGTGAAAAACAATGTTATGATTACTTCCTAAAATGTCAGCGATATTATGGGATCCCACGGCATGGGGTGATGGAAGTATCGTCAATTCGATATTCTGTTTTGATTTCGATAATCTGAAGTCACTTAAAGGGGCGTAGGCGAAATTCCCGGCTGATCCTTTGATCCTGCCTCCGCGTGTCATATTGAAATTCGTGGCGCCGCAATCGATAGCCGTAGAATCGATGACCGTGGCGCTGCCGGCCAGATACAGCCTTATGCCACCTCTCATCTTCTTGACCGTGCAGTTTTCGACCGTGACGCTCCCGCCGCCGGTGTAGACCCGGATGCCATCTTCTGCGAGAGGCAGCATGATGTCCTTGGGAATGGGTTTGTTTCCGCTGCGAGGCAATCTGTACTTGGATCTGGCCGGCAGGTCTTTGGGGTTTTTCTCCAGATACAGATCCTTGCTTGGTCGCATCCGACCCTCTACGAGGCAATTCCTAATAACCGTTGTATCGGCTGGTTTTTGCATATAGATTCCATGACCAAAAGCCCTTTGCTGTATTTCACAGCCCTCTAAGGTATTGTTTTGGCCTTTTATCAATATGCCGCAGCGTTTGTCCAACCCGAATACATTATCAGAGCCGATACCGTATATACTTCCATACCCGTAGGGAAAGGAGCCCCTTATGGTCAGTTTTGTGCTAACAACGGTATTGTTATTTCCAGTAATGGCCAAAACAGCGCTACCCCTCAGGCCCTTGGCCAGAGTAGAACGGTTCTGGTTGTAACTGCTGAAATCCGTCACCTCTTTCAGGCCGTTCTGATAGGTGTCCTCAAACACCCCGCCTCTGAAGGTGTTGTTATCGCCCGAAATGGTGATGTAACTCCTGCTCGTACAACCGACGGGGGCATTCACATAGACTCCTGACAAATCAATCGTATTGTTGGAACCCGAACAGGGAATGCTCCTTGAGCGTCTCGGCAGGTCAGTTAGCGTATAGCGCCCCGGTTTCACGACAATCACCTGATCGCTTTTCTGCACCGCCTCGCGCAGCTGCGGCAAAGTCGTCACATTCACCCTGGCCTCCGAAGGCGAGGTCAAGCCCACAAGCCCGGTCAGAAGGAAGATACTCCTGACCACTACGAAATACCTACGTGACCCGATAAGATGCCTTGATAACATGATCTACCTCACAGATTTGCCCAACCGATATATTCTGAAATTGTCGACGGTCATATGATTGTTGACGGTTCTAAAGCCAAACCAGCCATCCGTATAGGGCTCGGGGTCATGCACATCATAGATCACCTCGCCGTCACGGATGTAAGCGATTCTATCTCCGTCGGCAATCAGTTTGATTCTGATAGGCACGTTGTATTTGAGCATGTACTTCTCATCGCTCAAGTCGTGTTCCGGCAGAACCGGCCTTTCGCCGGTGCCGACATAGCGACGAAAGCGAGTCGTACTGTTGTGATTGGCCCCATAGCCCACATAATACAGTCTCAGGGCATCATAGTTGGTGAATTTGCCGCCACGCTGCTTGCTGCTAGCAAACAGGTCGTCGTAGTGCTTGGGGTCTTGAGCCATCCAGAAGCAATTCAAGTCACTGCCGCGGTCATGCGGCCCATCCTTCGTGATAATCACCGCCTCGTATTCGATCATGATCGGGCCCTTAAGCTTGTGACGAAACCACACCGTGCAGCCTTTGGCGTCTTCGATCTCGAGCTTGCCGCCATTTGTGCGAACGATTCCACCGGGCATCTGCTCAACGACCCAGTTGTCGAGATTTCCCTCAAAGTCATCTCGATAAAGGATCTTCGATGTCGCAGACGTCGGCTCTACATCAATCACAATGCGTCGATAGTCAAATAGCGATGCAATAGGATTGAGGTCCTTGACCTCCAGGATCACATGAATCTGTTTTCCTGCGGCATCCGCGGGAATTGTCACGCTGGCCTGAGTCTTTTTGCTGTCAATGATGGTCACATTGCCGTTATAGGTTCCTGCCTCCGCGTATGTGTACCAACGTATGTCCACCTTATCCCCATCCGGATCCGTGGTGGCGCCGGCATCCAAGCGGATGGTTTGGCCGGGCTTGGCATGACGGCGGATGATGGTGTCACTCTTGTCTCCCTTGAAGGCGGCCACAGGATGATGGTTCGCCTTGCCATAGGGATTCAGGCACCAATCCATACGGCATTTGAAGTTGTTGAAGAAGGCGCGACGCCAACGCCAGACCGGGGTGAAGATATCATTGTATTCATCGCCGTTCTCCGGATTAATCCACCGATCGGCGGCCTCCTTATACAGGCTGAAATCGCCGACTTTCTCCTCATCGTTACGCACGCGTTTGTGTTTGGACATGTAGTTCTTGGCCTTTTCCCGGCAGAAGCGTCCGCTCCAGCCCCCCCAATGGGGGTGGTCTACGCTGAACAGGCCCTTATTTACCAGGCCGAGCCAGGGGATGGTGCCTCCCCCTTCCAAGAAGCTGAGATGCCCGTCACCGAATTGACGCACTGGCCAAACCTTTCCTACCGGCCCGTGGTTACCCTTGATATGTTCCAGGGCCCACTGATGCTGCCCGACAAAGCTATACGCATAGGGCTCCCAGGTATGCGGCCCGATGGCCTTGCGATCCCCTGTGTGGTTGATGGCCCCTTCATGGGATGGGCCGCCGTAACAGTAGGTTTGGTAATTACTGCGCAACCAATGGATGTTCGGAAAACGGTTACAGATCCAGGCCCCGCAGTTGTCTTGGGCACCGTTTTCAAATACGCGGAGTTTGGCGACAAAGGCATCGACTTCAGACTGGCTGTGGGTGGCCTGGTAATCGCGCAGCGCCTGGGCCAGGGTGTTCGAACCGGCGTTCACGACAATCCACACTGGACGTGGATCATCCTTGGTCACAGTTTTGATGATCAGTTCCGATCCAGGACTGGACTTGCCCTCACCCACCGCTTGAAAGCCATAACCTGGTTGCCCTGAGGCAACGATGCTATGCAGATATTCAGGCGAGTGCCAACCCGAGGCATGTTTCTGCAAATTAGGATAGACCTTGGCATAGGCATCGATAATCTCTGTGAACAACTCCGGGTGGAGCACACGCCGGTAGGGATCCTTGGATTCAGGACGCAAATATATGCCCGAGACAGCGATCAGGCCCTCCAATTCGAATTCATTGGAACACATGATCATATGCGCCATCTGCTGCACTTCATCGGGTTCATTGCCCATGTCCGCCAGGATCATCAGACGTGACGAGGCCTGAGCCGCCCCTATCATTCCCAATATCGGAATCAGATACACAATGCAGAATTGGATTCGTTTCATCTCATGGTCCCTTTAAAACTGTAAGAGATCGTTTGTGTTGGCGTCGCCTAAGAGAGGATGTGTTACAGAGCCCTAGTGTCTGGCTGATTGCCCCTTTCGGGCAGCCTGCATGGCTTAGATGTGGAGAAAGAGGAGCCCCCGACTGACGCCAGCAGGATCTCCCAACTTCAGACTTCTTTCCATGGTCAACGGGATCACCGAGGTTGTGCTCTATCGAGAGGGAAGGGGGTATGAACGCAAGCCTTGGCGATTCTTCGACCAGTCCGTTGTTTCTCTTCATGACTTACCTCTACGGCAACAGTCTACATTCCCGACCATACCTTCGTCTGACCTTTCTTCAACGAAATGACTTCACCGGGCTTATCTTGATCATAGATGCGGAAAGTCCCGTCCCGACTTGCGTGAATGGTGGCTTGTACGAGCTGTCCACGCTTCCACTCGATGTCGACTTTGAGCCCTCCACGAGCGCAAAGGCCCTTGACGCTACCGGTAGGCCAGGCCTTCGGTAACGCAGGCAGCAGATGGATCTGGCTGCCACGGCTCTGCAGGAGCATCTCGGCGATGCCAGCCGTCGCGCCAAAATTCGCGTCGATCTGGAAAACCCGCCCGCTGTTGAACAGGTTCGAGGCGAGTCTCTTCATGACATGCTTGGTGAGTACATTGTGGGCACGATCACCATCGCCCAGGCGAGCCCATAAGCAGATCCGCCATGCGCCGGGCCATCCGCCGGCGTCCCCCCGCTGGATTAGTGACGTCCGCGCCGCCTCGAACAGTTTTGGAGTATCACGCCGATTGATCTGGCTGCTCGGGTACAGTCCATAAAGGTGCGAAACATGACTGTGTTGGTCTTCGGGATTATCCCAATCAACAAGCCATTCTTGAAGCTGGCCATGTCGACCGATTCTCATGGGCGCAAGACACTCGCGCGTTTTCGCTACTTGTTTCCGAAACTCCTCATCAATCTCCAGAATCTCCGAAGCGGCGATGCAGTTCGCGAACAGATCTCGCAAAATTTGCATATCCATTGTCGGCCCTGTGCAAAGCGAAGTTCCGGACCGCCCGACGCTGCGTCCATCCCTGGTCCTGCCACCATGACTATGTTCAGGTGAGAGCGACGGCGACGTGATCAAATGTCCATCCCCATCATCAACGAGAACATCGTCGCTCAAAAAGAACGTGACCGCGCCCTTGATAATCGGATAAGACTTCTTGAGATGTTCAAGATCACCGGTATAAAGATAATGCTCCCATAAATGCTGACAGAGCCACGCGCCGCCTGTCGGCCACATCCCCCACTGTGCGCCGTCGACGGGAGCCGTGCCGCGCCAGAGATCCGTGTTGTGATGGGCAACCCAACCCTCGGCTCGATAGTGAACTTTTGCCGTGTGCCTTCCCGGAGGCCGCAACTCGCCGACCGTGCGCAGCAGCGGCTCGTGACATTCGCTGAGATTACAGACTTCCGCCACCCAGTAATTCATCTGGATATTGATGTTGATCGTATATTTACTTCCCCATGGTGGATCAAGTTCACTGTTCCAGATGCCTTGAAGATTCAAGGGCTGCGTTCCGGGGCGAGAGCCTGCGATCATCAGGTAGCGACCGTACTGGAACAGTTGTTCAGAAAGCAGCGGATCGTTGCCGCCTTCGGTGAGTCGCTTGATCCGTTCGTCAGTCGGCAAGGATTCAGTTGCGGAATCGCTTCCACCGAGATCTATCGATACACGACCGAACAACTGCGAATAGTCTTCGATATGCCGCTGATAAAGTTGTTCAAACGATTTGCCTTGAATATTCGCGAGATAAGCGTCGATCTTTGCTTGCGGATCACCGCTAACATCCTGGTAATTGACATAGCTAGTTGCTGCGACATAGACCAACGTTACAGCGTCAGCATCTTGAACGGTAATTTTGTCTCCTTGTGCAACAACCGCCCCTCCTTCGGTCGTCACTTGAACCTTCGCTGCAAAACGCGTTCCCGAGACTTCCCATGGCCCGATCAATCTTCTCGCCCCCGTTGCCCTATCCGCCTTACGTGGAGCAATCTGGCCTGTCAGTAACAAAGAGCCTTTGGAAATCGCTTGAGTTTGTGAAGGATGAGGGCTTGTCATCGACAGATCAAACGTAACCTGACCAGGCATGTCACATTCAAGACGCATGACAATCGCCTGGTCTGGATGCGATGCGAACGTCTTGCGTGTAAAATGTGCGTTGCTGGTACGGTACGTAACCGTACTCACCGCGTTTCGCAAATCGAGTTCACGACGATATTCGCCCGATTCTCTCTCTTCGCCGAAATCGAGGAACAGGTCGCCCAGCGGCATGTACGCCTGCTGATACTTGGGAATCCCCAGCATTTTCTGTGCTTCCAATTCTGCTTCAGCGTACTTCTCTTGCTCAAGCAACTCTCGAACGGTAGCAAGATGCTGATAGGCATCCGGATTGTCGTAACAGTGCGGCCCACCGCTCCAAAGCGTGTCTTCGTTCAATTGCAATTG
>CAZSOR010000049.1:0-10104 GCA_964608395.1 uncultured Pirellulales bacterium
TGGTGGTCCTTTCCAAATCGGCCACAGCCACGCCGTAACGCCGGAAACTCTCTACACCGTACCGGTTTACTGCCTTGTTCAGCCGGTCTGCATGGTGGAGTCTCTTATACCCAAATACCGCCTCAGGACCGTTGTTTCCTCGTGGCGAAAATCTCAATTCACACCTGATGTCATTGCATCCCGCGGACCTCCAGTGACTTGCTAAATGAATTGTTTTGCCAGTTTCGTGTGTGGGCACATGGTGGTGTAGCATAAGGTCTTGCTCCAACATCATTGATCAATGGAAAGGTGAAGCCTACACAACAAGTTGTAACAAACATGAGACTCATTTGCCAATGAGTCATGGAGGCAACAGATAATGAGAAGAATAGCTTTAATTACAGTTGTCTGTGCGTTTGTCGCAGCGCCAGCTTCGGCATGGATGAGTGTTCCGATCGAGAATGCAGACTTCGAGACGTTTACAGGGACTGCTCCGGCGGTTAACTTCACAGGATGGCTTCAAGAAGATATGGAGTTGGGAACTAATCTAGGAAACACAACCAACTGGGCTAAGTTTGACAATCCAGGTGGGACAAATGCTTCAGGGAATATACGGCAATTGATCGACCTCCCAGTAGGAACTACTAAATTAAAAATAGACTTCAAGTTCATAGGGACTTTCGCAGCAGGTCCTAGTGGTGACTTAGACTCATTATTCAAAGCGTTGGTCCATGTCGATGACGATGGCGTCGGCAATCTCTACGACATGTACCACGTAATGTATTCCACCAATGTAACAACAGGGTGGATGGATGTCTCGACATATTGGAATTTGCCACAGCCAGCCGGAAGCTTATCACCAAATGCACGAATAAAATTCCAATGGGACAGGGCTGATGACCGTTTATATAACTCCGGAATAGACGACGTCGCGGTATTTGTACCCGTACCTGGCGCTGTTCTGCTTGGCATGCTCGGCTTGAGTGTAGCGGGCCTGAAATTGCGTAAATCTGCATGAGCATGCAATCATGTGCTCAAATGATAAGACGATTGAGTATTGTACTCGATCGAAGGGGCCAATCCTGTCCCCGGTGCTGCTCTGCCTGGCGCTATCGGCTTAGCTTTCGCCAATTGGAGGCTTCGTAGACGCAGAAAATTTTAAGAGCGATATCAGAAATACAGGTTTAATAGGGCTGTGAGTAATCCACTTGCAGCCCTTTTTTGATTGCCTGATCCAGCCCGCAGAATCGCCACACGCCGTCTGTTGATTTGCGAAATAAATCGTTAGGAATTCTCGACAAAAATTAAAGTTTTCAGAATGAGCGTCCGATAAATAAAGTGATAGTAATTCAAAAAAAGCGTGTAGGGTCATTATTCCCAGTCGAGGAGTATTGTCCTGAGAAAGGAGTAGCGAAATGATGAAGCGGATAATAATTCTTACATGTGTGATGGCGTTGGTTATTCCGCTCACCTTGACAGGCTGCAACATGACCGAGTCGGCAAGACTTAAAGCCGCTTTGGAAAAAACCAAGAGTGAACGAGACGACCTCAGGTTAAGAATAACTGTTGTTACGCAGACACGGGACCATTTACAAGAGCAGGTTAATGAACTCGCTCAGTCACGTGACCAGTTGCAAAAGCAGGTCGATGAACTTACTCAGTCACGCGACACTGCTGTTGCCGAGGCCAGGAAATCTCAGGAAGAAATTGGCAAGCTTGCAGTTCAGTTGCAGACCGAAGTTAAAACGGTCCGTGAGCTACAGGATCAGCAAACGCAAGTTCTAATAGCCATTGCAGAACTCCAGAACAAGCTCAAATCGTAACAACACGGGCTAAGAATCCTGTTATCTATCAGAATGTAAATTTGACGAGACTGTGAGTTCAATACGTGCAATCCGTTTCTGTCCGTGTGAGGACTGTTACTATTGAGCCGGTCCGGATTCCAGGCAAGTGTCTAAACGTACTTGCCCTCACTCGAGAAGTCGGACTACAAAGCCTCCGCAGGATTCAGAGTGCCTCCAAAAGCCTTCAAGATATTCTATACGCTCACAGTACCTTCCGTTCTCTGCCATCCCTGCCAAGCTTCAATAATGTTTGCTAATTTTGGATATTGCTCTATAATCTGCGCCAAGTAGAGAGTCGAGTTGCCGTGACTTGATTTTGTAAGCGTTTTTTGGAAGAACCTGGCATGATATATTCCGGAGGAATATCGAATGGCTAATCGCAAATCCACAAACCAGTTCTTTGCCGGCGTGTCGACCGGGATGTTGATTCTTGCTCTTTGCTTTCTTAGTGCTGCACAAGCAGAAGAATCACAAGGTGCGGTGCGGCACGGCCTAGCGAGTAAATACAAGGGCGATAAGGGGATCGAGAAAAACCCGGAGGTGATCTTTGCGGAGAATTTCGAGGCCAATTCCCTGGATGCCGTCAAGGCACGATGGGAGAGCGTGCAGAATATTGACATTATGTCGCTGTCGCCGGACGTGCCGGCGGCAAGCGCGGGTAAACATTCGCTGTTGATGACGCATGTCGGAGGCAAAGGGACGGGCGGGCATTTGTATCGGCGACTTGTGCCGGGCTACGAGCAGCTTTACGCTCGTTTCTACGTGAAATTTGCACGAGAATGCTACCCGATTCATCATTTTGTCCACGTTGGCGGCTACAATCCTTCGACGCCGTGGCCCCAGGGCGGAGCGGGAATTCGGCCCGAAGGCAATGCGCGGTTCACCACGGGCATTGAGCCGTACGGCGAAAAATGGAGATGGGATTTTTACTCCTACTGGATGGGGATGCGCTCGTCGCCCGACAAGAAATCGTGGGGGCACGACTTTGTCAACGACGAAAATCTGAAAGCCGAACGCCAGCGGTGGATATGCGTCGAACTGATGATGAAAATGAACGATCCCGTCACGGAAAGCAACGGCGAGCAGGAACTGTGGATCGACGGCAAATCCTGGACAAAAGACGGGCAACTCATAAGCCACCTCGGCAAAGGATTCCCCAAAGGCAAGTGGGTATGGGATAGTTTCACGCCGAACCCAAAAGGCGAACCGTTCGAAGGCTTTCAATGGCGCAACGACGAAAAGCTGAATTTAAACTTCCTGTGGATGCTATTGTATATCACGGACTCCCCGACGGGATACGTCAGTAAGGTCTGGTTTGACGATATCGTGGTGGCAAAAAAGTACATCGGGCCGGCAAATCCCCTGGATAATTGATGCCGAAAGAACGGAACTGCCGAAAATAAAAATAGTGTGTTGAATGGCATTCGAGTTCTGAGACAGAGCCCGGCCGGAGTGTCGGCCGTCTTGTGGGGAATGTCTTGAAATATGGTGCTGGATCAAGCCCGAGAGTAGAAGGGGGCCTGAGAAAATGATTAGAAAAGTTTTTCTTGTGATGGTTTTAATTGTGATGCTCATTTCATTGGCGAGCTGTCAGACTGTCCAGGGAATCGGCGCAGATATTCAATGGATCGGCGAGAAAAGTGAAGAGGCCATCGAGCGATAAAGCATTTCAGCCTGCTCTACAGCGTGAGTTTTATAGCGCCTTGAGCATTTATGCTCCCGGCGTTAAGTGAGTTTTTCGGCCTGCTTTTTTCTCGTTTTAGCTTTTGCGGGGATGCTTTCTATTCGGATTTTCTTTTTAGCGTTCTTCTTTTTGCGGCCGGCCTGGGGTGATGGCGCGGCCTTGGGGGTTTTGGTTTTCTTGACGACGGCGTAACTCTCGACCATCGCCAACAGGCTTAATAAAAGGCTGAGCGTACTTTCGGCGCCCTGATTCGTATTGACGCCGTCCGGGGTCAAACCGTCGTTAGAACCTTTTGTTCTAAAGTCATAAAGCGGGACGTGCAGGTCGTTCTGGCCGAGGAACCAATCAAAGGCTTTTCTCTGAAGGGTTAAAAATCTTTCGTTTTGCGTAGCATCATAAGCGGCCCTTAACATCATGACGGTCCCGGCGGCTTCGATGGGCTGCTGGTCGAATGTCGCCTTGTGCTCGCCTCGTTCATACCATCCTTTGCAGCCGATGAAGCTAAAATGCGTACCGTTGAAAGTGTTTGCCAGCAGGAACTTACAGGTTATGTCTGCAACTTCCCTGTACCTTTTATTATCGAGAGTCAGACCGGCTATATACATCGCGTGCGGCAAAACGGCATTATCGTAAGTCAGCACATCCTCAAACCACTGCCAATCAGGGTAATGACTCTCTTCGTATTGCCTGACCAGACCGTCGGCGGCCAATTCCAGTTGCCGCTTTATATCGATTGCGCCGGGGAACTGTTTGAGATAATCACTCATTCCGAGGATCGAATACGCCATTCCCTTTGGGAGCTGCTTCTGGACTAGCTCTACTGATTTGTCGAAGCAATCTTTAGCAATCGACAAATATGGCGGTGCCGGCGGTTTTGCCATTATCGTCCCAAACGCCCACAATACCCTGCCGAATGCATCATGTGCAGGTTCCTCTGTACGCCAGGTCCTGTCAAAATCCATAAAGTTTTTGATTGAGCCGTCGCTGCTCTGTGAATGGATGATGAAAGAAAGATACGTGTCGAGAAGCTGGAGTACCTCCGACTCAGGATACTGGGCGTAATATCTGGTCACCGCAATGACAGCTCTTGCATTATCGTCCGTACAGTAGCCAAACTCGCGATTTGGTATTGTAAACTTGGCATGCTGGTAGAGGCCCGTGTCATCGGTCAGCTTTTCCAAATGATCTAACGAAGGCTCAGGTACTTCTATACTTGATATTGTTTCGGCTGCAGATAGTTTTGTTTTGGCGGAGATTTGAAGAAGCTTGCGTTTTGAGCCGAACAGCTTCCAATATTTCTGGCCGATTTTTGGCCAGGTTCTGGATCTGCCGTATTCGTATGCCCGTCTTCGCAGCGAGTAATACAGCGTGTCACTCTGAAGTATTTCTATTATTTCGCGGGCTAATTGTTGAGAATCACCGAATTGTACCAGCTTTCCCCGGCCATCGGCCAGCAGTTCCGTCGCCGCCCAATATGGTGTGGAGACAACGGCTTTGCCGGTGCCGACCGCAAATGACAGCGTGCCGCTGGTCAATTGCTTTTCGCTCATATACGGCGTAACATAAATATCGGCTGCGCACAGGAAGTTATGAAGTTCCTTATCGTCTACGAATCTGTTGTGGAAGATCACATGTTCCTGCAGATTTAAGTCTTTGACCATTTGCTGGAGACCGAATCGATACGATTCACCCTCGTGTTTCAGTACGTTCGGGTGTGTCATGCCCAGGATGATATAGATCACGGACGGCTCAGCCTTGATGATAGCCGGCATCGCCTTGAGCATTACCTCGATCCCCTTATTCTTGCTGAGCAGGCCGAATGTCAAAATCGTTCTGCGGTCTTCCAAACCAAATTTATGCTTGTAATAGTTGCTGTCGACGAAAGGTAAATCAGGGATGCCGTGCGCGATCAGTTTTATTTTCCTGGTGGGTATATTATAGATGTCCCGCAGCATACTGACGCCTCGTTCGTTCATTGTAATGACTCTGTATGAGGCTTTACAGATATCAACTAACGATTTGTAGTAAGACGGGCTCGGATCATCGAGGACTGTATGCAGAGTTGTTATTACCGGGGCCTTTAGCCTGTTGAGCAGCAGGCTCAGATACGAACCGGCCTCGCCGCCAAAAAGGCCGAATTCGTGCTGAACAGAGACTAAATCAACGTGACTGAAGTTTATATAATCGGCAGCGCAAATATAATCGCTCTTGACATTTTGGCGGATTTCGAATTTTACGGGATCATTATACTTGTGGTCTTCCGACCGCATTGCGACCACAAGAGGTTCGAATTCTCCCTTTGCAGCTAAGGTGGTACTATCTATCAGGTCCGAAGTGAAGGTCGCTATTCCACATTTTCTTGGAGGGAAAGAGGAAATAAATACCACTTTTTTCGCCGTACTTTTGTTCATCCGCAATTTCCCATTTCAAATAGCTTGAAACTAACGTCTACTATTTTAGTGGTAGCCGGCATAACCGTCAAGCGAATTGGCCATTAAACCGGCACAAAATTCTATTTTTTGAAAATATTCAATGATGACGTGATGTAAACTACTAATAGAAAAGGAATTAGCAAGTTTTTTGGAATTTTAGCCTAATTTTATTTTTTCCATTGCACTTGGTATCGATAAATTCGTATAATACGCTACTATTACAGTAGGAATAACAGGGAAATAAATTATGAAGCTATCGACCAGAACCAGATATGCTGTTAGGGCCATAATAGAATTAGCCCAAAACGGGAATAATAAACCTTTGCAGCTTAAAATCATTGCTCAGCGTCAGGAAATATCCGTCAAATACCTTGAGCAATTAATGGCTGTCCTCAGATCGGGAGGTTTTGTCAGGAGTGTCAGAGGCTCCAAAGGGGGCTATGTTCTTGCCAAGGCCCCGGATCAGATCAAGCTTAACGATGTTATTCATCGCCTGGAAGGCCCTGTGGCTACTGTCGAATGTGTTGAAGACGAAGATTGTTGTACGCGATCTGCCGACTGTGCTACCAGGAGCCTCTGGCTGCAGGTCGAGCAGGCTATTGAAAAAGTCCTGCAATCGGTAACACTACAGGATTTGGTTGACAGGGCAAATGACGGGAATAAATTGAATTATCAAATATGATTAAAGATGGGGAAGAAATTATGAGTGCGATATTCGAAGATATCACCGCGGTTGTCGGGTATACTCCATTAGTTCAAATAAACAAGCTCGGCTCGGGCAAGGCCACTATTCTGGCCAAGCTCGAATCCAAAAATCCAACCGGAAGTGTGAAAGACAGGATTGCGCTGTCAATGATCATGGCTGCAGAAAAAGAGGGACTGATAACGAAAGACACGCTCGTAATAGAACCAACCAGCGGCAATACGGGTATCGGCCTTGCTTTCATCTGCGCGGCAAGGGGGCATCGTTTGGTATTGACAATGCCTGAGTCGATGAGCATCGAGCGAAGGAAAATATTGAAGATATTCGGCGCAGAGCTTGTACTGACACCCGCCGAGCAGGGCATGGCCGGTGCGATTGCAAAGGCCGAAGAGCTTGTTTCGCAAGATTCCAATTCCTTCATGCCCCAACAGTTCAAGAATCCTGCAAACCCGCAAATCCACAGGGAAACTACGGCACAAGAAATATGGGATGACACGGATGGCCAAGTCGATATTCTTGTCGCCGGCGTCGGCACCGGTGGAACCCTCACTGGTTGTGCCGAGGCTCTGAAGTCAAAAAACGAAAACCTGAAGGTCGTTGCAGTTGAGCCGAAGGATTCACCTGTGCTGTCCGGCGGAAAAGCCGGTCCGCATAAGATACAGGGTATCGGAGCGGGATTTGTGCCGGATGTTCTAAATGTCGACATTGTCGATGAGGTTATCCAGATCGCAAACGAAGATGCTCTTGAGACGGCCCGGCAGCTTGCGTCGAAGGAAGGTATCCTCTCGGGTATAAGCGGCGGCGCCAATGTATGGTCTGCAATACAACTTTCGCATCGGCAGGAAAATGAAGGTAAAGTCATTGTGACTTTTGTCTGTGACACCGGTGAAAGATATATCTCGACCGAAATGTATGCTTAAAAATCCGGGTTTTTTAACGTTTCGAAGGATTCAAACAATGCGAAAGAACAGGCTTACCGATCAGAAAATAAAGAATCTTGTTGACGAAATCACCCAGACCTACATGGGCGATTCCGGCATAAACTTTATAGATGTTTCCAATCTGCCTGTGAGGGACAAGATTTTAGAAGTCCTCGAGCTGCTTACGGAAATTCTATTTCCGGGCTATACGGGCAAAAGATCGGTTAAAAAATCGAATATCGAATTTATAGTTATCGACATTCTCTACCATGTATATTCGGAGCTGACCGAACAGATCGAAAGAGCTTACAAGTATCAGTGCAAAATGAAGGATTGTGACACAGGTGACTGCCGGGCAATGGCGGAGGATGCCACGCTGCATTTATTGACGCAGCTACCGAAAATCAGGGAACTGCTCAAAGGCGACGTCGGCGCCGCTTTCGATGGCGACCCCGCGGCGAAATCCTACGAGGAAATCGTGATAAGCTATCCCTGCATCACAGCCATTGCGACCTACCGCATCGCTCACGAATTATATCTACGAGAGATACCGTTGATTCCGCGGATCATGAGCGAATGCGCGCATTCTAAAACCGGCATCGATATACATCCGGGAGCGACAATAGGTAAAAACTTCTTCATCGACCACGGCACGGGCGTCGTAATCGGTGAGACAACGATAATAGGTGAAAATGTAAAAATCTATCAGGGCACAACCCTTGGAGCGATGAGTTTCCCGAAGGACGAAAGGGGCAGGATAATCAAGGGCCAGAAACGGCATCCGACGATAGAGGACAATGTAACCATTTACGCCGAGGCCACGATATTAGGTGATGTGACGATTGGCAAGGGAGCCATAATCGGCGGCAATGTCTGGGTAAAACAGTCCGTTCCCGCCGGATTTACCGTGATCACAGCCAATGCCGATCTGATATGCAGAAATCCCAGAACCGAAGGCGGTATTTACGAGATATGAAATGAATGAGCAGTTAATCGAGCAAATCAAAAAATTAAAAGCCCAGCGCGGCGCCGTGATACTCGCCCACAACTACCAGCCCGGCGAGATACAGGATTTAGCTGATTTTACAGGCGATTCACTGGGTCTGAGCATCCAGGCGTCAGAAACTGATGCGGATGTGATCGTTTTCTGCGGTGTGCGGTTTATGGCGGAGACCGCGGCGATTCTCTCGCCGGAAAAAATAGTGCTCCTGCCGGAGAAGTCCGCCGGTTGTCCGATGGCTGATATGATTACCGCCGAACAACTGCGTCAGCTCAAGAAGGAAAATCCCGATGCGCTGGTGGTCTGTTATGTCAACAGCACGGCCGAGGTCAAAGCCGAAAGCGATTATTGCTGTACAAGCGCCAACGCGGTCGAAGTCGTCAACTCTCTTCCGGAAGACAAGCCAATTCTTTTTGTGCCGGACCAGCATCTCGGCCAGTTTGCCGCCGAACGAACCGGCCGGAAACTCGTGCTATGGCCCGGCTATTGCACAACGCACGTGCTGATGACCGTTGATGATATTAAGGCCGCAAGGGCAAAATATCCCGATGCTATCGTCATGGCGCATCCGGAATGTACCGAGCCGGTTAAAGAAGCCTCGGACGAATTGCTCAGTACCGGTCAGATGCTCAAGTTTGCCGCCAAGAGCACGGCGAAACGGTTCATAATTGCAACTGAGACAGGGATAATCCACACCTTGAAAAAGCAGAATCCCGAACTGGAATTCTTTCCGGCCACAGAAAGGGCGATTTGTCCCAACATGAAGAAGATTACCCTGGACAAGATAATCGGCTCGTTGCAGGAAATGCAATACAAAATTGCAGTTCCTGAGACAATCAGTATCAAAGCGAAAAAGGCCCTCGACAGGATGGTGGAGATATTGCCGGAAAAATAAGGATGGCAGAGATAAATGAAAATTCTGTTGGCATAGTGCAGACCATGACTATTCGGGTCATCGAGCCTGAGAAGCCCTTAGAACTGGAGTGTGGCAAGAAGCTGGCTCCCGTTGATGTGACCTATGAGACGTATGGTAAGCTTAACGAGGCCGGTGACAATGCCATCTTGATTTGTCACGCCCTTAGCGGCAATGCTCACGTTGCCAGCATAAACAGTCCCGACGACAGCAAGTCCGGGTGGTGGGACGTTATGGTCGGTCCGGGCAAGGGAATCGATACGAACAAATACTTTGTTATCTGTTCGAATTTCCTTGGCGGCTGCAGCGGGACTACGGGGCCGTCTTCGATTAATCCCGCTTCGGGCAAGCCTTATGGGCTCGAATTCCCTATTATTACGATAGCCGATATGGTGAAAGTCCAAAAGCTCTTAATCGAGAAGCTTGGCATAAACGGCCTTTTGGCGGTAATTGGCGGCTCGATAGGCGGAATGCAGGTCCTCCAATGGTCGATCGCGTACCCGGACTTTGTTAAAGCCGCCATTCCGATTGCCACTACTACACATCTCGGAGCTCAATCTATCGCGTTCGATGCGGTGGGACGAAATGCGATATTAGAGGACTCGAACTTTGCCGGCGGGCAATACACC
>CAZSOR010000049.1:10204-19359 GCA_964608395.1 uncultured Pirellulales bacterium
TACGGCCACGATGCGTTTCTATTGGAGCCTGATACTTTAGGCTCATTTATTTCCGGTTTCCTGGATGCGACATATCGGCCCGAAGCGAAAAAGACAAGCGGTAAAACAACAATCCATGACAGTTCGCCGGAGCTTAATATTGAGCAGGCCACACGAATCCGCATTGATTATGAGGAGATTGAATCTCTGATAGAGCCAAACAGCACTGTTCTGGATATAGGCTGTGGCGATGGCCAGTTGCTGGCAAATTTTTCTGCCGACAAGAACATTAAAGGCATGGGTATCGAACTCGACCAGGACCTTGTCCGGGCTTGTGTAGAAAAAGGGCTGCCTATAATACAGCAGGACATCGAACAAGGTTTGGAAAACTACACCGACAAAAGTTATGACTACGTCATCTTGTCCCAGACAGTGCAGACGATAAAAAATCCCGAAAAAGTATTTACCGAACTGCTTCGGGTCGGCAGGAAGGTAATCGTCAGCTTTCCGAACTTTGCTTACTGGCGGTGCAGGGCACAACTGCTCTTACATGGCAAAGCGCCCATAACCAGGCTGCTGCCGTTTGACTGGTGCAATTCGCCAAACATACATTCTTTGTCGCTCAAAGATTTCGACCGGTTTTGCAGAAAGCTGAAGGTCAAAGTCGAAAAAAGGATTCCTTTGAATAAAACAGCTCTCGGCCCGGTAAGATTTGCGCCCAATCTTTTTGCCGAGCAGGTAATTTACGTAACAAGCAAAGAATAAAATTTTTAGGACAATAATATTGAATATCGTTTGGAGGAATGCTGCTTTCGGGTAAGAGGGCCTCAGAAGTAACTATGGAAGTGCTGAGGTAGATTGCCTTCGGTATATTCCGCAATTGACGGCAATCCGTTTTCGTTGCCGGCTTGCTGTTCTTAGACTTTTATGAGGTAGTAAAAATGGACGAAAATACAAAATATCACCTGGAGACCTTGGCTCTGCACGCAGGACATGAGGTCGATTCAGATACTCTGAGCAGAGCCGTACCGATTTATCAGACAACCAGCTTCGTTTTTAAGGATACGGATCACGCTGCCAATCTCTTCGCTCTGAAGGAGTTCGGCAATATCTACACCAGGCTGATGAATCCGACGACGGACGTGCTGGAAAAGAGGCTGGCGGCTCTGGAAGGCGGAGTGGGCGGCCTGGCATTCAGCTCGGGCCAGTCGGCGATATATGTGAGCATCTTCAACATTTGCGGTGCCGGCGGTCATATTGTAGCCTCGAATTCGCTTTACGGCGGGACGGTGACGCTATTCAGCCATACTTTCGCCAAGCTTGGCATTGATGTGACTTTCGTCGACCCGAAAGATCCGGAGAATTTTGCTAAGGCGATAAAAGACAATACCAGGCTGATTTATATCGAAAGCCTCGGCAACCCGAAGAATGATATTCTGCAATATGATAAAATCGCAGATATGGCTCATAAAAACGGTATGCCGGTGATTTGCGACAATACCGTTACGACGCCTATTCTGTTGAGGCCTTTCGAATACGGCATAGACATTGTCGTTCATAGCTGCACGAAATTCATCGGCGGGCACGGCACAAGCATCGGCGGCGCGATTGTCGATTCGGGTAAATTCGACTGGACGAATGGTCGCTACCCTGAAATGACCGAGCCGGACCCAAGCTATCATGGCGTAAAATACGTCGAGGCCGTCGGCGAGTTGGCGTATATCATCAAAGCCAGAACCCAGTTCCTCCGTGATATGGGCAGTTGCATGTCGCCGTTCAACGCTTTTCTGTTTTTGCAGGGGCTCGAAACGCTACATCTGCGTATGCCAAGGCATTCTGAGAATGCGCTGAAGCTGGCACAATGGCTCGAAAAACAGACGCAGGTAACCTGGGTAAATTACCCGGGGCTCGAATCGCATCCGGACCACAAATTGGCGAAAAAATACCTGCCTGACGGTCAGGGTGCTATTCTTGGTTTCGGAATCAAGGGTGGGAAAGAAGCTGGCGTTAAGTTTATAAATAGCGTCAAGCTGGCCAGTCATCTGGCGAATATCGGCGACAGCAAAACCCTGGTAATTCACCCGGCGAGCACTACTCATCAGCAGCTAAACGAAAAAGAACAACTTGCAGCCGGCGTAACAAACGATTATATTCGTGTATCAGTCGGCACAGAGCATATTGATGATATAATTGCTGACTTTGATCAGGCATTGAAAGCAAGTTTTAAGTCGTGAGTGTTGAGTTTTGAGTTAATGGCTGAGGGTATTGTTAAGCAAAAAAGTTATGATTTTGCTCTGAAAATTATAAAATTCTGCGCCACGTTGCGAAACCAGAAGCATTTTGAAATATCGAGTCAGCTTCTGCGATATGGAACAAGTATTGTTGCTAACGTTGAAGAGGCCTTGGCGGGACGAAGCAGAAAGGATTTCTTTGCTAAAATGTCCATTGCATCGAAAGAGGCCAGAGAAACAAATTATTGGCTCAGGCTTATAATTGATGCAGAGATTCTTGACAAACAGAAGTGCAGTAGTTTACTTAAGGCTTCTGAAGAACTGATAAAGATATTAACAAGCATCGTAAAAACCGGATGCGATGAGCAGCAAAGTTTATCAAGAAAAACTAAAAACTCAAAACTAAGGATTCAAAACTAATCATGTGGGAATACACGGAAAAGCTCAAGGACCATTTCTTCAATCCGCGGAATGTCGGTGAAGTGGAAAATCCGGACGGCATCGGTGAGGTCGGCTCGCTGGCTTGCGGCGATGCCCTTAAACTGACGTTCAAGCTCGACAAAAAAGGCAAAATCGCCGAAGCAAAATTCAAAACGTTCGGCTGCGCAAGCGCTATCGGGACATCGTCGGTGTTAACCGAGATGATCAAAGGCCTGACGCTGGACGAGGCAGACAGGTTGACCAACAAAGACATTGCCGACTACCTGGGCGGGCTGCCGGAGCAGAAAATGCACTGCTCGGTGATGGGCAGAGAAGCTCTTGAGGCCGCGATCGAAAATTATCGAGGCGGCGGCAAAAAAAAGCACGAGCTTGAGGGCACTATCGTCTGTACATGCTTCGGCGTAACGGACAAGGAAATCGAGCGTGTCGTTATCGAGAACGACCTGACAACCGTCGAAGAGGTGACGAATTACTGCAAGGCCGGCGGAGGCTGCGGCGGCTGCCAGGGCGAAATCGAGAAGATTATAGAAAAGATACAGGGAGACAAGGTGAAAGAAGTCCCCGTATCGGCACTTCGCCGAACCGGCAAGCTGACGAACATCCAGAAGATTCAGCTCATCCAGCAGACGATTAACGAGCAAATCCGGCCGGCCCTTAGAGCACACGGCGGCAATATCGAACTGATCGATGTCGAAGGGGATAAAGTAATCGTTGCGTTCAGAGGAATGTGCGCCCAGTGCAAGCTGACGGAGTTCACAATGAAAGATGTTGTCGAGGCCAAGCTGAAAGAATTTGTTTCCAAAGACCTTTTCGTCGAAGAAGACAAAGAGTCCGCACAAGAGCCCCACAATCACAGAGAGTAAATCATGAAGACCGTATATTTCGATAACAACGCAACTACAAAAGTCGCCGAGGAAGTCCTCGAAGAAATACAACCGCTGTTCTGTGAACTGTACGGCAATCCTTCGAGCATGCACACGTTCGGCGGTCAGATCGGCCGAAGAATTCGCCAGTCGCGCGAGCAGGTCGCCGATCTACTTGGCTGCGATCCGAGCGAGATTGTTTTTACAGGCTGCGGCACCGAAAGCGACAACACCGCTATCAAAGGTGCGCTTGCCGCCGCTCCGAACAGGCGCACAGTCATAACCACAAGGGTTGAGCATCCTGCTGTGCTGGCAGTTTGCCGGGAGCTGGAAAATCACGGCTATACGGTCGTCGAGTTAAGCGTGGACAGACAGGGCCGGCTCGACATGGCAGAGCTGGAGGAACAGCTTGACGACGATATTGCACTGGTGACAATAATGTACGCCAACAATGAAACTGGCGTCGTTTTTCCGGTCGAGGATATCGCCGAATTAGTCACAAGCAAAGGGGCGATTTTCCATACCGATGCGGTGCAGGCTGTCGGCAAAATCCCGCTGAACCTCTCGAAAAGCAATATCGACATGCTCAGTCTTTCGGGCCATAAGCTGCACGCGCCGAAGGGCGTGGGCGTCCTCTACGTCCGCAAGGGGACACGTCTGTCGCCGTTCATGCTGGGCGGTCACCAGGAAGCGGGCAGAAGGGCCGGCACGGAAAATGTTCCCGGGATTGTCGGCCTCGGCAAAGCCTGCGAACTGGCGGCGGAAAACCTCGAAGCAGAGAACAGCAAAGTTAAAGCCCTGCGAGATAAACTTGAGAAAAAAATATTGCAGAAGTGCCCGGACTGCCGGATCAACGGCGATCCGGATAATCGCCTGCCCAATACGACCAATATCAGCTTCGAGTATATCGAGGGCGAAGCGATCCTGCTGATGCTGGATAAATATGGAATTTGTGCCAGCAGCGGCTCGGCGTGCACATCCGGCTCGCTGGAGCCAAGCCATGTCCTGCGCGCGATGGGCGTGCCCTTCACCGCCGCCCACGGCTCCATCCGTTTCAGCCTGAGCCGGTACAACGCCGAAGAAGAGGTAGACTACACCATCGAAAAGCTCCCCCCGATAGTAAACCAGCTCCGCGAACTTTCACCATTCGTCACAAAATAGCTGGATGATTTTCTATCCTGTGGATGAGTGTTTTTACTTAGCTCCCTCCGATCAGGTCACCTAATCCGCCGAGGACGGAGCCTTCGCCTTTTCGGGAGCCGCCGGCTCTTGGCGCGTGGGCGAGAATTCTGTTGCACATCCTTGAGAAAGGCAGGCTCTGGAGATATACTTTTCCGGTTCCCCGCAGTGTAGCGAGAAACAAGCCTTCGCCGCCGAAGAACATGGACTTAAGATTTCCGGCCCGCTCGATGGAATAATCTATGCCGCTCGTGAAGGCGACGATACAGCCGGTGTCCACGCGGATCGTCTGGCCGTTCAGATCCATAGGAACTACGGTTCCACCGGCGTGCACGAACGCCATTCCATCTCCTTGAAGCTTCTGGAGGATGAAGCCCTCGCCGCCGAAGAAGCCGGCCCCGAGCCGCTTAGTGAAAGCGATGCTGACCTTAGTGCCCTTGGCCGCACAGAGGAAGGCGTCCTTCTGGCATATCAGTGTGCCTCCGTGCTTTTGCATATCGATCGGGATTATCTGCCCGGGATAAGGGGCGGCGAACGAGACGCGTTTCTTGCCCGAGCCGCTGTTGGTGAAATGCGTCATAAAAATCGATTCACCTGTCAGGACTCGTTTGCCGGCGCTTAGCAGCTTGCCCATGATTCCTTCGCCGGGGGTCGAACCATCGCCCATCTTGGCCTCGAATGTTATTCCATCGTGCATATAATTCATCGCACCGGCTTCGGCGACGACCGTTTCACCAGGGTCCAGCTCGATCTCAACAATCTGCATATCATCCCCAAGAATCTCGTAATCGACTTCATGACACTGCATAGCCATCCCTTTCCATTCGCTAAATTCTCGATATTTCGCACCAGGTCTGTGCTGCCATCAGCATACTATCATACATATTGGCTTTAGAAGCAAGCGCAATCCACCCCATCAACAGGTTCTTGGCAGCTTTTAAAAAGGATTGAGGACAAACAAATATCGGGTCAATAACTAAGTATTGATTATTAACAACAGCTCAGGCCTTATGCGTTTATGCCATTGCCGGATCAAGTATTTCTTCTGCTTCGGATTCGCTGCCGGCTTGTTCGCCGGGCCGGAAAGGCAACGGTTCGGCAAACTGTACGGCAACCCGGCGTATAAAGCTGTTGACGTTCTCCACCCGGCAGACATAACTCCACCGCGTGAAGTTGGCCATATCGAACGAATCATCGGATCCGTATCGTGGCACGCTGAAACGGGCGTTTATATGTTGTCCCGGATGGGGACAGCCATCCTGTGCATAACAGGTAAACGCTGCCCCCCTGCTGCAAACATCAACCATTTGCCCCTGTGAGAGAGCATGATCGACATTTTCGGCAAACCAGATGGGCCAATAATAACGTAGTCTTTGTTCTGTTCTTCGATCGCTATTTTCTTCCATTGTAAATACCCTCAAATCTCTTATTGTTACCTGCGAATCGACTGATTTATAGGCCGACTTTACAAGGCGCTGCCGGGAAAATCACAGCCAATCGAATTGATAAGGACATTCATTGCGTTTTTCGTTTGCTATTGTGGAAAACCTGCTTTAAGCTTTTTTTAATTTTTTTCTTCATTCGGCGGAGATACTCCTATAATCATCCACTGAAGCGCAAAGAGCAGATTTTTCTCGACACATTTTGGGATTGAAGCGCAAATTATATTATGATGGCCATTAAGCTTTTCAATAGTTCAGGCGACTGACCAGGGCTGTGCATGGACAAGGATACAGAACGAGACATAGCAAAGGGTTTGCAGAAAGGCGACCGCCAGGCCTGGCTGCAATTGTACGAAGCTTACGCAAAGCCTGTCTGGAGGAATATCTCCCGGCTTACAGGCAGCGACTCGGCTGCTGTCGCCGATATTGTACAGGAGACGTTTCTCGCTGCCGCTCGCTCGACAAGAAATTTCAATCCCGACCGCGGCTCGCTCTGGGTATGGCTCTGGACAATCGCCAGGCGACAGGTCGCTCTTTACTATCGCAAACAAAAACCGGAAATCTTGCTCAGCCAGGCAAAGCAATGGTGGACCTCACTGGACGGCGAGAAATTCGATTGGATCGATGCCAAAGCAGATATGCCGCCGGATATTCTCGAATCGCAGGAGTTGGCTGCACTGGTAAGATACGCTTTGAGGGAATTGCCGGGCGATTATCAGACCCTGCTGTTGGCCAAATATGTCGATAACCAGCCGGCCGAACGAATCGCCGGGCGGATGAATTGCTCAGAAATGGCGGTTCGCTCGAGGCTGGCACGAGCAAGAAAAGCCTTCCGGAAGGCGTTCAAAAGGACAATTAGTTCAACGCCAAAGAAGCGTGAGGTGTCAATATGACGGCACAAAATGATAAACAAGAAGAAAAAAGAATATCGTTATTGCTGTCCTCGGTCGATCGGGGGACGAATGAGCCGGACAAGCAGTTCCTGAATAAGCTGAAAGAACAATCAAAAACCGAATTTCTGGCTTTTTCCACAGACGGCAATAAACAATCAGAAAAAACAATCCCCATTTCGACATGGAGAATAATCATGAAAAGTAGAATAACAAAATTAGCCGCTGCGGCGGTGATTATTATAGGGATACTGTTTGCTATAAACCACATTGGCGGATCAATTGACGGAACTAATACGGCATTTGCAGATATGATCGAAACAATGAAAAAACAGCCATGGGTACACTCTTCGACAACATCTGTGGAAAGTGGCGAGAATATACTTGAGAGATGGTATGGTTTGGAATCAGGAATATCTATATCGAAAGATTACAGAGAAGCAACGCTGTTATATATTAATACTCAAGAAAACCGTGAATATACATATAAAGAAAAAGAAGGTGTAATATATTATTCTCAAATCGATGACAGTGTTCGCCCAAGTGGTAATGTGCCCGATTCTGCATTCGCACTTGTAGAATCCATGGTGAATTATATCAATAAATACGCATCTGAAGTTAATCGCGAGGTTATTATCCAGGATAATAGGGAAGTTGAACTCATAACCGCCACAGCCCGTATGAATGAAGAAAGCATCTTCCATACATTAGAGTTGACCCGTGACATCCAGAAAAATCATATGCTCAGCGTGAAAATAGATTATAAGGACCCGCCTAAGTATATATTATCCAAAGAATCTGAAGAAATCAGAGAACAATGGAGAAATTCCAGAATCGACAGTATTACGAAATTTGATTATCCGGCATCCGGGCCAGGCAGTATATATGATCTTGGAGTTCCCAAGGATGCAGATATTGTGGTATCTTCCCTGCCTTCAGAAATACAGGAGATGATCGTAAAACTTAACAGCCTTAGAGAAACAACGCTTACCAGATATGTCGCAATTGCAATTTCCGGTGATAGCGATACGCTACCTACATCGCCAGAAGGCTTAAGAAATACAGCATTCTTTTACAATAATGATCGATCTATCTACAGTATATGGCGAAGTGGTGATTTCGTCCGCTTTTCTCAAGGATACTTTCCGGTATCAGAGAATATACCAGCCATAGATGATCTTTCAGGAAATATTGAATTCGGTTTTCAAGAGATAGCCCCTATTCGAGAATTTATAATTCAACCCGAAAAAGGAAATCAATATCATCAATACTGTTGGGAAAATATTGGCATTAATATACGAGCTGAAAAAACAAAACATATAAGTTATCTTTATGAATCAGATGAATTCCTGATTGAAAATTGTTGGCCAAAAATTGGTGTGCCACACCAGCAAGCTATGAAATGGTCAATTGAATATATAGATGGCCAGGCCGACGATAAGCTTATTATGATCACCAGAGAACTGGATATTACAACGGAGAAATGGTATATCAATCCTGACAAGAATTATATTTGCCAGAAACATGAGTTATTTCATTCAGACGGAGCACCTTTCAAAATTAAGGAAATACTTGAATATGCAACTACAAAGAGCGGAAAATATTATCCTCGAAAAATACAAATGAAAAAATTCAGACAACAAGATAACCAAAAAGTACATGAAACTGCGACCAAAATAATTTATCTGAAGGAAAATCCGGATTATCCTGATTGGATATTTGATCCAGACAGCTTTCCTGAATCAGATCAATAAAACACTTTGCCAGCAACCTATACTTTTTTCTAAACCGGGCTTGTTCCTTCGGCAATGCTCGTGATAAATTGGTCCGGTTTTTATTTATTGATTGACTTAATGAGTTGTTTAAATTCACAGCCACGTTGCTCGTAGTTATCGAACATGTCGTAGCTTGCGCAGGCGGGGCTGAGTAAGACGACGTCGCCGGATTCGGCGATTTTGTTTGCCTGTCTGATGGCGTCGGAAAGTGAACTAACAATCTCGGACTGTGTGGCAGCGACCGAGTGTAATGAGGTCGATGGTCCATCCACTTCGCCTTGCTCAGTGGCTGCCACCCCTCCGCCTTGCTCAGTGGCTGCCACCCCTCCGCCTTGCTCAGTGGCTGCCACCCCTC
>CAZSOR010000050.1:0-19105 GCA_964608395.1 uncultured Pirellulales bacterium
TATCCTTCGTAGAACCTTAATAACAGGATCTGGCACAAAAGGCCTTGCAAATGCTCAAAACACTCGAAAAGAAGCTTCGCAGCGTTCGGTTTCGATGCAGCATCAACCTGCTGTTGAAACATGCCGGGCGGGTCCTTACTGCCGTCGGGATTATCGTAATGCTGGCCGTTCTGAGCGACCGCCTGCTGGCTATAGGCATTATAAACTCGGTCAATTCAAGGGCGATTCTGTACTTTTCGGCTGCGGCGATTGCCATGATTTTGCTGCTCTGGCTTCTGAAACAGCCGAGCCGCATGCAGGTCTCACTGCTGCTCGACGAGCGGCTGAAGCTGCGCGAGCGTTTCAGCACGACTTTGGCCCTGGCCGATTCCGACGACCCTTTTGCCAATGCCGCACGGAGCGAAGCACGACAAAAGGTCGAGCAAGCGAACATTCAGGGACATTTTCCCATCCGGCCATCTAAATGCTGGATGTACGCGATCAGCACGTGGTTGATAGCAGCGGCCATAATCTCATTCATGCCGCAGAAAGACCTGCTCGGATTCCTGAGAAAGGACCGTCAGCAGCAGCAACGTGCCCAACAGCTCGAACAGACCAAAGTGGAAATCAAAGATGCGGCGGATCCGGTCAAGCTGGCAATCAAGCAGTTGGGCGAGCCGGAACTGGCCGATGCCCTGAGCAAACTCGACCAGACACCGAAAGATGCCAGGCCGCAGGATATCAAACGGCAGGCAATCCGCAATCTCGGCGACCTTTCCGATAAAATCCAGCAGATGCAAAGCGGTATGAAGCTTGATTCTGTAAATCAACTGCAAAAAATGTTCAAGCAGTTGCGGGGCTCCTCCGACGTTTTTTCACAAAAGCTGCGATTGGCTCTGGCAAAAGGGCAGTTCTCTCAGGCCTCCAACCTTATGAGCGAGCTGCAGAAGGAATTGGCCAAAGGTAATCTGAGCCCGGAGCAACAAAAGGCTTTAACCGGGCAGTTGCAGGATTTAGCAAAACGGCTCCAGGAACTGGCTCAGAAGAACGAGGAATTTGAAAAGGAGCTGGAAAAGCTGGGCTTAAATAAAGAGCTTGCCAAATTGAGCGAGCAGCAGTTGCGCCAAACACTGCTGAAGCAAGGTCTGGCCCCTGAAAATATCGAGGAATTGCTTCGCAAAGCCGCTGCCTTTCGATCGGCCGCCGGCATGTGTGCAGGTCTCGGAAGTGCGATGGCAGCCTGCGGCGCGGGTTCCGGACAATTGTCGGGAGATGGACTTGCCGCCGCAATAGAACAACTGGGCGAATTCGACGCCCTGCAACAGCAGTTGATGCTAACCCAGGCCAGTCTCGATGAAATTGCCCGTGCCATCGCCTGCCTTGGAGATGGAATGTGCGAGGGCCTCGGTATGCAGGGTCCGTGGTCGGAAGGTTCGTCCGACCGGTCAGGTTCCGGAACCGGAGGTCCGGGCATGGGCTATGGCCCCCGCGGAACCGCAGGTGATTATACATCCACACAGAGAACCCGTCTGAAAAACAAACCGGGGCAGGGCCCCGTCATCGCCAGTTGGTATTTTCAGGAATCTCAGATCAAAGGCGAAGCGATGCGTGATTTTACGGAAGTTGTCCAGGCCGCCAGTGATGGTGCCGCCGCGGCTATCAGTGAGAATGAAATCCCCCGCAAATACGAAGAAGCAATAAAGAAATATTTCGGCCGGCTTGAACAATCCGGGGGCGAGTGAAGGATATCCCGCACCAAGAAACTACCGGTATGAGAAGAATAAGAAAAATTGTCTTTCCCGGTCTTATTATAATTGTCACGGCTTGTCTTTTCTCTACCTTGCTATCCTGCAGGAAAAATCCCCGGCAAAACTTCAGAAAGGTTGTCCTTTATTGCTCGGTGGACCAGGTGATTGCCGAGCCGATCATCGCCGAGTTTGAAAAGCTGACAGGTATCGACGTTCTGCCCCGGTTCGATACGGAGGCCAGCAAAACGGTCGGCCTGGTTCAGCGAATCAGGGCTGAGGCGGCCTCGCCGATTGCCGATGTCTTCTGGTCGAACGAGATTTTTCACACGATACGCCTGGCCCGCGAGTCCCTTCTGGCGTCCTATGCCGGCGATGTAACAAAAGATTGGCCCGAGCAATACGCCGATCCCGAGGGTCGATGGTACGGCTTCGCACTGCGTACGCGGGTCATTGCATATAACACCACACGAGTATCCGCCGGCGACGCCCCCAGGTGCCTCGAAGAACTACTCGAAAGCAAATGGAAAGGACGGCTGGTTATGGCTGCGCCCGAATTCGGCACGACCGGCGGAGATGTTGCCAGTTGGTTTGCTCATTATGATTCGGCCCAGGCAACGGAAACACTGGAAGGGCTCAAAGCGAATGACATCCGCTTGGTCGCCGGTAACAGCACGGCTGTGAGAATGGTCGCGACGGGACAGGCCGATGTCTGCTTCACGGACACCGACGATGTTTACGCCGCTCAGCGGAACGGCTGGCCCGTCGCGATGAACTATCTCGACCAGGGCGGTGACGGTGCCCTGGCAATACCGAACACAGCAGCCATGATTAAAGGCGCCGGCAATCCCGAAGAAGCTAAGGAATTGATGGAATTTCTCCTCAGCGAACAGCTTGAGCAAATGCTTGCCGGCAGCGATTCGCATAACTGCCCGATCCGTCCGGCTCTGGCCGAGCAATTCAAGATGTATATCATCCCAAAGCCTCTGGGTATAGATTACGAGAAAGTCGCCGACAATCTGCCAGTGGCAATCCGGATCGCGAGGGAGGTTTTACGGTGAGCGATGAGACTATCGGCGGCAAGTTCCTGACGGTGGCCTCTGTGGTCCTGTGGATAGCTGTAATTTTTTTGCCGCTGCTGGTTCTGTTTGCCCAGGCCGTCTCTCCAGCAGCAGAGTTGGAAGCCGCCGACGGAATTTTCGCTTCCGTTTTTCGGTCTTTTGCCCTGAGCGCTGCAATTGCGGCGACGGCCATTCTACTGGGATGGATCCCCGGCCGATTGCTCGGGACATGCAGGACCCACAAGGATTTGCTGTTGTTATTGCTGCTGATACCCCTGGTTTTGCCGCGTTACGTCCTTTACTACGCGTGGACGCTGATGCTTAGTCCCACCACTGCGCTTGGAGCGTATTTATCCGGCAAACCAGAGCTTGCCAGATTCGTCGGCACCTTCAGCTCCTCTCTGGTTCTCATTCTCTGGTACTGGCCTTTAGCCGCTCTGTTGATAGCCCAGGGATGGCGAAACATAGACAAGTCAATCCGGGACTGCGCATCTCTCGACGCGGATAGTTTCGGGATATTCAGGAATATTACGCTGCCGCTGCTTTGGCGTCCTTTGCTGCTGGCCTTCAGCGTGTGTTTTGTTCTGTCGCTGTCCGAGTTTGCGACCTTTCATCTCGCGGGCATCAGTACGATCGGGACGGAATTAGCCGTCCTGTATGAACTGACCGGTTCGGAGGGCTATCTTGTCAGGACGGCCTGGCCCGTGGTGGCTGCGGCTTTGTTGCTTGCAATTGCACTGGGAAAAAGCTCTCGCTCCTGGGTTCCGGGCGCCGCTTCCCTCGGGACGGCTGAATTAAAAACACAAAGATGGCGATGGCTCATGCTGCTTGGCCTGATTGGAATTTCGTTTATCGTGCCGTTGGCACTGCTCGTCAGTAATATGACCGATACCCATGCCCTGCGGCAATTCCTCAGGCTGCATCCTGACGAATTAGGCTTCTCGCTGGCCATCGCCGCCGTCGCAGCCGGTATGGCGTATTTGATTGCCTTTGGGGCTTTGTCGCTGGACAGACCCGGCAGAGGAAGTCTTTGCCAATTGTTGTCATTCATCTTACGCACGACGATATTTCTCGTCATGTTCATCCCGGCTTCTCTGGTCGCTGTTTCCCTGCTCAAAATGTTAGCTGTCTGCTATGTCACGCCGGCAGTCAGGCAGGGCTGGTACCTTGTATCGGCAGGACAGGCCGGGCGATTCGCGGGCGTCGCCCTGATTTTGCTGCTCCTGACGCGATATGCTCACGAAAAACATCTTTCGGAGATGGCGGCACTCGATGGCGCCTCGCGGTTCAAGACGTGGTGGTATGTGCATCTGCCGCATACGTGGCCTCTCTTCGCAGGGACGTTCATTCTGATTGTAATGCTGGGCATCACGGAATTGTCCGCTACGATGGTTCTGCTGCCGGCGGGATTGCCGAACTTCGCCCAGCGTCTGCTCAACCAGATGCACTACGCCCGGGACCAGCAGGTGATTGCTTCGTGCCTGGTTTTGATTTGTCTGTTTCTCGTTCTTGCGGTGATTGTCGTTTCGCTGCTGCGATTAATCCGGGTCCGCCAACTGGTGGTGTTCGTAATTATCTGCGCCTGCGTACCCGCACTGACGGGTTGTGACGATGTGTCCTCCCCGAGTGACGCGCCGAAGGTTTTGGCTGCTTTCGGACAGACCGGACGGGGGCAGTGCGAATTTACTTACCCAAGGGCCATCGATCTCACCGGTGATGGTTCACTTTTAGTTGTCGATAAGACCGGTAGAATCCAAAGACTGAGTCCCGAAGGCAAATTTCTCGATATCATAAAAATGCCCCTTATCGAAACCGGCAAACCGACCGGACTAAGCGTCGCCCCGAACGGCAATCTCTACGTCGCCGATACACATTACCATCGTGTCGTGGTTTTTTCCCCCGATGGCAAGTTCATCGACGAGTTCGGCAAATTCGGGCAGGAGAACGGATGCTTTATTTATCCGACTGACGTGGCGTTTTCACCGGACGGCAGAATCTTCGTCAGCGAGTACGGCGGCAACGACCGGATAAGCGTTTTCACAGAGCAGGGCGATTTCCTGTATTCTTTCGGCACTCCCGGCAGTGGGGAAGGACAGTTGGCCCGGCCCTCGTCTCTATGCGTGGATCCGGCGAGAAAATGCCTTTATGTGACCGATTCTTGCAATCATCGCATCGCGATTTACGATCTTGACGGCAACCTGCTTGGGTATATCGGCTCGGCCGGCCGGGCACCGGGGCAGCTTCGTTATCCTTATGACCTGGCGCTGCTGCCCGACGGGACACTTGTCGTTTGCGAGTACGGAAATAATAGATTACAATTATTCGGCCCTGACCGAAAGAGTCTCGCCGTTTGCGGACGTGCGGGCAGGCAGTCAGGACAACTGGCATATCCCTGGGGCGTAGCAGTCGATGCCCGGCGCCGGGCCTTCATTGTCGACGCGGGCAATAATCGGATTCAGGTGTGGCAGCTATGATATATACGTATGGTTTTTATTTCAGCCGGCCATGGTGGCTTGTGGGATGCATTCTGCTGGTGCCGATAGTCTGGCTCGGGCTGCGAAATCTTGCCGCTCTTGGCCCGGTCCGCCGGGTGCTGGCTATCGTTCTGCGCTGCGTGGTCGTCATAATTCTTATCGCCTTACTGGCCCGGCCAATGCTCACAAGGACCAGCCGGCGCATGACTTTGATTGCCGTGGTCGATAGAAGCCAGTCGATTCCCGCCAATCTTCATAAAGCTGCTCTGGATTACCTTTCTCATGCCCTGGCCGACAAGGCCCCCGGCGACCAGTTGGCCGTCGTGGACATCGCCGAGGCCGCCAGTATTTCCAAGCTGCCGGGCGGTGACATTGCGATCCGCCAGAGAAACACCACCCTTAACGGTCAGCAGAGCAAATTGGCCGACGGCGTGCAAATGGCAATGGCCATCGCTCCTCCGGATACGGCGGTTCGGATCCTGCTCGTCAGCGAGGGCAACGAGACCGGCGGTGACCTGAAAGAAGCCGCTCGAATCGCCGCAGCCAACAAAATTCCAATCGACGTGCTGCCGCTGCGATACTCGTACGATAATGAAGTCATTTTCAAACGCATAGCCGCACCCACCAAAGCAAGAAGCGGCCAGACGGTTTTAGTGCGATTTATCCTCAACAGCACAACGAGTGTCCGCGGCAAGCTGCTTTTGAATCTCAACGGCGAACCGGTCGATCTTGTCCCCGGCTCGCCGGATGTTGCCGTGGCGGTGGATTTGGAGCCGGGAACAAACGTCGAGACAATATCGATGCCCGTCGGCACGAACGGCATACACGAGTTCGAGGCTGTATTCATACCCGATGAGCCGTGGCAGGATAAAATCGTCCAAAACAACCGCGCCAGCACGATCACTTATGTCGCCGGCCCCGGCAATATTCTGGTGGTCGATGCCGATGGTACGACCGGCCAGACTTTGGAGCGGGCGTTGCAGAATACCGACATGGACGTGCGGTATACAACTACGGCCGAATTCCCCGACAATCTGTCCATGCTGATGGGCACCGATGCCGTCGTACTGGTCAATACCGGCTGCGGAAACTTCACTTACCAGCAGCAGGAAATGCTCTGCCGTTATGTCACCGACCTGGGCGGGGGCCTGATTATGGTGGGGGGGCCTCAATCCTTCGGGGCCGGGGGATGGATCGGTTCGCCGATAGCGGAAATCCTACCCGTCGATCTGGACCCGCCCCAGAAAAAACAATTACCAAAAGGAGCGCTGGTGCTGATTATGCACGCCTGCGAGATGCCGCAGGGCAACTACTGGGGCACAAGGGTCGCTCTCGCTGCAGTTCGAACTCTGAGCCGGCTGGATTTGATCGGCATACTGGCTTATAACTGGCAGGGCCCGAGCGACTGGGTTTTCCCCCTTGCCCCGGCAGGTGATAAGAAGGCCGTCATCGCCGCGATCGAACAAATGCAGATGGGTGACATGCCCAGCCTCCACAACCATCTGCAGGCCGCATACGACAAGCTAAAGGACTGCGACGCCTCTCAAAAACATGTTATCGTAATCAGCGACGGGGATCCACAGGCGCCAAGCCCACAATTGCTCGCTCAATGCAGAGATGCCGGAATTACATGCACCGGCGTAGCTATTTTTCCGCATTCGCCCATGGACATACAAAGCCTGGTGAGAGTCGCCCAATCGACGGGCGGTCGCTTCTACGATGCCAAGGACCCCCAGCAGCTTCCCCAGATATTTATCAAGGAAGCACAAGTCGTCCGGCGAGCTTTGATTATCGAGGAGACATTCACTCCTCAGATTTCTTATTCTTTAAGCGAGATTGTAAAGGGCATATCCGGCGCCATGCCTAACCTCGACGGCTACGTAGTGACCGGTCCCAAAGGCGGTCTCAACCAGGTCGTTCTGTCGAGCGGCCAGTCAGATCCTATCCTGGCGACCTGCCAGTCTGGACTCGGCCGATGCGCTGCGTTCACCAGCTCGGTGGACAGCAGGTGGGCATCGAACTGGCTGCAGTGGAGCGGTTTTGAAAGATTCTGGGAGCAGGCCGTACGCTGGGCGGCCAAACCGTCCCAGTCGGCCGATTGCGAAGTCTTCGCCGACGTGCAGGGCCGCCAGGTGACAGTCAATGTCGAGGCGATCGACGCCGATGGCAAATTCATCCAGTTCGCGAATATCGAGGGTCAAATCATCGCACCGGACGTATCGACCGGCCCGTTAGAGCTGACACAGATTGGGCCGGGCCAGTATCACGGCCAGTTCCAGGCGGCCGCTTCCGGTAGTTATATCGTGAACCTGCGATATAAGAAGCTTGCAGACGACACGTCGACAAACTTCACACACACGACTGTGACGATTCCTTTTGCGCCCGAGTTTCGCGACCTTACCGATAACGCGCCGCTGCTCGCCGAGGTCAGTGACCTCAGCGGCGGGCGAATCCTGAGCTCCGATCCCAATCAGGCCGACCTCTTCGATTATACCGGGCTGAAATTCCCCGAAACCGAGATGCCGCTGCTAAGGCCGCTTATGCTTGTCTGGCTGGCGTTGTTTTTGCTGGACGTGGCAGCTCGCAGAGTTATCCTGGACGTCCGTGCTATCGCGAGGCGGGCCGCCTCTTTTGTCCGCCTTAAAAAGTTTGAAAGGAAAACCGACCAGACTCTCGACCGTCTCCGCGCCAGAAGGCAGACACTTCGCGACCAGCTTTCGGCCCGCAAAGCGGACCAAAGTGCTTCGCATCGCTATCAGGCCGGCGATGATTACCGGGGCGAAATGCCCACCACAGAGACTGTAAAGCGAGCCGAGACAAAGGCGGAAAAGAAACCCGGGAAATCCGTGCCGGAAAAAACTGATACAACCGAGGACAGTTCACACATCCAGAGGCTGCTCAGGGCAAAACACAAAGCTGCCGAACACAGGCAGGATGATAACCAGATAAATAATGAATAGATCCTTGGGAGATAATTGAAATGTCAAAAAAGGAAAAAGAGGTTCAGCAGCAGTGCCGGGACTTTCGTAAGATGTTCGACTCACTACGAGGCGAGATAGGCAAGGTCATCGTCGGCTACGAGACAATCGTCGAAGACGTGCTCATCTGCCTGTTCTGCGGCGGGCACGTTCTGCTGGAAGGAGTGCCGGGGCTGGGCAAAACGCTGCTGGTACGCACGCTCAGCGACGTTTTTACGATGGAGTTCCGGCGTATCCAGTTCACGCCCGATTTAATGCCGGCGGACATCATCGGCACCAATATCGTGATGGAAGACGCGGCGACCGGAAAGCGACAGTTCCAGTACCAGGCAGGCCCAATCTTCGGACAGATTATTCTGGCCGACGAAATCAACCGCGCCACTCCCAAAACCCAGTCGGCCATGCTCGAAGCGATGCAGGAACATTCGGTCACCAGCGGCGGACAAATCCGCAAGCTCCCCGAGCCGTTCATGGTCCTTGCGACGCAGAATCCCATCGAGCAGGAAGGCACGTATCCTCTGCCCGAAGCACAGTTGGACCGGTTCTTCTTCAAATTATTGGTGCCTTACACCAATCGCGACGAGCTTCGTAAGATCATCGACCGAACAACAACAGGCGAGGACCCCAGGGCCGAACATGTCACCGGGACCGAGCAGATTATTCAGGCTCAGGACCTGGTGCGGCACGTTGTTATCGCCGAACATGTTCAGGACTACGCGATCAGGCTGGTATTGGCCACGCATCCGCAGGGGGAGTTTGCGCCGGATGTCACAAACCGTTTCGTTCGTTTCGGCTCCTCGCCCCGCGGCGTTCAGGCCCTCGTTCTGGCTGGCAAGGTCCGCGCGATGCTCGACGAGCGTTATCATGTAAGTTTCGACGATATCGAGGCGTCTGTGATGCCCGCTCTGCGGCACCGAATTCTGCTGAATTTCGAAGGCCAGGCCGAAGGAATTAGAACGGATGAGGTTCTCGATCAGGTCATGGCAAGCACCCCGAAAAATCTGGAGCAGAAACTTGATGTCCCATAGACAAAAAAAACTGACGGATCTGCTCGATCCGGTTTTTATGAGCCGGCTGGATACACTGGACGTTATGAGCCGCAAGATTCTGCAGGGCAAGCTCCAGGGCGAGCGGCGTTCCAAGCGCCGCGGCCAGAGCGTGGAATTCGCCGACCATCGCCCGTACGTCGCAGGCGACGATCTGCGGTTTGTGGACTGGAACGTTTACGGCCGGCTGGAGCAATTGTTCCTGAAGCTTTATCTCGAAGAACAGGACCTCACCGTCCATATCGTTGCCGACGCGAGCGCTTCGATGAGTTTTGGCGAGCCTTCGAAGGAGCTTTTTATCAAGAAGCTCACCGCCGCTCTCGGATACGTCAGTCTTGTCAATAACAACCGGGTCACTATCAGTTTTATTGCCGACGGCGTAACGGTCCAACTCGCCAATATGCGCGGCCGTAACTACCTGAACAACATGGCCGAATGCCTTTTGACAACCGACTGCGACGGGCCATCGAATTTTGACAGTGCGTGCCGGCAGTTGGCCGCCGGGCGCATCGGCTCGGGTGTGATGATTGTGTTGAGCGATTTTCTGTTTAAGGAAGGTTACAATTCGGGGCTTCGCCGGCTGATCGGCAGGCAGTACGATTTGTACGCGATACAGGTGCTCTGCCCGCAGGAGCTTTCGCCCGACCTCAGCGGGGAGTTGAAGCTGATCGACATCGAAGATGCCGACGCCGCCGAGATTACTGTCAGTGCTGTGCTGTCAAAGTACTATAAACGAAACCTGACTGCTTACTGTAACGAATTGAAGGGTTTCTGCACGAGCCGCGGCGCCGTTTATGTACTCGCCAATTCGGCCGATTCGGTGGAGTCGCTCGTGCTGAATTATTTACGTCGGATTCGGCTGCTTCGTTAGTTAAGGCCGAATTGTAACATCGTAGGGGCGGCCCCATGTGGCCGCCCGGATAACGATAATACATATAAAGGGTCAGGGCAACCACACTGGGTTGCCCCTACAGAAATTTATGGAATGGCTTACACCCATGACAGCTCTTTACGCCGCTGCGGTTTCCGTGCCGTTGCTGCTGCTGCTGTATTTTCTCAAGCTCAAACGGCGCGAGCAGATTGTTTCCAGCACGCTGCTCTGGAAACGGGCGGTTCAGGACCTGCAGGTCAACGCCCCGTTTCAAAGGCTCAGGCGCAATATCCTGCTGTTGCTGCAACTACTTGTGTTGCTGGCCATACTGCTTGCGCTGGCCGGGCCGATCCTTTCGCTGATGGCCGGCCCGGCGCGCCGATACGTGTTATTGATCGATCGATCCGCCAGCATGAACGCGACGGATATTAAGCCGAGCCGTCTGGAGGCCGCTAAAGAGCAGGCCAAAATATTCGTCGAGACACTGCGAAGCAAAGCTTTCTATTCATTCAAGGACAAGTCCGACCAGACAATGGTCATCGCCTTCGACAACCGTGCCAAGGTCATGTGCAATTTTACATCCGACAAGAAGCAGTTGAACCGGGCCATTGAAGCGGTCGGGCCAAGTGACGGCGTCTCGTCCCTGGCCGAGGCGATTGTAGTGGCCCGGGCCTTCGCGCAGTCGCCCGGCGTCGAAGCCAACTTCATGAGCGCCGAAGAACCGGCCCGGCTCGTACTGTTCAGCGACGGGCAAATCCGCGACCTGGACCAGTTAGTGGTCGGATCCGATGAGCTGACTTTTCACTGCACGGGCCAATCGCAGCAGAACGTTGCCGTAATAGCCATGCAGGCGCGAAGGTCCTACGAGAATCCCGAAGAGGTAAATGTTTTCGCTACACTGGCCAATTACGGTGCTGCGCCGATAACCTGTGACGTGCAGCTCAGCATCAATGACGATGTGCGTGCGGTCAGGTCGGTGACAGTTCCGCCGCGAAAGACTGATGAGTCGTCAAAAGCCGTCCGGCCCGGCAAGTTAGCGGTGGATTTTTCTCTATCGTATGCCGAGGCCGGGGTGCTGGAGGTCCGGAAGCTGCAGGATTCCGACGAATCGGGGCCCCAGACGGACAGCTTGAGTTGCGACGACGCCGCATGGGCGATTCTGTCGCCCCCGAAGAAACTATCGGTCCTGCTCGTGACGGCTAAAAATAAGGTGCTCGAATCGGCATTGCAGGCTTGCCCGCTGGCCAAGCTCGAACTTCAAACGCCGGCACAATTCGATACAACAGACCAAAATGATCTGAGCGTCGAACAACGATATGATATGATTGTGCTTGATAATCATGTGCCCGCGGTGTTGCCTAAGTGCCGCTATCTCGTTTTCGGCCGGCCGCCTAATGGTATCGACGTTTCATCTCCCGAAGAGCTTGAAAACCAGGTCATCGTCGATTGGAGGACGAAGCACCCAGTGTTGAAATATGTCGATCTGACGAACCTGTTTGCCGCCAAATGCCACAGAATGATACTGCCCCGTGACGCGGATGTTCTGGCCGAGTTCAATGAGACGCCGGCCATTGCCCTTGTTCGGCGAAACGGCAGCGTGTTTCTGCTGGCCGGTTTCGACGTGCTGCAAAGCAACTGGCCGTTCGAACCGGGTTTCGTTCTTTTCTGCTATAACGCCGCCGGCTTTCTGGGCATGCAGCTCGGAGCCGATCAGGAGATGAACTTAAAAGTCGGCGAGCCGATTGTTGTCGAGGGTCTCGACGGCCAAATGACAGCTCAAATCGACGGGCCTGATTTTTCCGGCACAGAAATCAGGTCCAGCGCTTCCGGCTCTCTTCGCTTCCCGGGGACCGGCAGGGCCGGTACGTACCGCCTGAGTATCGGCGAGCAGCCGGCCAAATTCTTTGCCGTCAACCTGCTCGATCCGAAGGAGAGCAATATTGAACCGCAGCGTGAGATTGTTCTTTCAGGCCAGCCGGTACAGGCCGAGGCCAGTGACCTTAGCCGGGCCAATCTTCCGCTGTGGCCGTTTCTCGTAGGGCTGGCTTTAGTCCTTGTGTGTCTGGAGTGGATTATATATAATCGCAAGGTTCGAATTTAGCACATAAACTTAGCATTCAGCGAGGGATACAAATGTTACGCGTTTTGCTTGTTTTATTAGCGTTTCCGGTTTTGGTCATCGCGGCTGCCGAAGAAGTGGATGAAGATCCGTTCAACGTTGATTTTTTCTGCGGCTGGGGCGGTTACTATCGTCCGATGGAGTGGACGCCGGTTGAAATCGGAATAAGCAGCACTCTTACCGAACCTTTCGCCGGCATTATAACCGTCTCCGCCCAGCAGGACGGCTTAAATACGATGAACGTTAATTACGAGTTTGTGCTGACTCCGGATATACCTTTGCATTTGCCGCTGGTTACCAAGTTCGCGTTTACTGCCGACAAGTGCAGCGTGAGGCTTGTCGACAAAGACCGCGGGCGAACACAATGGTCTCAGGACTTCGAACTCTGGGGCATGGAGACGGAAAGCCGTTTTATAACCGTCGTCAACGAGAACGATCTGCTGATCGGGCTTGTCGGCAACAGGAAATTCGGCCTGTTGCGTCTGCCAAAACAATCCAAATGTCTGTCTCACAGGGGGCAGGGAGAGGTGCGCGTGGGAGATAAGCTGCCGCGAATGGTCCCCTGGGACTGGACGGGCTTTGTCCCTCTGGACCTGCTTATCCTCTATGATCCGGACTGGAATCTGTTTAACGCCCAGCAGTTAAATGCGATTACCCAATGGGTCTCCAACGGCGGCAAATTGCTGCTCATACCGGGAAGCCATCCCCTGGCCCCTGCTAATCCGCTCGCCCGGCTATTACCTATCGAATTGCATGACCTTAAAGAAATGACCGTCCCCCCGGAGATGCTCGATAAACTCGGATTGATCGGTGGCGAGCCGGAAATGGTGAACGGCTGGGCGCTGGTGCCGAAATCTGATGCCAACTTTTACAAAGTCGAAACCAACGATGCCGGCGAATGCCTTTTCGCAACGGGATACGCCGGCTTCGGACGCGTGGGAGTATTGGCCTTCGATCCGGCCACAATGACGGACAGGCAGCGTGAAAATTCAGCGTCGTTCTGGGTCTACTGTATCAAGGGAGTCCTGGAATATAGCGATTCTTTGCCCTTCGGCACAACCGCCGGCGGAATCCGGTCAAACCAGATAAGCAGCCCGGAGAAATCTGCAATTGGTCCACCGCGACGCCATATTGCCGGCGGAATCCGGTCAAACCAGATAAGCCGGACTATTCAATCCGCCTCAGATGCCAAAATCGAATCGGGCAGGCCCGGCAATAGAAATCGATACGAAATCGGCTGGGCTCAAGCCGCGAACAATGCGGTTATGGAATTCCTGTACCAGGGGATCCGGCCTTTGAGCATCTGGTGGGTCATCCTTTTGCTGATTACTTTGGCTGTTCTGCTGGGCCCGGTTGACTATAAACTGCTCAAACGAATGGATCGCCTTCCACTGACCTGGCTGACCTGTACGTTCTGGATCATCCTGTTTACCGTCGGCGCTTATTACGGCGTGCAGGCCCTGCGCGCCGGCGACATGGAATTGAGAGTCGTATCCGTTCTGGACGGAATCGAAAACAGCAGCTACGCCTGGTCCACCGATTATTGTGGTCTGTTCGCTCCTTCCAGCGACGACTATCAGCTCGAAAATCTGCAGCCCAATCAGTGGTGGTCCGGCATCGCTCCTACCCAGGAATCCATCTGGCAACGAAACACAGAAGTCAGCGGTAGAAGAATTTATTGCTTTCAGCATGACGGCGGAAATCTGCCATATTCCATACCAGTCAATATATGGGATGTCCAGTGCCTGCTCAACGAATCGTCTCTGCAGAAGTTGCCATTCGATGCCGAAGTGCAGTCTCAGGGCGATGAGATTGTTATTGACATCGTAAATGAATCCAAGTCCTCGATTCTAAGCGGCCGTGTTCTCCTGAGCAACAATCGCGGCATAACATTCGACTCCGTCCCGGCCGGTCAAAACAGGCAGTTCCGCAGCCGGTCCCACAGAATGGGGATATGGGACGATTACGGGACGGAACGTTATAGACAATATAACTCTCGCCGAGGCCGGTCGTCCTACAACAATTTCAAAAAGGAGGATGCTTTTTTCGCCCAGGGATGCCTGCAGCGCACTCAAGCGATGAGCGCGTATCTTGCCGGCGGAGCCGCAATCGTCTCCGTCGAATACGACCAGGCTCCCATATCGTTCGGTCTCAAAGATCGCACATATAAACGCAATCACATACAGTTGGCTCGCCTTGTCGTTTTTCCGAAAGAGCAGCAAGAGGAAACCCAGAAATGATCGAAACTAAAAATCTGACTAAGAACTATGGCAATTTAACGGCTGTGGACAATCTGAATTTGACCATTAAAGACGGCGACATATTCGGTTTCATCGGCCCGAACGGTGCCGGGAAAACGACCACCATGCGGATACTGGTGACACTTTTGGAGCCGTTTGGTGGCAGCGCTTTTATCAACGGGCTGAACGTCGCTAAAGAAGGCAAAAAAGTACGCAGGCTCGTCGGATACATGCCCGACTTTATGGGTGTGTACGACGATCTGAAAGTCTTTGAGTATCTCGAATTCTTTGCCGCTGCGTTCGGTATAGAGCGTAAAAAGCGTAAATCTATCGTCGAAGGCGTGCTCGAACTGACCGACCTGGAGTCCAAGAAGAGTGCCACCGTAGACAGCCTTTCCCGAGGCATGCAGCAGCGGCTCGGCCTGGCGCGCGTTCTGATACACGATCCCAAGGTGCTGATACTGGATGAGCCGGCGAGCGGGCTCGACCCGCGCGCCCGAATCGAAATAAGAGAGCTGCTGCGCGAGCTTAAGCGCATGGGCAAAACCATTATGATCTCCAGCCATATTCTCAGTGAGCTGGAGGAGATTTGCGACCACGTCGGCATTATCGAGCACGGCCGGCTGGTCTTCAGTGGCACGCTGGAAGAAATACGTCCGCGGCTCGGAATCGAAAGCAAGGTAAGAGTGATGGTGGCTGACCATCAGGAAAAAGCGATCGAGCTGCTCTCTGCTCTGCCCCAGGTCCGCCAGGTCCAGTCGCTCGGTGGCGAGATAGCCGTCACTTTCCATGAGGGCAAGAATGCCGCCGGCATCGTCGCACGGACGCTGGTTAACGCAGGTTTGGATATTATCTCCATCCAGCCCGAACGGCTTAAACTCGACGATGCATTCCTGCAGTTAACCAAAGGTGTGGTTCACTGAGCACCTGGGCAGCGATAAGATGAACTCAACTTCAGATAACCAGCGGCAAAAGAGGCCTCTATGACGATGGCATTGACCAGCACGTTTTCAAACTTGTTTGATCCGGCCCGCTTCTTCGGGCCTATCTTCGAGAAGGAGCTGCGCGTCTCCAGCCGGCGAAAAAGAAACTACATCACGCGTTTTGCTTACCTGGTCTTCCTGACAGGCTTTTTGACTGTGATCTGGCTTGATGCGGTGGATTTCACCGTTTCCTCCGGGACACATGTTGCCTCCCGTTTGGCCCAGGCCGGCAAGCAGATTATTGTTACCCTTGTCTGGTTTCAATTTTATGCCACCCAGCTCGTCGCCATCGTCATGCTTAGCACTGCTATCAGCGACGAAATCTATCATCGCACTTTGGGCGTGCTCATGAGCACACCCATTACAGGCTTCCAGATCGTCATGGGAAAGTTGTCCAGCAAATTACTCCAGTTGATTCTGCTGCTTGGTGTGAGCTTGCCGCTGTTGGCTGTTGTCCGCATCTTCGGCGGCGTTCCGTGGGACTACATCATCTCCAGCCTTTGTATGACACTCACAGCTCTAATCTTTGTCGGCTCGCTCAGTCTGTTCTTTTCAAGCTTTAGCCGGAAGACTTATGTTGTTATCATTCTCACTCTTGTGACCCTCGTATTCCTTTTCGGGCTTCCGTTCATGCTCATGAGTCGTATGCCGTTGCGCATGTTGTCCAGATATACCACACCGCTCGCTCTTTACCATGCGAATCCATATCTTATGTTAGATATAAGCACGAGAATCATGCTCAATCCGAGCCTGTTCGGTCGGATTAGCTTCTCCTGGCCCATTCATTGCGGTATTATGCTGACGGCATCCGCTTTCATCTTAATCGGCTGCGTTCTCCTTGTGCGGAGGATTGCTATTGCACAAGCTTCAGGTCATCTGGATGCACTGGCGCGTCTTCGACATTTGAAAACGATGAAGTCTGCTGATAAAACCGTCGCAACTCCAACAAACACACGGATCCGACGGGTCAAAGGTCCTCCGGTTGTATGGAAGGAATTAATATCGCGTATATCCAGCCGGGAGAAACTCATCGTCGCGGTGATTATCGGCTTAGAGGCGGCGATGATTGTCGCGATGTATCTTTTTCCCGTGGTCGCGAACACTTTTGGCTGGGAAGAAACTCATATAATATATATTTGGATTTTCATGGGATTGGGGATGTTCTCAGTAACCGTTTTTTCCTCTACATGTATCACTTCCGAGAAGGAGAGCCGCTCCTGGCCGCTGCTGCTGACGACTACATTGAACGACTGGCAGATTTTATTCGGCAAGTTCGTTGGTGTGCTCCGCCGCAGTATGTTTGTTTGGTTGTTACTGTTCTTTTATGTGTGTGTGTTCTGGGCCTTTCAGTACGTGGGGCCTCTCGCCCTTATTCATATGATTCTTATTATCGCCGGGACCATTATATTTCTCAGCGGCACCGGTTTTTATTTCAGCTCCCGCCTGAAACACACGAATGAGGCAGTGATAACAAATATTGCCCTGGCCGTGTCAATCTGGGGACTTTTGCCTTTTCTTTTGGTGCTTCTCGCCCAAGCCGATCGGAGCATGCGTGATCTTAGAGAGTATTATTTGAACGTGGTCCCTTTCGTGCAGGCCACAGCCGTGATGGTGGCTACCGATTTCTCAAACTCGATATGGTCTTCTTATGATTGGCCTGACCATAACCGCGGACCTCTGGAATCAACGTACCTTATTTTAACTGTCATGCTTGGTTATATGTTCATCGGTATGCTCTTTGCCTGGTGTGCCAAGCGCCGTTTTCGACGGGATATCTTTTAGGTGTGTTATAAAGGATGACAACTTTTGCTTTTCATAATTTTGTTTGTAAGGTTCTGAGCTTGTCATGGCTGACGGGGCCGATTTTCGATAAGGAGCTTCGCGTATCGAGCCGGCGAAAAAGGAACTACACTCTGCGGTTGATTTATGTCATCCTACTGACCTTCTTCATCGCTATCGTCTGGCTCAGCGTCGTCAAATCCGAGGGATCATCGGCATATCAGAAATCTCGGTTGGCGCTCGCGGGCAAAACCATCGTCACAACCATCGTCACATTCCAGTTCATCGCCATCCAGATAATCGCGGTGATCATGCTCAGCACGTCCATCAGCGATGAAATCTATCACCGCACGCTGGGCCTGCTGATGACAACGCCCATCGGCAGCTTTCAAATCGTAATGGGTAAACTCTTCAGCAAGCTTTTGCAGATTATCCTGCTGCTGGCGATAAGTCTGCCGATGCTGGCGATTGTGCGTATTTTCGGCGGCGTGCCGTGGGATTACGTTCTGTCCAGTCTGTGTATCACACTCACAGCCGTTATTTTTGCCGGCTCGCTGAGCCTGTATTTTTCAATCAATAACCGGCGGGCCTATGTCGTCATTATCAAAACCGTCGTGACTCTCGGCGTTCTTTTTTTCTTTATCCCGACAATTACCGGTGTCCTTTTCATTCCGCGCTGGTTATATGTCCCCGTGTTAGGGAATTCGGTGGCTGCATTTCCGTTATTAGTTGCTTTTCTACACTTAAATCCTTTCGGTGCAATGTCTGTAAATACCGCGATGATGATATCGCCTTCTGCGCCAAAAACGATGGTAATGTTGGCCATTACGCCCACCGGAGCCTCGTTCTTCTATTGGCCCATTCACTGTGCGCTCATGTTAGGCGCCTCGGCTTTGCTAATCGCCATATCTGTCAAGATCGTACGCAAAGTAGCTTTGCGGCAGGCCGTCGGTCAGATTGAGTCGGTCACAAATCGCACGCGCGCTAAGAATTCAAAGAAGTCCTCACGCCGGCACGCCGAACAGCCGGAGCTGCCCGGCGTTATCAGGCGAGTTACCGATTCACCCGTTCTCTGGAGAGAGCTTAGGGCTCCCATGATTCAGGGTGCCGAGGGTAGAAACAGCATCATCGGATTGGCCATCGCTATTATTGCTCTGTTGATCACTTACGGGACATGCGAGAACTATCTGGATGAGGCCTTTACCCAAACGACTTACGTGCTGATGTTCACCGTGATCGGCTCGGTCTTTACAATAGTTCTATCGGCCACGAGTGTCACCTCGGAGAAGGAAACGCGGTCATGGCCTATCCTGCTGGCTACATCTATGGACGACTGGCATATTCTAATGGGCAAAGCTATAGGTGTATTTCGTCGATGCCTTCCCATTTGGCTTTTGATGGCCGCCCATATTTTCCTTTTTATTTGCTTAAAAGACATCCATCCAATAGCTATCCTTCATATACCAATATTTGCTACAGGGCTGGTCGTGTTTCTCACAGGCGCCGGTCTTTATTTCAGCGCTCGCTTTAAGCGGACCACCTTGGCGGTGATCGCCAGCTTCGCTCTGGTTCTGGCCCTCTGGGTTGTTTTACCCGCTGTGCTCGGGTTAGTTTCCGTGTTTACTCACGATTACGATTTCGTTAGAGATTTGATGTCGGCCAATCCCGCAGCCCAGCTTGTTATATTGATGGACGGAGCCGGTGGAAAGTGGAATGCACAAGCTGGTTTCTCGAACCTCAACTTTGCCTGGCCCGACAATTCCTGGCACAAGGTGTGGCCGACGACCGGCCTTGTAATTATCTATATGCTGATATATACAGTTGCCGGCG
>CAZSOR010000051.1:0-19012 GCA_964608395.1 uncultured Pirellulales bacterium
TCGGCCACATCGTCGGGATTTTCCTTCGTGAACAGATGGTCGTACAATCTGACTTCGGCCTCGATAGCGTGTTGTGCTGAGACCCAGTGCAGCGTCGATTTGACCTTGCGCCCGTCCGGAGCGTCACCGCCCCTTGTGGCGGGATCATACGTGCAGTGCAGCTCGACAACTTCGCCGTTTGCGTCTCTGACCACATCGGTACAGGTCACAAAATAAGCATATCTTAGCCGGACCTCCCGGCCGGGGGCCAGGCGGAAGAACTTCTTCGGCGGCTCTTCCATAAAATCTTCCCGCTCGATATAAAACTCGCGAGAGAACGGCACCTTTCTCGTGCCGGCACCGGCGTCTTCGGGATTGTTGATTGCATCGAGCTCTTCGACCTGGCCTTCGGGGTAGTTGTCGATGACCACCTTGAGCGGCCGAAGCACCGCCATCACTCGCGGCGAAGTTTTGTTCAAATCCTCCCTGAGGCAGTGTTCCAGCAGCGCGATGTCAACGGTACTGTTGAACTTGTTGACGCCGATTCGCCGGCAGAATTCCCGGATCGATTCGGGCGAATAGCCCCTTCTCCTTATTCCGCTGATAGTCGGCATTCGCGGGTCGTCCCAGCCGCCGACGAGGCCCTCCTGCACCAAGTTCAGCAGCCTTCGCTTGCTCATCACGGTATATGTAAGATTCAGCCTGGCGAACTCTATTTGCTGCGGATGATACGCGTCCAGCTCGTCGAGGAACCAGTCGTACAAAGGCCGGTGGTTCTCGAACTCCAGCGTGCAGATCGAATGCGTTATCCGTTCGACGGAGTCTTCGAGCCCGTGGGCCCAGTCGTACATCGGGTAGATGCACCATTTGTCGCCCGACCGGTGGTGTGAGGCGTGCAGGATGCGATACATGACGGGATCGCGCATATTCAGATTGGGATGCGCCATATCGATTTTCGCTCGAAGCGTGCGCGAGCCGTCCGGGAATTCGCCCGCCCTCATCCGCTCGAACAAGTCCAGATTCTCCTCGACCGAACGATTGCGATAGGGGCTGTCCTTACCTGGCTTGGTTAGCGTGCCCCGGTACCGGCGCGTCTGCTCCGCCGCCAGGTCGCAGACGTATGCCTTGCCCTTTTTTACAAGCTGCATGGCGTACTCGTACATTTGCTCGAAATAGTCCGACCCGTAATAAAGATGTTCGCCCCAGTCCCAGCCGATCCAGCGAACATCCTCGATGATGGAGTTAACGTATTCCTGCTCCTCCTTTTCCGGATTCGTATCGTCGAACCGCAGATGGCACCGGCCGCCAAATTCCGCCGCTATACCGAAGTTCAGGCAGATACTCTTGGCGTGTCCGATATGCAAATACCCGTTCGGCTCCGGCGGAAATCGCGTCACCACACGCCCGTCCCGTTTGTTGGTCTTGAGGTCCTCGGCCACAATCTGCCGGACAAAGTCGAGTTTTAGTACTTCGTTTTTGTTACTTTTCTCTTGATTGTCGGGATTAATTCCATTCTCTTGTGTTTTCATAGTCTAACTACTTAAATTTATGCAAGGACAATTAGTTCAATTCTTTTGTCAGATCATCTATGGCACAGCCAAGATCTTTCTTTATAAGCTTAGGTTTCTCTAACAGAATTTCGTCGATATCCCACATACAATGCTTCGTAATCCTATCTCTGATTTCCTCAGCCTTTTTGGGATCAACAACGACCAGCTTTTTTTCGCGATTATTTGGAATGCATGGTTCTATAAAGGCACTCAGTAAAAGCCACAGAAAACCATCCTCCGCTCGAAGACCTGAGCCGATTATTATCAGATTCTTTGCTTTGAGCGCAACTTGTAAGGCGTCTGTCATGATGCGTTCGATATAATGATGTGGGCTTTTAATGAAACTGGGAGCAATAATATAAGGACCTGTAAGATTGGGTATACCAAAATTTAAATACGCACTCTTCCCTGATATTGGATATATAGACTCATTAAACGGAACTCCGATAGTGGTGTTCTCCGTATTACCTGTAGATGAAGCTATTGGAGATTCCCTGAAATGCTCAGAGCCATGAATTTTATAAATGAGGATGTTCTTGGGATTCTCGGGACAGTTCAGCGAATGACACGACAACTTCGGATATCCCCCGTTTGGCGTCCACATGCCATAGTAGTCCATTAATCCATCCAAGAAACAATCATAGTTTGTCGTTATGATTATGTCGTCTTCCCTGAACAGATGGGCGAAGGATTCTAACCAAGATTTTTGTTTAACCACTTCTTCATTAAATCGAAATTGACGGAAATATTCTGCGAGTTGTTGTTCAATAGCATTGCGGACCTGTCGTAAAGCAGTTTGTTGTCTGGCTTTCGGATGAAGGATGTCTAAATCTAAACGAGTCAATAGAATCTCGATATCGTTGGTTTTGTACTCTCTATAGTATTTCTTCAATGTGGTACACGGCGCGCCCTGGCATAGAACTGATAGTAAGTCCTCATTCAGCGGCGCATCTGGAAATACAGCTTTGGTGAAGCCAGCACCGATAAGGAATAGGTTGTGGTTTGTTGATTTACGTTCTTCCAACTCTAAGTCCTCAGTCTCGCTTGTTCAGCTTGCCCCTGTGACACAGGTAGTCTTCAGTTATCACCCTTTTATTCATTCAAGAAGGCATTTATGGCATTGGCTAACTGGGGGATTTTGTTTTGAACGACGTCCCAGAGGATGTCATTATCGATCCCGAAATAGGCGTGTGCCAACATATCCCTGAGCCCGGCTGCTTTCCGCCACTCTATATCCGGTAACTTACTTCTAAGTTCCTCACTAATATGTTTAGCAGCTTCCCCTATAATCTCCAGATTACGAACGACAGCATCGTAAGTCCTAACATCTCCTATCAAATCGGACTGAGACAACCCTACGGTGAATCGTGAGATCTTCTTGCAGCTTTCGGCAATGTCCTGCAGATACATTATATCATCACGCGACATGGATCATCTCCTGCTCGATTTCCTTACGAATCTGCGGACGAAGCGCTTTGTCGGTGACCAGATCAACTTGAGTTCCCAGCAGTTCTTCCAGGTAAAACTTCAGATCCATAAAAAGGTCAAAACTCCCCTTGCGTTCGAAGACAACCATGACATCGACATCACTGTTGTGTTCTGCTTCATCGCGGGCGATCGATCCGAAAATGGCAAGGGCCTTAACAGAAAACCGCTGCCTGATTTCTTCCATACAATCCGTAAGCATCGTTAGGACGGCCTTCTTATCCATAGTCAATCTCCTTTTTATCAGCAGGGCTTTTTGGCACATTACATAAATATAATTACATGTTTAAGTATATCGGATTTGATACAGATATCAAGAGTTCGATCTTTACTGCTATTCTTTTTCAAAAGCCTGTTGGGCCGGTCCGAAACAGACGAATGAAATCAGGACCAGGATCACTCCCGAGACAAACAGCAGGATTCTGTTCCGCGGCTCGGTGCATCGTTTGAGCCACTGCGGCATGGCCGCCTCGGCGGACTGGCCGTTCGATTCTTCCATCAGGGCCTTGCGAGCGGCGGCCAACTGCCGGCTCCTCGCCCTGGGATAAACTGTGTTTGCATCCACAGATTCGGTGCCAAACGTAGCCGGGGCGAGGCGATCGATAACAAGATTAGGGTCTTCTTCCAATCGCTCCAGCAATACATCGTAGTCTGTGTTTAGAGATTCGAGCCGGTCCAGAGATTCCTGTGCCGTTCTATGGAGCTGCTTGTTCCGATAGTACTGTATCAAATCGTCACAGAGTATGGAACTGCTCAGCGAGGCCGCACCGATACTGAAGAACAGAAAAAATAAAACCGCTTGGATGACTTTTCGTCCCTGCATAGCTCAAGGCAGGGCGGCCGGCAAACCGCCCGTCCATTTCTCCATAATACCTGAAATAAAGCACGCCATTTTTCTGAGAGATTATCGACTTTCGCCGATGACGTCAAGGCCGGAGCCTAAAAGTTGCGACGATAATATCTCCTGGAAAAAGTTTTTTCTTGTCGCATTTTTGCCTTGAACTTGCTCTTAATAGTAGAAGCGCTTCTGTATGGAAAGGTTCCAACGTGCAAACAGATGCTGAATTGGTAAATGCTGTCTTAGATGGCGAAAAGCAGGCTTTTGCCGTGCTCGTAAAACGTTACGAACGGCCGGTCCGTGCTGTTGCGATGGACGTTCTGGGCGATTATCATTCCGCCGCGGATGTTTCGCAGGAGGCTTTCGTTAAAGCCTACTATCAGATGGCCCGACTGCGAAAACCCGAAGCTTTCGGTCCCTGGCTGATGAAAATAACCCGCAGATGTGCGCTTGATTCGGCCCGGCGAAAGGCAAAAGAACCTCGGCTTGAAATAAAAGCTGCCGCGGTGATAGAGAATCCTGATGGACAACTTGATGAGGACAAACAGAGACTCTTAGCGGTTGTCATTAAGCTACCGAAGGTCGAAAAGCAGGTCGTAATGCTCCGCTACTTTGGCGACAACAGCGTCAAAGATGTCGCTAAAATAGTGGGCCGAAGCGTAGGCACTGTAACGAAACAACTCTCACGAGCACACAAACGCCTGCGAAATGTACTCTCAGAAACGGAGGCGGAATTATGACTGCCGAAGAAGAAATTAACAAAAGGCTGGAAGAATTGGCTAAGGCAATCCCTCCTGACGAAACACTTGTCAAGAACGTAATGAGCAGTATCGCCGCCAAGCCAATCGGTGAATCCAGCAGAATTAGCAAATCGAAAAACAAACTCATCATAAGGAGATTTATTATGAATCGCTTTACACAATTCGCAGCCGCGGCGGTGATAATCTTGATTGCCGTGTTCGGTTTAACCTTTTTGAATAAGTCATCCGCGCCGGCTTATGGTATGACCGATGCGTTGGAATTCATCAGTCAGGCCAAGACACTCCACATTCGGGGCTGGCGCGTCCAGAGATATGGAACTCCCCCTAAGGAACTGAAACTACCTTTTGAGGATTGGTATGATCTGGAAAATGGACGCTATCGCAGGAACTATTCCATGAAATTGAGTGACAACAATGAAATCGATCATAGTTCCGACATTTGTGATGGCGAGTACATTATGTCAGAGGGCCGCTACAAACCGACCGGCGGCCAATGGCATAAGACGATCAATTTCGAAAAGGTCGATCCTGCCAAAAGAATCAACATCAAATGGCTGGATTGGTACCGCAAGCTCCGTCAGATTGAAGGTTTTCATAAGATCGGACAGGATGTCATCGGCGGGGAGAGTTTTGACATATGGGAAGGTGAATTCAACAGTGGGATCGGCGATAACATTGACAGAGTAAGACTCCAAACGTGGCTGTCGCCTGTAACGGCACAAGTCGGAAGAAGCAAGACCTGGCGGAAGAAGGATAACGAAGATTGGGTCCAGGTTAGCGAATACACCACAATTGAGCGAAACGTTCCTCTGCCTGAAGGTATTTTCAAGACAGATCCTCCGGCCGGTCACGAGATTAAGACAGCCAAAGAGGATGCAACTGTTCCAATCAAGCAGGAACGGGATATCTATGAGCACACTCAGTTTGGGTACGCACCGCTGAATTACTGGGTCGAGCCTGTTTTTCATTTGAGGGATGGGAGCTTACTGGCTTGTTGGCAGAGCGTTGATGCAAAAGAATCCCGTGACCAGTCCGAACTCTTCAAAGGTCTTCGCGTTGGCGGCGATCTGCCAAAGCTGCCTACTGAGATTTTTGCTCTCTCGCCTGAGCCAAATGTTCGGGACATGAAATTCATTGGCTATCATTTGGCGTTCACCCAAAAGGAAACCGAAAAGGGCAAGAGATGGTATGAGTGGAGTCTGTATATACCTGACAAGGAGCCGCCCCCGGTGAATGCAGTATTGGACTACCGAATTCACTATAAGCTCAACGTGAATAGAACCGAGGATATAGAAAACAGTGTCAAGCAGATTGCTATCCCTGATCCTCAAGAAATCAGGATAGAGGAAGATTTCACCACCTTCGTTCTTGGTGCAATGGCCAAGCGTAGTGACAATGGCCTCGTTCCCGAGCATGTAAACTATGAAGATATCCTGCGATTAGCTAAGCGGCTTAGAAAATCCCTGGCTCAGTAGAGAGTTGCTGAGGCGACTAATGGGCCGGCTCAAAAAGCCGTCTTTTTATTCTGGAATCGACATTTTATATCAATTTTGAGGAATTTTTGGAAAATATTGTAACTTTTTGGCCAGTTTCGCGTCTATATAAGTAGGAACACATAATAGGCCGTTCATAATAAGCCTGCCCCAAAAGGGCGGCTGTTAGAATTAAAATATGCGTCATCACCCTCCTTCAAGAGGCCGATACCCACAGGGTCGGCCTTTTTTTGTTGATAGTTTATGGTTCATAGTTCATAGTACACAAAGCAATAAATAACGAATAAAAAACATGAGAATTCCTCTGACTAAATATGGTTTGCCGCAGGTGGTTGTTTACCCGGCGGTTGTGCTTGCGGCAATGATTGTTTTTCCGCTGGTAACGGCGGCTTTTTTGCCGCAGTGGGCGGTTGTTGCTATAGAGACGGTTTTGGCCGGTGTTTTGATATGGGCCCTGATGTTCTTCCGCGACCCGGAGCGAAGCTGTCCTGCGGATATTAACCTGCTGTTGGCACCAGCCGACGGGCATGTTACCGAGATCAAAAGGGTGGAAGAAAACAACTTCATCGGCGGGCCCGCCCTGCGGATCGGAATATTCCTGAGCATTTTCGATGCCCACATAAATCGTGCTCCATGTAACGTCAGAATTGAAAAAATTACTTATAAAAAAGGCAAATACCTCAACGCGATGAATCCTCAATCGGGGCGTCTCAACGAGTCCAACGATCTGGAACTGACCCGAACCGACAGTCCGAAAGACAAGCTGATTGTCCGGCAAATCAGCGGAGCGATTGCCCGGCGGATAGTCTGCACGACGGCAGAAGGGCAGGAATTAGCTGGCGGCGAAAGGTTCGGTATGATAAAATTCGGCTCCAGAACAGAATTGTATTTGCCTGTCCGTGAAAATGCAAAGTGCCTCGTGAAAATAGGCGATAAGGTAAAAGCGGGCCTTACGCCGCTTGTAAGATACGAATTTCGAGATACGGAAGATGTCGAGCTCTAAAACTGATGCTGCGAAGAAAAGTCTGCTTCGGCGGGTGCGCAGGCAGAGGTTAAAGTATATCGCGATTCTGCCGTCACTGATTACGATTCTTAACGGCATCTTCGGTTTCGCGGCGATAATCTTCGCTGGCAAAGGCGCAGGAATAATATCCGCTGATTCCAAAATACCGTTTTTTACATTCGGGTCCACGACTTACTTTGCAATGTCCGGCTATATGATCCTGGTAGCGATGGTTGCCGATATGCTCGACGGCCGGCTTGCAAGAAGGGTACAGAGCACCTCCAGCTTTGGCGGCCAGCTCGACAGCCTTTGCGATATAATCAGCTTCGGAGTGGCGCCGGCATATCTCATGCTCAACATTCTGGAAAGTGAACTGGCATCGAGGGGGCTTTCCGATGAAAGATTTCTGCAGCGTTTCATCTGGCTCTCGGCGGCCGCGTATATAAGCTGTGCGGCTATCCGGTTGGCCAGATTCAACGTGGAAAACGAGGAGGATGAATCGGCGCACATGAGTTTTATGGGCCTGCCGACGCCCGCCGCCGCGGGAGTAATAGTCAGCCTGATAATATTCCACCAGGAAACAATTCCGGCGTTTGCTATTATTTGTACCCTGCCGTTTTTCGCCCTGGGTATATCAATTCTAATGGTCAGCAGGATTCGATATCCGCATATTCTCAATCAGTACCTCAGGGGCAAAAAACCATTCTCATACCTGATAAGGGTGTTGCTGCTGCTGGCTTTTGTCTGGTGGAATATTCAGGTGGCTATGGTGGTGATTTTCTGTGGTTTTGCGGCGAACAGTTTTATGAAATGGTTATATTTCAGAGTTCCAATTTCAAGATCCATCGCAAAATTGAGACACAAGGCAAGCGGCAATAACGACAATCTCGTCCCGGCAGCGCAGCATTCAGCTTCGATTGACATAGACCAGGCAAAAGTTGATGAGTAGACAATTGTGCCGGTCGATCAGTACACAAGGAACTTATCGGCTAATCTGCATTCGAGACCGGATGCACAGCCTGCTGTTTGACGCCGGATTGATTTATCTGATAGTACCGCTCGACAATCCCTATCAGCCGGGTCAGAACCTCTCGACCTTCCGAACTTGCTTCCAGACCGACAATCTGCAAGCCAAGAGAGGCGTTTTGGTCGTCTGCGGTGGGCAAAACGTTTCTGACTTGGGCACTCAGCACTAATGGTGTTTCGTAAGGCAGGGGCGTGAATCTCATGCTGACAAACTGTCCTTTTTTGAAGTTGGCTTTTCCGGCATCGTTCTGGTTCGGCACTATAACCTGAGCGCCGCCGGCGGAAATGTCCATCAGCCTGCCCTGACAACAATTGTGCATCTCGTTGGCTGTATCATGTTTCGGATCTGTTTCTCCGCGTTTGCCGCTGCGATGCCATAGCAAAATTTTCACCTTCAGTGATTCAGGTACGTTAACACGGAAGTAGCTTCTCCGCTGGATTACTTCGATCTTATCCGGAAAAGCAAGTACGATTGTTCCGCCGCACTGTCGGGATGTCTCGGGATCGGTTGAAGGTTCGAGTGCTTTGACAGTCGTATCAAAAACAAACTTGCCATATCCATGTTTGAATGAAATGCCGACCGGTTGATCTACGCGTATATTTATAGGACGCTGCCTCATGGAGATGGTACTTTCAACTTTAAGTCTGTCTCCGTCAAGTTTTGTCAGCAGAACCTTAGCGACGTGCCATTTGTCTCTGGACAGATAGGACATAATGGCAGGCACTTTCATGTCGATCGCTATTTGCAGGATTTTCTCCGGATCAACCCCATGTGGCGTCATTACTTCATTCATTTCAACCTCCTTCTCATTAGGCGTGTTAAATGCCTTTTTCAGAATCCCGAGAACCGTAGGGGCAACCCCATGTGGTTGCCCAGGGCAGGCACGCGGGCCTGCCCCTACGTATCGACCGAAAGATACGCCGTTCTCAGGGAACTCATTTAAAATATATGAATAATTCCGCCGGCAACAAAATGCATTCTGAATTAAATTCGTCGGTTTTATGCGACCGAGCCGGTAGATTCCGTAAGGGAAGCTTGCAAAAAACGTATCGAATCATTACTATGGCCGCGATTATGAATGATACTTACGGAACAAACAAGCCGGGGTATGATAAGATAGCCCTCCTGGGCCTTTTTATTGCAGCGTTGCTAATGGCCCACCTCATTGTTGTCTTCAAGTCCAGAATTTCATTTTCGGACCCGATCCGGTTATCTCGAACGGGTTTATCGGTATCGATGCCGGTCGGGAAGGCCTGGCAAAGCGAGGAAAAATGGCAGTATCAGGAGAATATGTACTCCTTAAGCAGCCTTTTCCCCCGCGGTTCCGTCAGACCGACCGCCTGGGTTAATTGCCGGTATCTGTTGAGTGCCGAGACGACGCCGCCGCAGATGCGATTCGAGCAAAGGGCATCTGAAATCGGCGCCGTGATTGTAGAGACATACCAGACGCAGACCGATACGCTCACGATTGACTGGGCCCGCATAGACAAGCCCGAAGTGCATTTCAGTATGTTTTTAGGCACCGCGAGATTACCTGATAACCGGCAGCTCGATATCGAAGTGAGCCAGATTGCCGGTGACGGCGAACTGGCCGAGCTGGTATTCAAACGCATTATAGAAACTCTGAAATTCGAAGATAACCAGCTTCCTACGGCCGGCGCCAAAATCGTGCAGAAATCAAAAGCAGAGAGTATTGTGAGGGAGTTCCCGGAACACGCCGAACATATTTTGCGCAATAATCAAATGTTGAGATAAACATTTTTTTGAAAGGAGTCATTATGCAAACAGAACAACAAATCCGAAATCCGCTGGTATCCGCTTTTTATCTTTTGGCTTTTTGCCTGATTATATCAGGGTGCGTGACCGAGCCAGCGGAAAGGGCCGGACAAAATCACCTTGATACCGAAGACTGGACCGGTATGAAACTCTGGTATCAGCAACCGGCAAAAGAATGGACCGAGGCCTTGCCGGTCGGAAACGGACGGCTCGGGGCAATGATCTTCGGCGGCATGGAAAACGAACGGCTCCAGTTCAACGAAGACACCCTGTGGACCGGCGGGCCGCACGAGTATCAGCACGGCGGCGCTGCCGCGTATCTGCCGGTCGTCCGCAAGCTGCTGTTCGAAGGCAAACAGCGGCAGGCCGAAGATCTGGCTATGCAGCAAATGATGAGCGTGCCGCTTAGGCAGGAAAAATATCAGCCATTCGGCGACCTGCGCCTGAGCTTCCCGGGCCACGGCCAACCGGCCGACTACCGCCGGGAGCTGGATATCGACTCGGCACTGGCAACGGTCCGCTATCGCGTAGGCGATACCGAGTTCGTACGTGAGGTCTTTTGTAGTTTCCCGGACCAGGTGATTGTCGTGCGTCTAACCTGCGACAAACCGGGCCAATTAACATTTAGCGCGAAACTCGACAGCCTCCACCCGGATTCTCAGACATTGGCGGTCAATAACACCCTTGCACTCCGCGGCCGGATCCAGGATCGCACAAATACCCGAACCAAAGAAACAAAAGCCAACGTCCTGAAGTTCGAAGCCCGGCTGGGCTGGCGCGTCTCGGGCGGGGAAGCAGAACTCACGGATGACGCCCTGGAGGTTACGGGCGCCGATTCGGTGACGCTGGTTCTTGCCGCCGCGACGAGCTATAAAAACTTCAAAGATGTCACCGCAGACCCGGCAAATATATGCCGCCGAACAATCAGGGCTGTTGCCGGCAGGAATTACCAATCGCTTCGAGAGCCGCATATCGTCGACCATCGCCGATTGTTTCGCAGAGCCGTCTTCGAGCTGGGCACCACCGAGGCGGCAGAGCAGCCGACCGACAAGCGCATCGAGAACTTTGCCAAACAAAATGACCCGCAATTGATGGAGTTGTACTTTCAGTACGGCCGCTACCTGCTGATCGCAAGCTCGCGCCCGGGCTCTCAGCCGGCTAATCTGCAGGGCATATGGAACGACAAGCTCAACCCGCCCTGGGACAGCAAGTGGACAACCAATATCAACACCGAAATGAACTACTGGCCCGTCGAGGTCACCAACCTGTCGGAATGTCACGAGCCTCTCTTCGATATGCTCGAAGACGTGGCCGAGACCGGTCGGAAAACCGCCATGGCCCACTACGGCTGCCGTGGCTGGGTCCTCCACCACAACACCGACCTCTGGCGAGGAACCGCTCCGATAAACGCATCCAATCACGGCATCTGGGTCACGGGAGGCGCCTGGCTCTGCCAGGACCTCTGGGAACATTACGCATTCACGGGCGACAGAGAATTTCTCAAAAAGCGGGCCTATCCCCTGATGAAAGGTGCCGCGACTTTCTTCGTCGATTTTCTAATCAAGGACCCGAAGACCGGCTGGATGATAAGCACGCCGTCCAATTCGCCGGAGAATGGCGGACTCGTTGCCGGGCCGACCATGGATCACCAGATCATTCGCGATTTGTTCAGTAACTGCATCGAGGCGGCTTTAATTCTCGATGTGGACAAGGCCTTCCGCGAAAAGCTGGTCGAGATGCGAAGTCGGATCGCGCCGAATCAGATCGGCCGGTACGGCCAGCTCCAGGAATGGCTCGAAGACAAGGACGACCCGAAGAATCAGCACCGGCATGTCTCGCACCTGTTTGGCCTGCATCCCGGCAAAGAAATCACACGCCGGGGCACACCAAGTCTTTTCGCGGCAGCAAGAAAATCTCTCGAACTTCGCGGCGACGGCGGCACGGGATGGTCTATGGCCTGGAAGGTCAATTTCTGGGCACGGTTCGAGGACGGGGATCACGCGTACAAAATGCTCAGCAGTCTTCTGACACCACAGCGAATGTTTCCAAATATGTTCGACGCCCACCCGCCGTTCCAGATCGACGGTAATTTCGGCGGCACCGCCGGCATCGCGGAAATGCTGCTGCAAAGCCAAACGGGCGAGCTGCATCTATTGCCGGCACTGCCTTCCGTCTGGCCGGCCGGCCACATTAAGGGCCTGATAGCCCGCGGCGGCTTCGAAGTGGATATTGACTGGCAGGACGGAAAAGTGAACGAGTGCATCATCCGTTCGAAGCTCGGCAATAAATGCAGAGTTCGCTGCAGCGGGCCCGTCTGGGTGACTGACGAGGGCAAACCCATCAGCGTCACAGAGCTTGAAGAGAGTGTCATTGAGTTCAATACAAAGGCCGGACGGACGTACTTGATCGTAGCCGATCGGGACAATCCAATGTATTGAATCAAAGAGAGCATAAAATGAAAAATCTAAAAGTGGTAGTCGCGGCGTTAGTTTTTGTAAATATTTTTGCAGGATGCTCGGTACACGGCACCGAATCAGTCAACCACAACGATGAAGAATGGAACCACCTGAAATTGTGGTATAACAAGCCCGCCGGACAATGGACCGAAGCGCTGCCGGTCGGAAACGGACGGCTCGGAGCAATGGTTTACGGCACAGTTCAAACCGAGCGGCTGCAGCTCAATGAAGACACCCTATGGGCGGGCAATCCGCTCGACCGGGACCGGGTTGGGGCGTACAAACATCTGCCCGAGGCCAGGCGGCTCATCTTCGAAGGAAAATATGCCGAGGCCCAGAGGATAATGCAGCGCGAGTTTATGGGCGAGCGGCTGATCCGCAGCTACCAGACGCTCGGCGATCTGAGGCTGCGATTCGGCAATAACGGGCAAGCAGCCGGTTATCGCCGGCAGCTCGACCTCGATGCCGCCACGGTAACCGTCACGTACCGGCTCGGCGATGTCACTTTCACTCGCGAGGTTTTTTCAAGTCCTGTCGATCAGTGCATCGTCGTTCGCCTGGCGTGTGATAAGCCGGCACAGATTACATTCGATGCAAGCCTTTGGCGGCCTGAAGATTTCACCGTCGAAACCGTCGGGCCGGACCGCATTGTGCTCAAAGGGCAGGCCACAATGAAGGGCCAGCACAAGGGCGTCAACTTCGAGGCCCGGCTTAAGATTATTCCCGAGGGCGGAAAGCTGACGGCGACTGATGAAGGCTTGCGGTTGGAAAATGCCAATGCGGCAACACTCTTAATTACCGCGGCGACAAATTACCGCGGCGATGATCCGCAGACGGTCTGCGATAAGCAATTGGTCACCGCCGGCAGGAAAAAATATCCCGAATTACAGCGGGCGCATCTTGCCGAGCACAGGCGTCTGTTCCGAAGGGTGGCGCTGAATCTCGGTGACACGGCTGCGGCCGATAAGCCGACCAATGAGCGTTTGCAAGCGATGAAAGACGGCGCCGACGACCCGGCCTTGTGCGCTCTGTACTTCCAATTCGGCCGTTACCTTCTGATGTCCAGCTCGCGTCCCGGCTGTATGCCCGCCAACCTCCAGGGTATTTGGAACGAGCACATCAATGCCCCGTGGAACTGCGATTACCACATCAATATCAATATCCAGATGAACTACTGGCCCGCCGAGGTCTGCAACCTGGCCGAATGTCACGAACCTTTCTTCGACCTGACCGACAACCTGCGGCCCCGCGGGAGAAAAACCGCCAGGGATGTTTATAACTGCCGCGGTTTCGTCGCCCACCATACCACGGATGCATGGTTCTGGACCAGTCCTATCGGCAACGTAGGATACGGAATGTGGCCTACTGGTGCGGCCTGGTGCTGCCAGCATCTATGGGAACACTACGCGTTCGGCGGCGAGAAGGAATTTCTGCAGGAGCGAGCTTATCCTATTATGAAAGAAGCCGCCGAGTTCTTCCTGGATTTTCTCGTCGAAGATCCGAAAACAGGTAAGCTGGTTTCCGGCCCTTCGATCTCGCCCGAAAACCGCTTCCGCACACCCGACGGCAAGACTTCTAACCTGACGATGGGCCCGGCAATGGATCAGCAGATCATCTACGACCTGTTTACCAATTGCATCGAGGCGGCGAAAATTCTGGGCCTCGACGATGAGTTTGTCAAACAGGTCAAAACCGCCCGCGGCAATCTGGCCGGTCCTCAGATCGGCTCGGACGGCAGACTGCTGGAATGGACGGAAGAATTCGAGGAACCCGAGCCCGGGCATAGGCACGTCTCGCATCTTTTTGCATTGCACCCCGGCAAACAGATTTCCGTTACCGGCACGCCGGAACTGGCGGCAGCGGCACGAAAATCGCTCGAATACCGCCTCTCGCACGGCGGCGGCCATACCGGCTGGAGCAGGGCGTGGATCATTAACTTCTGGGCCCGCTTGCGAGATGCAGAAAAAGCACATGAAAACGTGCTGGCACTGCTGCGAAAATCAACGCATCCCAACCTCTTCGACAATCATCCGCCCTTCCAGATCGACGGCAACTTCGGCGGTACCGCAGGACTTGCCGAGATGCTGCTGCAAAGCCACGCCGGTGAAATTTATTTGTTGCCCGCTCTGCCGAAGGCCTGGCCGAACGGCTCGGTCAAAGGACTGCGCGCCCGAGGCGACTTCGAAGTTGACATCGCGTGGAAAGACGGTAAACTCACCGAGGCGACCATACGCTCGCTGTCCGGCAACAATTGCAGAATTCACGCCAACGAACCTGTTCGCGTGACATCCGGCGGCAAACCGGTCAAGCCCATCGGCGCATGGACTGTTATGGCATTCACAACAAAAGCCGGCCGAACTTATCGCGTTTCAGCGGAAAATTAAGTGACTTTATGGTGTTAGTTCTGGGGATAACCTGGTATGTCGCTCTGTTGGTCGCGTTGACCTGTCACGAGGCCGCTCACGGTTTTGCCGCACTGAAGCTCGGCGACCCCACGGCCTATCGCCAGGGCCAGGTTACGCTGGATCCTGTGGCCCACATCAGAAGAGAGCCGTTCGGCACGGTTGTCATGCCCATTGCCTCTTTTATTTTTGCCGGCTGGATGATCGGCTGGGCCAGCTCGCCTTACGATCCTCACTGGGCGCGGAACAACCGGCGAAGCGCAGCCCTGATGGCTCTGGCCGGGCCGGTTGCCAATCTTATTCTCGTGGTTTTAGCAGGCCTGGCAATTCGTGCCGGAATGCTGCTCGGAGTCTTCCACGCCCCCGAATCAATTACGTTCGAACAGGTCACCGCCGCGGCATCGCCCGGCTTCGCAAACTCTGCCTCGGTTGCCCTGAGTATTGTTTTTTCGCTGAACCTGATTCTGTTCGTTTTCAATCTTATCCCGCTGCCTCCACTCGACGGCAGCGAGGTGCTCTCGCTGTTTTTAAGCAATAGTGCCGCCGAACGTTATGCGCAACTATTGCACCAGCCGGGTTTTCGAATCATCGGCCTGGTTGTCGCGTGGCGACTGCTGGACGTGGTCTTAAATCCGGTGCATTTGCTGGCTCTGAATATTTTGTATCCCGGCGCCGGCTATCACTAAACATCAAAGCGTCGGCTGTGTGCGAAGCAATCTGATAGTCACACGTGTAGTATTAATTTGAATCTCCAATTGAGACGTCATCGATGAAAGCTGCGCCTTGCCCGACATAGACTAATCCGTATGTTATCCTTGTAGATCCCTGTGGGACCTCGGCCAAAATATGATATTCCTGCCATTTATCCGAGGTAATTATTTCCTGGTGGAATATATCTGATTTCCCTGCCCCCTTATTTATCGAAAGCCAAAGATAGCCAATCCCATCTTTTACACGAGCGGCCGCAGAGAACTGAATTCGCTCGCCCCTGAAACCAGAGGCCTTTATTGATTGCCTGATATTCCCAAAAGGTTCGCCGAAAGGCCTGCCCGGGTTTCTCCTTATCATGCCACACGTGTTGCCTTTATACGGTTGATCGTGTGAGCCGGTGGTTTGAAATTCGAGTCGCGATTGACCACCCTGGACTTCCCAGTCTTTTGGTCTTCCATCTTGGAGTTCTTCGAAGTCGAGATTGGAGGGCATTGGAAGCCTTTCGGCAGTTCCTCTTAGAATGCCTGTTCTCACCTGGCGCGCACTCGTAGTGGTTTCGATGAACAGTATCGCGTCGTACGCCCAGGGAAGCTGGCAAGATATGGTGCCTGTTTTGCGCGGTGCATTAAAATATTTGGAGACAGCTCCTTTGGGTAGGGAGCGAAGATTGACAACAGCCATATCGAGCCCCGCTTCGGTGAGAAGGGCTTCGACAGATCCCTTAGGCGCGCCTGGGCCTTGATCTGTATCGTCAGGTAAAAGTCCTTCCGATTTTCGATTGCTAAGCAAGCCAAAGACCACCATGTCTTTGCCAAAGGTCCGGCGCAGGTAGTCACCCATACACCCGGAGCCGGCTGTTGTCATAACGTGAGAATTGGCTGCCCACAGAATTATTTTTGCCCCTTCTTCATGATCCACAAGCCAGCGTACGTTCTGCGCCATGCTCCTATCACGAAGCTCAGAGGCCTTTGATATGTTCGGCGCACCATAGAATTTGATATGCTGCAAGAGGACCCTGGCGTGCTGAACCGTCAGGTTCCACTCCTTTTTCACTTGGATATCCTGTTCCGAGGTAGTTTGTTGAGCATAGGTGGGCGGGTGATTCTCCAGATGTGTTATCAGGCTCTCGATCTTCCCTGCGATCCGGTGTATTTCTTCCTTTGGACCTTTGTTCAATTGATTGGCTGTCCACGTATTCATCATAACCGAGAGCACTTGATCGTAGTGCTTAGTGGTGTTTGTCTTCTTTAGATAATTATAGACTGCCTTGGCTGAACCTGTGGCGGGCTTGTTGTCAAAGCCGTAGAATTTTACTTTTTTGTCGTGGGTGGCGTTGTACTCGCGCATCCAGTTTACCATGTCAAGAATTGCCTCAGTGGTCCACGCGGGGTAGACCAGCGCTCCCAGCGCCCGCTGGGGATCGCCATTGCCAGTAAGTATATAGTCATTCAATTCCAGCGCGCCGGCGAACGTAGCTTCAATAGCAAAGACCGTGAAATCCATCTCATTTACCAGAAACTCAACCATCCGATGCTTGACCCGGGAGAAATCACGATTCAAGTGGGCGGCTTCTCCCAGGGAGACTATACGTGCGTCTCCAATTATGGCCTTTAGAGGCTGCATATCATCGAAGCCGGAACCTGCTTCAACTGAATTGAGATGGACCGCATTGTCTCTAAGCCATGTGTGTAATTCGTCGGTCTCGTCTGCAGAGAGGTCGGCTGGCTCGGAAAAGTACGAGATCAGGAATCTGGCATGCGCTAGGCGCACGCCGGAGAGCCACAAAAGTATTGATATAAGACTGATGAGTAAGAAGCCTGTTATGAGTAATCTCTTGGTTTTCATGACCATTCCTATCTATTCACAAGTGCTGTCCATTCCGACAATTCAAACTTGGCAAGGCAGCCTCCTTGCGGCTATTCCACTTCCGCCGAGGCGTTCGGATCGAAAGGATTGATCCTGACTGCGAGCGAAAACAGGTACGGATAATCGACTTTCAAATGCTCCATGTGACAGAGCCATTCCCGTACCAACAGCCGGTGGGCCCTTTTGATATCTCCGCTCAAATGGTCGTAGTCGGTCTCCGGCAGGCCCTTGATGGTCGCCCTGTTCGATAACTCCTCCGATAGATGAAAAACCGCCCAGAGAAGCTCAGTAAATGTTTCATGCTCCAGCAGGTTGGGATTCTCCAGCAACCTCAGCAGAAACGCGCGTTTGCCCACGATGAAGCTCTGCAGGCCCTGGAGATCTCCGGCACGACTATCAATTTTGTAACTGTGTTTTTGCAGCACAACTTCCATCTGCGTGAAATGCTCCGGCGACCATTCATTGCCCACGATCAGATGCTTCGAAATTTGTTCGGTGTTCTTATCGAAGTTCGTAAAAAACTTCAGCAAATCGGTGCCGACCTCGCTGAAAAAAGCGCCGATTACCATGTTGAGCTTTTTGAGCATGGCGCGCTTTTCCCTCTCGCCCAGCAGGTGGTGGATAATCAGCGTCACCAGCAGCACTTCTATAAATACGAACGCGATATCGCCCAGGAGGTAGATGAAGATATGATGGCTGTCTCTGAATAATACATAATGTAACGAATAAAAAAAGACCGACAGCATAATCAAAAGCATGCCGAGAAGAACACGCTGAGTAAAGTTGCTCTTTTTCATAGATACTCCTATCAGTTCCCTAAATTGGGTTAATTTTGCATGTAAAGCAAAATAGACTTCTCAGGTAAAAGTACAAAAATATTGATAAACGGTCAATATCTTACTATGCTATGGTGTAAATATTGAAATTTAGGGAACACATTATGCAAAAGCGAAGGTTAGGAAACACGGATTTGGAGCTCACAACGGTAGGTCTGGGCACCTGGGCGATGGGCGGGCCGTGGCAGTACGGCTGGGGGCCGCAGGACGACGACGAGGCGGTCGGCGCGATTCTGGCGGCTCTTGAGGCGGGCATTAACTGGATAGATACCGCCCCGGCGTACGGGCTGGGCCATTCCGAAGAGCTCATCAAAAAGGCTCTCAAACAGGTGAGCGAAAAGCCGCTGATAGCGACAAAATGCGGAATCCTGTGGAACGAAAAAAAGGAGAAAGTAACCTGTCTGAAGCGGCAGAGCATCCGGGACGAATGTCACGCTAGCCTTGAAAGACTTGGCATCGACGTCATCGACCTCTACCAGATGCACTGGCCCGACCCCGACGAAGACGTCGAAGAGGCATGGGAGGAAATGGCCAGACTTCTCGATGAGGGCAAGGTTCGATACCTCGGCGCATCGAATTTCACCGTCGAGCATATTGAACGCGTGCAGAAGATATATCCGGCCGTCTCGCTCCAGCCGCCCTATAGCATGCTGCATCGCGAAGTGGAAGATGAACTGCTGGACTACTGCGGACAGAATGAGATGGGCGTCGTTGTATACAGCCCGATTCAGCGGGGATTGCTTACGGGCAAATTCGACCGTGCCCGCTTTGAGGGGCTGGCTCCGGATGACCACCGCAGAATGAGTTCTGATTTCCTTGAGCCGCAGTT